>JAEZQR010000324.1 GCA_023413015.1 Pseudomonadota bacterium
CAACGCCTGCGTCAGCTTGCTGAACGAACCCACCACCTGCTGCGCGATGCCGGCGAGTGGGCCTTGGCCTTCACTGCCAACAATGTTCGTGATTCCAAACGTCTCGAGTAGTTGCGCCAGACGTTGAACCTGTTCGTCGAGTGTCTGACGGAGCACGCCCGCCTGCTCGGCGAGCTGCAGGCCGGCGAAAGCGATGAAGCCGGCGATGAGCGCGACGATTGCCAGAGCGACGATCGTGAGCCGCAGCCACCGCGGCCCATTCCACACTTGGCCGAACGATCTGCAAAGCAGATCGAGGAAGGCTGCGAAGATGATCCCGCCAATGATCAGCAGAAGCGTACTGGCCAGCGTCCAGGCAAGGAAGATCGCTGCCGCGAGCCCAAGCCATACTGCCGCTTGCTTCAACGTGTTGCGGACCAGCGGGTCATGGACCTCGACCGGGCTCGGGGGCTGCTGCGTCTCGCTCATCGGTCAGCTCCTTGTTGCGAGACCGCAACCGATGGCGCGCTGCTCGAGTTCCGACGTCAGCCGTTGCGCGACGGATGCAGTGATTCGAAGGCCCGCTCACCGCGGAAAGCGCTGGCCCAAGTACGCGGATCGAGCAAGTTGAACGAACCATCTAGCGAGAAGGTGATGAACTCCGCACGCCCCGACAGATTCTCGATCGGCAGTACGCCAAGGCCGCCCATCTCTGGCGGGACGCGGCTGTCGGCCGAGTTATCGCGGTTGTCTCCCATCAGGAAGATATGTCCCTCCGGCACGCGGAACAGCTCTGTGTTGTCCGTAAAGCTGTTCGGCTCGGCATCGATCGTGTCATAGCTCACGCCGTTCGGGAGCGTCTCGCGATAGCGGGGATAGCGGCAGACTTCGGCCCCGTCTGCGCGAACCGTCTGGAACTGCGGGAAGCGGTCGCAGTTGGTGTTCGGCGATTCGACGATATCCACTGGCGGCACGGCGTGGCGCGCTACCGCTTTGCCATTGATATATAGAGCCCCGTTCTTCACCTGCACCGTGTCACCCGGCAGGCCGATGACACGCTTGATGTAATCGACATGCTCGATCGGCGACTTGACGACGACGATGTCGCCGCGCTCAGGCAGCTGGCCGAACAGGCGACCCTTCATCTTGGGCAACACGGGCAATGACGGCGAGAGATAGCTGTACCCGTATGGGTATTTCGTCACCACCAGTCGATCGCCGACCAGCAAGGTTGGGAGCATCGACTCGGAAGGGATGTAGAAGGGTTTGGCAATCGCCGAATGGAAGCCGAGTACGGCGAGCCCGAGCAGCAGTAGCTGCCAGACCTCATGCAACCAGTTGATCTTCTTCTTGGTCATGCCGATCGTGCCGTAATCAGAACCACTGCCTGCGCCCATGGATGGTCATCCGTTATCGTAAGATGGATGTCGGGTACCATGCCCGACGGGGTCATCGCCGCGAGGCGTTCCGCCGCACCGCCGGTCAATTTCAGAGTCGGCTGTCCTGAGGGCAAATTGACGACGCCCATATCGCGGAAGAACACGCCGCGCCGGATACCGGTGCCGAGCGCCTTGGCGCAGGCCTCCTTCGCTGCGAATCGCTTAGCGTAGGTCGCCGCACGCGTCAGTTCGCGCCGGTTCGCCTTGGCGATCTCGACATCGGTGAAAATGCGCTGGATGAAGCGTTCGCCGAATCGATCGATCGAGTTCCGGATACGCTCGATATTACAGAGATCATTGCCGAGGCCGAGGACGATCACGCCAGTCGCCCTCTTAAGGACACGGCCCGCGCCTCATCCATCAGGCGACGCATCTCGCGAATGCTCGCATCGAGACCAACGAAGATCGCCTCACCGACTAAGAAATGGCCGATGTTCAATTCACGAACCTCGGGAATGGCGGCGACCGAACCCACATTATCAAAGCTCAGGCCATGCCCGGCATGAACCTCGATACCGAGGTCGGCGGCATAGGCGGCAGCTTCACGCAGCCGGTGAAGCTCCTCAGCCTGCGCTTGGCCTGAGAGATGACAATAGCGGCCTGTGTGTAGCTCGACGACGGGAGAGCCGAGCCGCTTGGCGGCGTCAATCTGCCGGCGATCGGGTTCGATGAACAGGCTAACGCGGATGGCGGCATTGCGCAGCCGCTCGACGAGCGGCGCCAGCACATTGTGCTGCCCCGCGGCATCGAGCCCGCCTTCGGTCGTACGTTCCTCGCGCCGTTCAGGCACGATGCAGGCGGCGTGCGGGCGGTGCTTGAGCGCGATGGCCAGCATCTCGTCGGTCGCTGCCATTTCGAGATTGAGTGGCAGGTCGATCTCGGACGACAGTCGCGCGATGTCATCGTCGGATATGTGGCGCCGGTCCTCGCGCAGATGTGCCGTGATGCCGTCGGCACCGGCGGATGCTGCCAGCTTTGCCGCACGAACAGGATCCGGGTGCATCCCGCCGCGAGCGTTGCGGATCGTCGCGACGTGATCGATGTTGACGCCGAGGCGCAAGTCGCTCACGCGGCGCGGCTTCCCGGTTTCACCGCCGGCAGCGCTGCGAGTTCGGGCGGCACCGCTTCGGGCGTGTAGGTTGGTACCTCAAGCCGGATCAACGGATAGAGCGGAATGCCGACGTCCGCCGAGCCGTTCGAGCGGTCGACGAGGCAGGCGGCGGCAATGACCTGACCGCCGGCGGCCTCGATGGCCTTAATCGCCTCGCGTGAGGACAGCCCGGTGGTGACCACGTCCTCCATCATCAGCACGCGCTGCCCCGATGTCAGACGAAAGCCGCGCCGTAACTCAAAGGTGCCGCTCGGCCGCTCGACGAACATCGAGTCGACTTTCATGGCGCGTGCGAGCTCGTAACCGACGATCACGCCGCCCATGGCGGGCGCCACGACGGCAGTCGTCTCCCGTCTCACCCATTCGGGGAAGGTTGCGACCAGCGCTTTGCACAGCCGCTCCGCCCGATGTGGGTCCATCAACACGCGTGCGCACTGGAGATATTTTGGCGAGCGCAGGCCCGAGGACAGGATGAAATGGCCTTCGAGCAGCGCCTCGGCCGCACGGAATTCCGCCAGGACTTCGTCTTGGGTCACGCCTTCACCCGATCCACTGATGTGATGCCCTGCGCGGCGCGCAGTGCGGCGAGGATATTCGTCAGATGTGCGAGATTGTCCACCTCCAGATCGACCGAGAAGGTGTGGAATTGTCGGTCGCGGTGCCGCAGATGGATGTTCACGATGTTGGCACCGTGGGCAGCGAGGATGCTGGTCATCGTCGCGAGGGAGCCTGGCTCGTTGCGCAGGATGACCTGCAGCCGCGCAATTGCATTGTCGCTTTCCGGTGACCAAGCGAGGTCGAGCCATTCGCCTTCGGTCTCGCGTTCGAGCGACGTGCAGTCGATAGTGTGCACCTCGATACCCTCGCCCGGACGGCGGACGCCGACGATGCGGTCGCCGGGGATCGGATGGCAGCAGTCGGCGAGCCGGAATGCCATGCCAGGCGTCAGCCCCTTGATCGAGATCGCCGATTGCTGGCGCTTGGTCTTGACCGCGCGCTTGCCTTCGGTTGCGCCGGGGAACAATGCATCGAGCAGCGCCTCATCGGTGACTGTCTGTCTCGCTAGCGCCACGAATAGCGCCTCCCTGTCAGGCAGCTTGAGGCGCGTGAGCGCTTGATCGACTGCTGCCTCCGACAGCGGCGTCGTCACCCGCGCAGCGATCTCGTCGTAGAGCTTGAGGCCCATCTCGATAAGTTCGTCGCGCTCTTTGTGACGCACATGCCGGCGGATCGCGGAGCGTGCCTTGCCGGTGACGACGAACGCCTCCCAGGCAGGATCGGGCTCCTGCGCCTTCGACCGCAGGATTTCGACCTGATCGCCGTTCTGAAGGCGCGTGCGCAGCGGGACGACGCGTCCGTTCACCTTGGCGCCGACCGTGGTGTCGCCTAGTTCGGTGTGCACTGCATAGGCGAAGTCCACCGGCGTCGACCCACGGGGCAACTGGATCAGCTCGCCCTTAGGGGTGAAGCAGAACACCGTGTCCTGGTACATCGCCAGCTTGGCATGCTCGAGCAGTTCCTCGGGGCTCGATGCATGCTCAAGGATCTCGAGTAGGTCGCTGAGCCAGGGATATTGCTGCCCGGCGCCATTACCGTTGACGCCCTGCTTGTATGCCCAGTGCGCCGCCAATCCGTATTCATTCTCGCTGTGCATGCGGCGTGTGCGCAGCTGGATTTCGATGCGCATGCGATCGCTGTGGATCACCGTCGTATGGATCGAGCGGTAACCGTTGCGCTTGGGCGTCGAGATGAAGTCCTTGAAGCGGCCCGGCACCATCGGCCAGTGCCGGTGGATGATGCCGAGCGCGCGGTAGCAGTCGTCGGGCTCGGCGACGATCACGCGAAATGCCATGACGTCGGACAGCTGCTCGA
Source organism: Pseudomonadota bacterium (assembly GCA_023413015.1). Classification (GTDB taxonomy): domain Bacteria; phylum Pseudomonadota; class Alphaproteobacteria; order Sphingomonadales; family Sphingomonadaceae; genus Sphingoaurantiacus. The sequence goes on from JAEZQR010000324.1 coordinate 4,402, forward strand.
AGGCGATATGGCGTTCCTGCATCTTGCGCCAGATCGAGTAAGGGCGCTTCTCGCGCCCCGTGACGTCGGCATCAATGCCGTTCTGCGCGAGCAGCTGCTTAAGGCCGTTCGTGATGCGCACGACTAGATCACCGCCACCGGCGCGCAGCTGCTCCAGCCGCTTGGTGATCGAGGCATAGGCTTCAGGTTCGAGTTCCTTGAACGACAGCTCTTGCAGCTCGTTCATGAACTCGTACATGCCGATCCGCTCGGCGAGTGGCGCGTAGATGTCCATCGTCTCGCGCGCGATACGTCGCCGCTTGTCGGGATTCGGGATATGGTGGAGCGTACGCATGTTGTGCAGCCGGTCGGCTAGCTTGACCAGCAGCACGCGGATGTCGTCGGACATTGCCAGCAGGAACTTGCGGAAATTCTCGGCGGCGCGCTCGCTCTCGGTCTGTGCCTCGATGCGCGACAGCTTGGTGACGCCGTCGACCAAGCGCGCGACGTTCGGCCCGAACAGGCGTTCGATCTGCTCGGGCGTGGCGACCGTATCCTCGATCGTGTCGTGCAGGATCGCGGTGGCGATCGTCTCGTCGTCCAACCGCAGGTCGGTGAGGATACCTGCCACCTCGATCGGGTGCGAGAAATAGGGGTCACCGCTGGCGCGCAGCTGCGACCCGTGCGCCTTCATGGAAAAGACGTACGCTCGGTTGAGCAGATCTTCGTCGGCCTCCGGGTCGTAGGATTTGACCCGTTCGACCAGCTCATACTGTCGGAGCATTAAAATCCCGCTGCCACTGACACTTCCCTATATTGGAAGTCGGGGCAGCGGGTAGCAACCCAAAGGCGCGTTATTCGTAGTCTGCGCCCAGATTGGTATTGCGCGGCGGCTGCGCCGCCGTGAGGCGAAGTGCCTCGGCCGAGGCGGCGAGCGAGCCAACCTCGTCCGGCGCGTCCTCGTCGGCAACGATCACGCGCTGCATCGTACCGACGATCGCCTCGGAGAGATCCTCGGGACGGATCGTCTGCTCGGCGATCTCGCGGAGCGCCACCACCGGGTTTTTGTCGCGGTCGCGATCGAGGGTTAGCTCGGCGCCGCTCGAGATCTGGCGGGCGCGTTGCGCCGCGGCCAGCACGAGGTCGAAGCGGTTCGGGATCTTGTCGACGCAATCTTCGACGGTAACGCGCGCCATCGTGAACTCCGGGGACAGAAATGTCGGGAAGCCGGCCACCTAGCGAGTAGCCAGCAAAAAGTCAATGAAAGCGGGAGATCAGCGGCGGAAGAAGCGGCGCTGGTTCATTGGAATCGGGGCGGTCTTCTCGCGGAAGACGATGCGGCCCTTGGTAAGGTCGTAGGGCGTCATCTCGACCTGAACGCGGTCGCCAACGATCGAACGGATGCGGTTTTTGCGCATTTTGCCGGCGGTGTAGGCGATGATCTCGTGATCATTGTCCAGCATCACGCGGAAACGGCCGTCGGGCAGAATTTCCGAAATCACGCCGTCGAAGCGGAGGGCTTCTTCCTTCGCCATGCAATTCCTTCTCGAATCTCGTAAGCGGGTCCGGACACCGCAGGACAACCGCGCACGCCATATGGACTCTAAAGTACAAAATGACAACGTTCGCGTGCTCTACATCGACGCGCACGTGCTGATCATCGACAAGCCGGCCGGCCTCGCGGTCCATCCCGGCCCCAAGACGCCGCGCAGCCTCGAGGACCGACTCCCCGAACTCCGCTTCGGCTTCAAGCGCGAGCCAAGCCCCGCGCACCGGCTCGACCGCGACACCTCGGGCTGCCTCGTGCTCGGGCGGCACCCGAAGGCGCTGAAGCGCCTCGGTGCGCTGTTCGAGGCGAACGCGATCAAGAAGACCTACTGGGCGGTGCTCGACGGCGCGCCGGCGGCGGACGAAGGCATGATCGACGCGCCGCTGCTGAAAGTCTCGTCGAAGGCGGAAGGCTGGCGCGTGACCGTCGACCCCAAGGGCAAGCCGGCGCGCACCCGCTGGCGCGTGCTCGACCGCAAGGGCGGCCGCGCGCTCGTCGAGTTCAACCCCGAGACCGGGCGCACGCACCAGATCCGCGTGCATGCCGCGCAACTGGGCCACCCGATCATCGGCGATCCCGTCTACGGCAAGGGCGCGGGGCTGCTGCTCCACGCGCGGGCGGTGCGCGTGCCCTACGCCGAGGGCACAGCGCCGATCGAGGCGGTGGCGCCGGTACCGCCGACGTTCGAGCGCTACGGGTTCGAGATGCCCTGACTGTCTGGCGGCTGCCGTTCGTAGGATGGATTCGGGCGTTCGTCGGATAGCGCCTGCCGCGTGCGTGTGCGCCCGCTAGGAGGGCAGCGACAGGCATGGGGGCAGGGATGAAACCGATTCTGATGGCGGCGGCGCTGGTGGCGATGGCGGCGCCGGCGCGGGCGGACGACGCGGCGGCGAACGCGGTCTACGAGCGGATGCAGGCAGCCTACACGGCGCTCGACCCGAGCGGGCTCGAGACGGTCTACGCGCCCGATGCGACCTATCTGTCGCGCGGGCCGCAGATGGGCATCGACCGGCGCGACACGATCATTCGGATGACGGGCGGCTTCC
>JAEZQR010000014.1 GCA_023413015.1 Pseudomonadota bacterium
TCGGTCAGGGCGTCGGTATCGGCATAGCCGGTCACGAAGACGATCGGCAGCTGCGGGCAGCGGCTGCGCGCGGCGCGGGCCATGTCGGCGCCGTTCAGCCCCGGCATCGCGTAGTCGACAAGCATCATGTCGGGTTCGCCCTGATCGAGCAGGCGCAGGCCTTCGTCGCCGTTCTCCGCCGCCTTGACCCGGTAGCCGAGCGATTCGAGCGTGCTGGCGAGGAAGTTGCGGACATCGGGGTCGTCGTCGACGATCAGGATTTCCGCACCGCGGCGGCGATTGGGCGCCGGCAGCTCGCTCAGTTTCTCGTCGCGCGCGTCGGCCTCTTGCTCGACGGCGGCGGGCAGCAGCAGTTCGATGCTCGTGCCGACGCCGACCGCGCTCTCGATGCGTAGCGTGCCGCCGAACTGCTGGGTGATGCCGTACACCTGTGCCAGCCCCAGTCCGGTGCCCTTGCCGACGGGCTTGGTGGTGAAGAAGGGTTCGGTAGCGCGCGCCAGCACCTCGGGCGGCATGCCGGTACCGGTGTCGATGACGGAGATCGTCACATAGTCACCCGGCTCGAGTTCGCCGCCGTGATCCAGGCGGATGCGGCCGGTGCGGATGGTGAGCGTCCCGCCTTCCGGCATGGCATCGCGTGCGTTGATCGCGAGGTTGAGGATCGCGTTCTCGATCTGATTGGCATCGCAGGTAGCGGTACCGGCGTCGGACGTAAGCGCCAGCTGAACGTCCACCGATCCGCCGATCGTGTGGCGCAGCATGTCCTCCATGCCGGAGATGAGATCGTTGATCGGGACTGGTGCGGTCGAGAGCCGGTGCGTGCGCGAGAAGGCGAGCAGCTGGCCGGTGAGCTTCGCGCCGCGCCGCGCCGCTTCGAGCGCATTGTTGGCGAGCCCGCGCACGCGCGGCTCGGTGGTGATGGTCGAGATGATCTCGAGCCCACCCATGATCGGGGTGAGCAGGTTGTTAAAGTCGTGCGCGATGCCGCCGGTGAGCTGGCCCACTGCCTGCATCTTCTGCGCCTGGCGCAGCCGCTCCTCGGCCTGCTCGCGTTCGGCGATCTGCGTGCGCAACGCCTCGTTGGTGGCGGCGAGCTGCGCATTGGTACGCCGCTGTGCGGCTGCGGCGGCGATCACGACGAGCACGGCGATGCCGCCCATCGCGGCCAGCAGGATCAGGCCGCCGTACCGGGCGAGCCGTTGCGCGAGCGGCTCGAGCGCCGTCTGGAGATAGACGGTGCCGACGCGCTCCCCGCCGCTCAGAACTGGCGCGATCAGGGCCAAGCGCTCATCATCGTCGATCGAGGCAGCGGGCGGCCGTTTCGGTAGCGCCTCTCCGTTCCGCGAGAAGCCGGCGACGCGGCTGCCGTCCAGATCGTAGATGCCGGCGGCTTCGATGACGGGATTGGCGCTCAGCGAGCGGACATTCTCGCGGATGATCGAGCCATCGCCGAATTCGAGCGCCACGCCGATACTCTTGGCGAGCATCGTCGCCTGCACCTCGGCCGTCTGCCGGTTATGCTCCCGATAGAGGTGATCGCCGTAGGTCGCAATTCCGAGACCAACGAGCAGCAGCAGCAGGACCCAGGAAAGCACCATGACGGGTGCACGACGCCAGCTGTCGGGAAGCCCGAACATTCTCATCCGCCGCGGACCTGCACGCGCCGTGCGCGGCGTGTCATGTCCTGCATCGTAATACCCCCTGTTGGCCAGCCCATAGACTAGCTTCACTGGTAAGCGCAGGTAACCACTTGGTTCCTGCATCTCGCCGCACTTTTCAACCGCTCCACCCAATGCGCCGAACAGGCTGCCGCAACCGCAACGAAACGGCCGCGTAAGATCACGAAACTTGAGATAGAGAATTCGTATCATGGTGGCGGCAGGAGGCGGCATGCGGCGGTTGTACGGCCGGATCGGATTCGAGGCTCTGGCGGTGTCAGTTCTTCTGGCCGGCTGTGCCGTCAACCCAAAGATAGCGGCGCGGGACACATTGCCGGTTGCCGCCTCGTCCGGACCGCCAGCCTACACGGTGTTCTTCGATCTGGACAGCGACGAGATCACCGCGGATGCGATGACAATCCTCGATCGAGCGGTCACCGATTACCGGCAGTTGGCTGGTGTGCGGCTCGTGGTGGCGGGGCACGCCGACCGTTCGGGCAGCGAGCGCCGTAATCAGGGCCTGTCCCGACGGCGCGCGGCGGCGGTTCGGGACCATCTGATCAACGCCGGCGTCGCGCCTGACACGATCCAAGTCGAGGCTTATGGTGAGCGGCAGGGGCTGGTCAGCACCGCCGACGGCGCGGTCGAGTCGCAGAACCGGCGCGTCGAGCTGTTCGTGCGCCCGAACTGAACCCGAGGAACGGGCCTATTCCCGCTTCGTTGGCTCTCCAAATGGCGAATGGAGAGACGATGTGTCCGACGATCCGAAGGATGTGAGTGGTGCCAACCGGAAGCGCGTCCGCGCCGCCAATGAGAAGGGAGAAATGGGGCCCGGCGAAGTCGGCGGCGGCTACGGCAGCCAGCGCTTCGATACAAACCATCACGGCGGCGCCTATGGCGGCAACGAAGGCGCC
>JAEZQR010000119.1 GCA_023413015.1 Pseudomonadota bacterium
TGGTTCTTCGAGAGCTTCGTGCTGCGCGACCATGTGCCCGGCTACCGCGCCTTCGACGAGCGGTTCGCCTATCTGTTCAACAGCTATTACGAGGCCGAGGGCGCGCGGCAGCCGCGCGACCGGCGCGGGCTGCTGACGCGTCCCGATCTGGCGACCGTGCTCGCCTATCGCGCGCATGTCGATGCCGCGCTCGAGGCGGTGCTGCCGGCCCTCGACGGTGTGGCGCGCGCGCTGGTCGAGCTCGGCACGCATCACGAGGAGCAGCATCAGGAATTGCTGCTGACCGACATCCTCCACCTGTTCGCGCAGAACCCGCTCCAGCCCTGCTATGCAGCGGACGCGCCGAAACCAGTGGCGGCGGGCGCCACGACAGGCTGGATCGACCATCCCGGTGGCATCGTCGTCGTCGGACATTCGGGGCCGGGCTTCGCCTTCGACTGCGAGGGACCGGCGCATCGCGTCCTGCTGTCGCCGTTCCGGCTGGCCGACCGGCTGGTCACCAACGGCGAATGGCTCGAGTTCATCGCCGACGGCGGCTATGTGACACCATCGCTCTGGCTGTCCGACGGCTGGGCCTGGGTGCAGCGCGAGTGTATCGAGGCGCCGCTCTACTGGCATCGCGACAAGGGTGAGTGGCGGACCTTCACGCTTCGCGGACCGCAGCCGGTCGATCCAGCGGCCCCTGTCACGCATGTCAGCTATTACGAGGCCGACGCCTTCGCCGCCTGGGCCGGTGCGCGGCTGCCGCGCGAGGCGGAGTGGGAGACGATCGCGCGCGCCCGGCCCGACCTGCCGCAGCTCTACGACAGCGGCTGGCAATGGACCGGCAGCGCCTATCTCCCCTACCCCGGCTTCCGGCCGGCGCCGGGCGCGGTGGGCGAGTACAACGGCAAGTTCATGGCGGGGCAGTTCGTGCTGCGCGGCGGGTCGTGCGCCACGCCGCCCGGCCATTCGCGCCCGACCTACCGCAACTTCTTCTATCCCCACCAGCGCTGGCAGTTCACCGGCGTGCGGCTCGCGAAGGATGCCGAATGACCGTCATCGCCGAAAGTGGATTTGCCCGCGCCGTCATTGCCGGGCTGTCGCAGACGCCGAAGGTGATCCCGGCGCGCTTCTTCTATGACCGGCGCGGCTCCGAGCTGTTCGAAGAAATTACACGGCTGCCGGAATATTATCCGACGCGCACCGAGATCGGGCTCCTGGAGCGTCACGGGCCGGACATCGCGCGGCTGGTAGGGCGCGGGCGGGTGGTGGTGGAGTTCGGCTCGGGGTCGAGTACCAAGACCCCGCTGCTGCTCGCGCAGGTCGATCCTGCCGCCTATGTGCCGGTCGACATCTCGGCCGACTTCCTGCGCGATTCCGCCGCCGCGCTGGCACAGGCGCATCCCGGCCTCGACGTGCTGCCGGTCGCCGCCGACTTCACCCACCCCTTCGCGCTGCCGGCGCGCGTGGCGGGCCGGCCGATGCTCGGCTTCTTCCCCGGCTCGACGATCGGCAACATGAATCATGCCCATGCGGTCGACCTGTTGCGCGCGTTCCGCGATACGCTGGGCGAGGCGGCGCGGCTGGTGATCGGCATCGACACCCGCAAGAACCCGCGGCTGCTCGAGGCCGCCTATGACGATGCCGCGGGCGTCACCGCCGCGTTCAACCTCAACCTCCTGCACCGCATCAACCGCGAGCTGGGCGGAAGCGTGCCGGTCGAGGCGTTCGAGCATCGGGCGATCTGGAACGACACGCTGGGCCGGATCGAGATGCACCTGCTGGCGACCCGCCCGGTCGAGTTCGTCGTGGCGGGGCGGCGCTTCGGCCTCGCGGCCGGCGAGACCATCCACACCGAGAACAGCTACAAATATACCGCACCGGAGGCGCGCTTCCTCGCGCGCGCCAGTGGCTGGGAGCCACTCGCCGCCTGGACCGATAGCCGGGAGCTGTTCTCGCTTCATGTCTGGGCCGCCGCGCCGGCGCGGATGGAGCCGTAAGCGATAACCCGTTGCAGGAGACAAAGCCTATGCCGCTGACCGCGATCGCGTTGAACTGCAGCCTCAAGCGCTCGTCAGCGGACGAAACTTCGTCGACGGACAGGCTCTTGGGCGAGGTGCTCGCAGCCCTTGGTGAGCACGATGTTGATAGCCAAGGTATCATTCGTGTCGTCGATCATAATATCCTGCCTGGCGTTACCTCGGATGAGGGCGAGGGCGATGCATGGCCCGCTCTGCGCGAGCGCATCCTGTCTGCGGATGTCCTCGTCTTCGGCACACCTGTTTGGCTGGGCCAAATGTCGAGCGTTGGCAAACGCGTGCTCGAGCGCATGGACGCCTTTCTCTCCGAGACTGATGAGCAGGGCCGCATGCCGCCCTATGGCAAAGTGGCGGCGGTCGCGGTCGTCGGCAACGAGGACGGGGCCCACCATATTACCGCCGAGCTGTTCCAGGCGCTGAACGATGTCGGCTACACAGTGGCGGCCGGTGCTTCGACCTACTGGGTCGGCGAGGCCATGCACACGACCGATTATAAGGAGCTGAAGGAGACGCCGGAGCCCACAGCGAAGGCAACAGCAGTGCTTGCGCGCAATACGGCACACCTCGCGCGGTTGCTCAGCCGCGACGGCTATCCAGGTATGTGAGACAATCGCCACCCGTCATTTTTGTGCGGCGCGGCATGGTTGACTTGGCCCAAGCGGTTGACGCAAACGTCAACCGCAATTTTCTCGCCCTTTGGAGGTGCGCATGAAGGTTCTGGTGCCCGTCAAGCGGGTG
>JAEZQR010000261.1 GCA_023413015.1 Pseudomonadota bacterium
CCGCCTCCTCGCCGAGCGGCTGAGGAGCCAGGGCAAGGAGGTGGTGGTCACCCGCGAGCCCGGTGGCACGCCGGGCGCGGAGGAAATCCGCGCGCTGCTCGTCACCGGCGATCCCAATCGGTGGGAGCCCGCGGCCGAGGCGTTGCTGATGAACGCGGCGCGATCAGACCATGTCGCCCGCACGATCCGCCCGGCGCTGGCGCGTGGCGCGTGGGTGATCAGCGACCGCTACGCCGACAGCAGCTTCGTCTATCAGGGTGCCGCCAAGGGCATCCCCGAAGCGCAGCTGCGCCAAGTCCACGATTTCGCCACGGGCGGTCTGTGGCCCGACCTGACCTTCGTGCTCGATTGCGAAGTGGAGCAAGGGCTGGGTCGCACCGCCGACCGCGCCGGCGCCGAACATCGCTTCGAACGCCACGGCGCTGCCTTCCACGAGCAGGTCCGTGCCGCCTTCCGCGCTCGTGCCGCCGCCGAGCCCGGGCGCTGCCGCCTGATCGACGGTGCCTGTGGCATCGACGAGGTGGCGGAGCGGGTGTGGGCCGAGGTGACGGCACTGCCGTGACCCGCTAGCTCTACGCCCATGCTCGTCGGCCATCTCGACCAACAACGTACCTTCCTGGACGCGTGGCGCGCCGGGCGGCTGCACCATGCGTGGCTGCTCACCGGGCCGCAGGGCATCGGCAAGGGCACGTTCGCGCAGGCCGCGGCCGCCTACGTGCTGGCGAGCGCTGCCGGGCCCGCCGAGGGCGTCGCGTCGGACCGGCTGGACGTGTCGCCCGAGCATCGTATCGCCAAGCTGCTCGCTGCCGGCAGTCATCCGGACTTCCGCCGTCTCACGCGCCTGGAGGACGAGAAGACCGGCAAGGTGAAGGCCGAGATCGTCGTCGATCAGGTGCGCGAGCTTCAGCCGCTACTCCACACGCAGCCGAGCTTCTCGCCATGGCGCGTCGTGATCGTCGATGCCGCCGAGGAGATGCGCCGCGAGGCCGCCAACGCCTTCCTCAAGAGCCTTGAGGAGCCGCCGGCGAATACGCTGTTCCTGCTGGTGAGCCATGCGCCGGGCCGATTGCTCCCGACGATCCGCTCGCGCTGCCGCATTCTGCGATTCCAGCCGCTGGCCGAGGCGGAGGTTCGCACTGTCCTCGAACGGCAGCTTTCCGAGAGTGGCGAGGTGGCATCACTCGCCGCGCTCGCCGAGGGCAGCCCGGGGCGGGCGCTGCGCTTCGCCGGCCTCGACATCGTTGGACTCACGCGCGCGCTCAGCGAGCTTACCCACGGCTCGCCCGCGCAGCGCAATGCCCGCGCGCTCGACCTTGCAAAGATGCTCGCTGCGAAGAATGCGCAGCTGCGTTACGAGGCTTTCCTCGAACTCGCCCCGGCCTTTCTCGCGCAAGCGGCGCAGGGGCAGCAAGGCGCACCGCTCGCGAAGACGCTCTCGTTGTGGGAGCAGGCGCACGCCCTGAGCGCGCAGGCCCTGCCGCTTTCGCTCGATCCGCAGAGCGTCACGTATGAGCTCGCCAACCTCGTCGCTGCCGTTGAGGGGTGACGAGAGGATAACGGGCGTGTAATCGCCCCTCATGCCGAACCGCGAAAAATTCTACATCACCACCGCCATCGCCTATCCGAACGGCCGCCCGCACATGGGCCATGCCTATGAGGCGATCGCCACCGACTTCATCGCGCGCTTCCACCGCCTCGATGGCCGCGACGTCACGCTGCTGACCGGCACCGACGAGCACGGGCTGAAGATGGTGAAGACCGCGCGTGACGCCGGCCTAGAGCCGCGGGCCTTCGCGGACACCATGGTCCCGCATTTCGAGACGATGATGGCGAAGCTCGATATCTCGATCGACCGTTTCATCCGCACCTCGGGCGAGGCGCATTATCGCGGCGTCACCGAGCTGTGGAAGCGCATGGCGGCCAACGGCGACATCTACCTCGACCGTTACGAAGGCTGGTATTCGGTTCGCGACGAGGCCTATTACGACGAGAGCGAATTGAAGATCGCCGACACCGGCGAGAAGCTGTCGCCGCAGGGCACGCCCGTCGAGTGGACGGTCGAGGAGAGCTATTTCTTCAAGCTCTCAAGCTATGCCGACAAGCTGCTGGAACTGTACGAAAAAAATCCCGAGTTCATCCAGCCCGCGAGCCGCCGCAACGAGATCCTTAGCTTCGTGCGCGGCGGGCTGAAGGACCTGTCGGTATCGCGCACCAGCTTCGACTGGGGCGTGCCGGTGCCGGGCGATCCGAAGCATGTCATGTACGTCTGGGTCGATGCGCTCACCACCTACATGACCGGCATCGGCTGGACCGATGACATGGCGCAGTGGGAACGCACCTGGCCCGCCGACGTCCACATCATCGGCAAGGACATCGTCCGTTTCCACACCGTCTACTGGCCGGCGTTCCTGATGTCGGCGGGCCTGCCGCTGCCGAAGACGGTGTTCGGCCACGGCTTCGTGCTCAACCGCGGCGAGAAGATGTCGAAATCGCTCGGCAATGTCGTCGAGCCGCT
>JAEZQR010000263.1 GCA_023413015.1 Pseudomonadota bacterium
CCGCCATCACCGGGCTGAGCCCAAAGGCCAGCGCCTTCTCCGCGCCCGAGACGCAGAAGAAGGCGAGGCCTGCCGCATCGAGCAGCCGGACCGGGTTGCGGAGCTTCTCGATCAGCGGAGACCAGAAGAAGGCGATGAGGCCCGCCAGCAGCGACACGGCCAGGTAGCGCCAGTCCTGCAGCGCCGCCGGTGGAACGGCGCCGATCAGCAGGTCGCGGGTGAGGCCGCCGAAGGTGGATGCCACGAAAGCCAGCACCAGCACGCCATATGCATCCAGACGCCGCCGGACGCCCGCCATCGCGCCGCTGAGCGCGAAGGCGAAGGTTCCGCACAGGTCGAGGGTGAGAACGAGCGTCCGCACCGGCTCGCTCGCCGGATCGATCTCGATCAATGCGACCATGGCTCGTCGCGCGTCATCTGTCGGCGGCGATCCAGGCCATCGCGGCGGTGACCATCGTCTCCACACCGGTCCCGAGCGTCGGGTGCAGGACCGGGGCGAACTTGGGATTGTGGTTGGTCGGGATCTCGTTGACCCGGCCGGCGGCCTTCGCCTTGGCATAGAGGTCGGGATCGGTGCCGCCGACGAACCAGAAGACGGAGGGCACGCCCCATTCGGCCCCGAACGAGCCGAAGTCCTCGCTGGCCGATGTGGGGCCGGTCAGGCGCACCCGTTCCTCGGGAAAATGGGCGCGGAACGCCGCTACGACCCGCTTGGCCGCCTCGCTGTCGTTCACGACGAGCGGATAGCGGTCGAGCGGAACGATCTCGGGCGGTTTCGGCGCGCCGGAGGCCGCCGCCTCGGCGTTGACGATGCGGGTGATCGCGTCCAGCACGCGCTGACGTATGCCTTCGTCGAAGGTGCGGACGTTCAGCTTGATGACGGCTTCGTCGGGGATGACATTCTCCTTCGTCCCCGCCTGGAGCGACCCGATCGTGACGACGGCGGCATCGGTCGCGGCGATCTCGCGCGAGACGATGGTCTGCAGCCGCATCACCGTCGAAGCCGCCATGATCACCGGATCGATGCTGGCCTGGGGCATCGATCCGTGGGCGCCGCGTCCGTAGAGCGTGATCTGAAGGCTGTCGGCCGCCGACGTGATCGTCCCGCTGCGCCCGGCGACGGCGCCCGCGGGACCGACCATGACGTGCTGGCCGAGCACGACCTCGGGCTTGGGGAAGCGGTCGAACAGCCCGTCGTCGATCATCGCCCGCGCGCCCTGCGCGGTCTCCTCGCCGGGCTGGAACACCGCCATGACCGTGCCCCGCCAGGCATCGCGCGCCTCTGCGAGCAGGCGGGTCGCGCCGACGAGCCATGTCACGTGCATGTCGTGGCCGCAGGCATGCATCACCGGCGTGGTCTTCCCGTCCGCGTCGGTAGCGCTCACCGTGCTGGCGTAGGGCAACCCGGTCGCTTCGCGGACCGGCAGCGCGTCCATGTCGGCGCGCAGCATGATGGTCGGGCCGTCGCCGTTGCGGAGCAGCCCGACGACGCCGGTCTTGCCGACCCCGGTCGTCACCTCATAGCCGGCGGAACGCAGCCGCTCGGCCGCGATCGAGGCCGTGCGCGCCTCCTGCATCGACAGTTCGGGATGGGCGTGCACGTCCTTGTAGAGCGCCTCGAGCTCGGGCAGCAGGGCCTTGAGCGGGGCGAAAAGCGGCGAATTCTTAGAATCGGAGGCTGTCGGCACGGCGCTTCCTCCCCTCGGCCGCCGCCCGAGGTCGGGACCACGGCAGCCACGAGACCATGGCTCAACGGCGCATCTCTGCGAACGATCCATCAGCTGCGGTGGCGGGCGTGCATGCACCAGCCGTCCAGCGGATAGGCCCAAAGCGCTTGCTCGCGGCGCCTCCCGCGCTAGTCTTGGTCAGCATAATCATAACCATGTCCCGGGGGATAAATTCCATGCGCGGCCTTCTCGCTGCTTCTGCCATTCTCGCGCTGTCGCTGACCACGCCGTCATCCGCCGGCGCGCAGGCCGTCTCGGTCGTCGCGCAGGCGCCGGCCTCGGGCACGCTGGTACTGCCGCTGGCCGGCGCCGCCGACCTCGACCGCACAGGCGCCGCGCTCGACGCCGGGACCCGTGCCGCCGTCGCCCGCGCGCTCGCCGCCGCGTCGTTCGACTACAAGCCGAAGAGCACGCTCACGCTCCACGCGACCGGCGGCTACGACCGCATCGTCGTGATCGGCCTGGGCGACAAGCCGCTGGCCGCCGTCGATCTCCAGAACCTCGGCGGCACCGCCGCGAAGGAGACGGCGAAGGCCAAGGGCAACGTCGTGCTGGTCGCCTCCGCACTGCCCGCCGCCGCGCCAGCCGAGATCGCGCTCGGCTACCGCCTCGGCGCCTATCGTTTCGACCGCTACAAGAGCGGTGATGCGTCCGCCCGGCCCGCGCTTGCGATCGTGGCGCCCGGCGGCACTGCCGAGGCGGAGGCGCCGCTGGCGGAGGCGGTGGCCTTCACGCGCGACCTGATTGCCGAGCCGGCGAACGTCATCTATCCGGAAAGCTTCGTCGCCCGCACGCGCGAGGCGTTCAAGGGCGTCGCCGGTGCACGCATCGAGGTGCTCGACGTCCCGGCGATGGAGAAGCTCGGCATGGGGGCGATCCTCGGCGTGGGGCAGGGCAGCCGCCGCCCGCCGCGGATGCTGATCGTCGAGTACAAGGGCGCCGGCGCTCCTGACAAGCCGATCATCTTGGCCGGCAAGGGCATCACCTTCGATTCGGGCGGCATCTCGCTCAAGGGCGGCAATGGCATGTGGCGCATGAAGGACGATATGGCGGGCGCTGCCGCCGTCGTCGGCACCGCGCTGTCGCTCGCCAGGCGTGGCGCGCCGGTCAATGTCGTCGCCATCGCTGCGCTCGCCGAGAACATGCCGGGCGGCGGTGCTCAGCGCCCCGGCGACGTCGTGCGCGCCATGAATGGCAAGACCATCGAGGTGATCAACACCGACGCCGAAGGCCGTCTCGTGCTCGCCGATGCCGTCGCCTATGCCGAGAAGCGTTACGATCCGGCGGCGATCGTCGATGTCGCGACGCTCACCGGCGCGGTGGTCGGCGCGCTGGGCAGCGACTATGCCGGGCTGTTCAGCCGCCACGACGCGCTCGCCGACCAGCTGCTGAGCGCGGGACGGACGACGGGCGAGGAGCTGTGGCGCCTGCCGCTCCATCCCAACCACGCCGAAACCATGAAGTCCGACATCGCCGACATCAAGAACTCGGCCGAAAGCGGCGGTCCGGGCGCGAGCCTCGGCGCGCACTTCATCGGCTTCTTCGCCGAACCCGGCACGCCTTGGGCGCACCTCGACATCGCCGCGAAGGCGCTGTCGTCGGAGGCGACGCCCACCGTGCCCAAGGGCGCCGTCGGCTTTGGCGTCCGCCTCCTCGATCGCTTCGTCCGCGACTGGCGGCCGATCCCCGCCGCGACCGTGGCGGCGCGCTGACGATGCGCCCGGCGGTCGTCGCGCTCGCCCTGCCGATCCTCTCGGGGGCGGCGAGCGCGCCGGAGCCGCCGGTCAGCTACCGCATCGCCCCGGTCATCGCCGATGGCGCGCTGACCGCGCTGGCGGTCGAACTGAGCTTTGAGGGCGATGCCGACGGCGAGACCCGCCTGTCGCTGCCGAACGAATGGGCCGGCTCCGATAAGCTGTGGCAGGCGGTTTCCGACCTGACGGTCGACGGCGGCCGCCTCGTGGCGGATGGCGACGCCGCCCGGCGCATCGCGCACGCGCCGGGCGCAAGGCTCACCGTCCGCTACCGCATCTCGGCCAACGCGCCGGCCGATCCGGATGCCGATTTCGAGAAGGCCCGGCCGGTGATCCGCCCCGGTTGGTTCTTCTTCCACGGCGAAGGCATGTTCGCGACGCCCGACGGCCGTGAGACCGCGCCCGCCCGTTTCAGGTGGCAGAATTGGCCGGCGAACTGGCGCGTGGCGTCGGACCTCGATCACCTCGCCGGTCGGCCCGGCACCGTGGCTGATGTAGTGGAGAGTGCCGCCATCGGCGCACCGGACATCCAGCTGGTCGAGCGACAGGTCGACGGCGCGCCCTTGCGCGTCGCGATGCGCGGCAGCTGGAGCTTCGATGCCGCAGCCTTCGCCGATCGCCTGGCGCCTGTCATGGCCGCGCAGAACGCCTATTGGGGCGATCCGGGGCGGCCCTACTTCGTACCCATAGCGCCGCTTGCCACCGATGGTGCCCGACGCTCGACTCACGGCACCGGACGGACCGACGGCTTCGCCATCGCCTCGACGACGAACTATGCGCTCGCCGACGCCACGCGCTTCCTCGCGCACGAATATATGCACAACTGGATCGCCCGCGAGATCGGCGGACCGCTGCCGAAGGACGAAGCGGCGGGCTATTGGATCACCGAAGGCTTCACCGATTTCGTCGCTGCCCGAACGCTGCTGCGCGCCGGCATCTGGTCGCTCGAAGATTATGCCGCCGAAAAGAATGCCGTGCTGTTCCGCCTCGCGACCTCTCCGGCCCGTGCGCTGCCCAATGCCGCCATTCAGGCACGCTTCTGGAGCGATCAGGCCGCGGGGCAATTGCCCTACGACCGCGGCAACATCTTCGCACTCTGGGTGGACGAGCAACTGAGGGTGAAAGGCGGGATCGACAAGATATTGCGAGCCCAGCGCCGGCTCGCCAGCCGAGACGCAGCCGCCGGAAAGTCCGTACCGGCGCCGGAGCTGTTCCTGACCGCCGCGCGCGCCGCAACTGGCGCCGACCTTTCATCGGCCGTGGCCCGGTACATCGATCGGGGGGAGCCGGTGGTGTTGCCGGCCTCGCTCGCCAGCGGCTGCCTCGTCGCCGAGACCGTCGATCGTCCGCCGTTCGATCGCGGCTTCGATGCCGATGCTACGGCGGCGGCAGGCATGACGATCAAAGGCGTCGATCCCGCCGGCCGGGCCTACGCCGCCGGCATGCGCGACGGCATGAAGCTCGTGCGCCGCGAGGCCGGCGAGATCGGCAATCCCGCCGTCGAGATCGCCTATCGCGTCGCCGACACCGGCGGCGAGCGCGTCCTGCGCTACCTGCCCGCCGGCCGCACGCTCGTCCGCCTCCAGCAGCTCAAGGTCCCCGCTCTGACCCCGGCCCGACGCACCGCCTGCGCCGCGCGCCTGTAAGGCGAACGGAGTGACACGCCCCCTTGGTTTGTGTATTAGTGCAACAATACAGATGAGGGCGACGGAATATGAAGGTCGGAACAAACTTCGCAAACTTCGCTCTCCTGCTGCTCGCCGCCGCCCCGGCGCATGCCGATGCGCTACTCGATCAGGCGCTCGCCAACGGTGGCGCCTATGATCCAGCGCAATGGGCCTATGTCTCGACCACGCAGGTCTGGGCCGGCGGCTCGACCGTTGTCGGCGATGCGCTGGACCGCGTCCGCCAGGGCGAGCGCTCCCGCCCGCCGTTGCGCGAGGAGAAGGTCGTCCGCTTCGATCCCTCGCGCCCGGCCGGCGAGCGGCAGAGGGTCGTCTACGGCAAGACCGGCGACAATGTCCGCGTCGAAGCCGACGAGAAAGACGATCTGCCCGCCTATTCGGAGATGCGGCAGCTGATCCAGGGCGAACCCAAGCTCGTCGCGCAGACTGCCACCACCGCCACCTACCGCTTCAACGTCGATCCTCGTCAGGTCCGTAAGATCGGCGGGGCCGACCTGAACATCGACAGCGACACGCCGCTCCCGCCGCTTACCGGCACGGCGGTCGTGCAGAAGGGCGATCGCTTCGGGCCCTATGTGAAGACGCTGGTGGTCGCGCTGCCGACGAATGGTGGCAAGGGGCGCGGCAACGCCGCCGGCAAGGTGAAGCAGCTGTCCTTCGGCTTCAGCTTCGCGCCCGAGCCGACGCGCGGCGTCAAGCTGCTCCAGGCTTTCGGCATGGACTCGAGCCTGCAGGGACTCGGCCTCGTGACCGTCGACTTCTCTTTGCTGAACCGGGTCGCCGGCTACCGCTACGTTGGCAAATAGCCTTAGCCCTGGGGCGGAACCGGCGGCTCCTGCGGCTCGTCGCTGTACCGCATCAATACCGGCATCTGCGTGAACATGAAGGCGAACGAAATCGCCGTCACGCCCCACACCTTGAACGTCACCCAGGCGTCGAAGCTCAGGATCTGCCGCGCCACCTCGTTCGTCACGACCATGGCCGCGAAGAACCAGGCGAAATTGCGCGTGAGCTTGTGCCAGCCCTCGGGCTTCAGCGCCGGGAAGCCGGATTCGAGGACCGAGCGCAGCAGCGGCCTGCCGGTCCACAGCGCGAAGAATAGCGTCCCCGATAGCACGGCATAGACGATCGACGGCTTCACCTGGATGAAGCGCTCGTCGTGCAGGTAGATGGTCAGCCCGCCGAACACGGTCACGACGACGCCAGTCACCCACAGCATCGTCGAGATGCGCCCGGACTTCAGCTTCGACACCAGCATCGCAGCGAGCGTCGCCAGCATGAACGCACCCGTCGCAGCGACCGCCTGATCGATGTCTGACCCTGGCGCCAGGGCATTCACGCCGAAGAATATCAGCAGCGGCCCATAGTCGATCGCCAGCTTGAGGCCGGTGGACAGCTCGCGCGTCTCCGCCACTATTTCACTCCTGCCAATGCTTCGGCGAAGGCCCGCGGATCGAACGGCCGCAGGTCGTCGATGGTTTCGCCGACGCCGACCGCATGGATCGGCAGCTTGAACCGCTCGGCCGCCGCCACCAGCACGCCGCCGCGGGCGGTGCCGTCGAGCTTGGTCATCACCAGTCCGGTCACGCCCGCCACATCCTTGAACACCTCGATCTGGTTGAGCGCGTTCTGCCCGGTCGTGGCATCGAGCACGAGCACCACATCGTGCGGCGCCGACAGCATCAGCTTCGAGAGCACGCGCTTCACCTTGGCGAGCTCGTCCATCAGCCCCTGCTTGTTCTGGAGCCGTCCGGCGGTGTCGATGATCAGCGCGTCATAGCCTTGCCCGCGCGCCTTCTCGAGCGCCTCATAGGCGAGCCCGGCCGCATCGGCGCCCACCTTGCCGGAAACGACCGGGGCGCTGATCCGTCCGCCCCAAACCTGAAGCTGCTCGATCGCGGCGGCGCGGAAGGTGTCGCCCGCCGCCAACATCACGCGATAGTCCTGCTCCTGGAACAGGTGCGCGAGCTTGGCGATCGTCGTCGTCTTGCCCGATCCGTTGACGCCCACCACCAGGATCGTCTGCGGGCGGGGGAAGGCGGTGATGTCGAGCGGCCTGGCCACTGGGGCCAGCACTTTCTCGATCTCGTCGGCCACCACGCGGCGCACCTCGTCCTCGGTGACGTCCTTGTCGTATTTCTCGGCGGCGAGCTTGGCCGATACGCGCGCCGCCATCGCCGGGCCGAGGTCGGACGCGATCAGCGCCTCCTCGATCTCTTCGAGCATCGCATCGTCGAGCTTCGTCTTGGTGAAGACCGACGACAGGCTGTCGCCGAGCTTCTCCGACGAGCGCGACAGTCCCGCGCGCAATCGCGCGAACCAACCTTGCGGTGCTTCCGCCACTAAGCCGCCTCCAGAATGCCGTCGGCGAGCGCCACGGCGGTTGCCTTCACGATCTTCCCCGGCTTCCCGCCGGCGACTTTCACTGGCGCAAACGCCGCGCTGTGGCCCGAGCCGTCCTCGCGCTCGACGAGGACGTCGAGCGTTCGGCCGATCTGGCCTTGCAGGTACAGGTCCAGCCGCCGTGCCGCGGCCGCGCGCAGCCGGGCGGCGCGCTCCTTCCGCACCGGCACCGGCACCTGCGGCATGCGGGCGGCCGGCGTACCGGTCCGCGCCGAATAGGGGAAGATATGCCCGTAGACGATGTCGCAGTCGTCGATCATCGCCAGCGTGTTCTCGAACATCGCATCGGTCTCGGTCGGGAAGCCGGCGATGACATCCGCGCCGAACGTCACCTCGGGTCGTTTCGCGCGGACATCGGCGCAGAAGCGCACCGCGTCCTCACGCGAATGGCGCCGCTTCATGCGCTTCAGCACCATGTCGTCGCCGGCCTGCAGGCTCAGGTGCAGGTGCGGCATCAGCCGCGCCTCGCCGGTGATCGC
>JAEZQR010000315.1 GCA_023413015.1 Pseudomonadota bacterium
CGGGCAGGCGCGGCGACGGGCGCCGGCGCAGCTTCCGCCACCTCGGGTTCAGGCTGGCTCTCGACCGGCGCAGGTTCGCCGGGGCGGCGCAGCACGCGCGTTTTCTTGGTCTCGACGACGACCGAGTGGGTGCGGCCGTGGCTGAAGCTCTGCTTCACCTTGCCGACTTCGACGGTACGCTTCAGGCCAAGCGGGGGCCGGACGCCGAGTTTGGGTTTGTTGTCTTCGCTCATGCCTGTGCCTGATACCTCTACCGTTCGGCCGCGGAAGTCAGCTCCGCATCCGCGTTTCCATCGTTCGTTCCGCAAAAGGCCCGCCACCGTGATACGGCGTCGGCCACCCTTGTCGCTGCCGCGCGGTTGCTGAGCGCGGCGTGTACAACATTTTCGCGCCCTAAGGCCACCGACAATTCGGCCCGCGTAGCGGGGAGCACCACCGCCTCGCCGGTCTCGGCGACCCGCAGCTTCTGATCGAGCTTGGCTCGGCCGTCGGCGGCCGCATCGGCCGCATGGAGCAGGAGATGAACCCGCCCCGCCCGGATCGAGTCGACGATGCGATCCGACCCCAAGATGAGGTGGCCAGCCTTCATTTCCAACCCCAACCGGTCGAGCGCGCGACGTTTAAGTCCCTCGTCGATGCGGTCGACGAGATCGTCGGGCACGCTGGTCGCCGCGCCCTTGAACGCACGCGCGAGCGCGCCCCGGAGCTTGCCCTTGGCGAGCGCCGTCTCGATCAGCTTGCGGTCGGGTGCGATCCACGCGCCGCGCCCCGGCGCCTTGGCGGCGAGGTCGGGCAGCACGGTGCCGTCGGGGCCGAGCGCGAGGCGGATCAACCCGTCCCGCGGCCCATGCTCACCGCTCAGGATGCATTTGCGCTCGGGCGCTAGCTCTGGATCATTGCGAGTCATCCGCTTGCGCGTCCTCCTCGCCCTCGAACCAGTGCGCGCGCGCCGCCATGATGATGCGGTTGCCGTCCTCTTCCGAGAGGCCCGCGTCTTTCAGGATGCCGTCGCGCTTGCCGACCAGCTCGTCGGTGGCAAGATCGCCCAGATCGTCGAGCGTCTTGATGCCGGCCTTGCCGAGCGTGACGAGCATCGGCTCGGTGAGCCCCTCGATCGCGGCGAGCGCGTCCTCGACGCCCAAGCCCCGGCGCTCGTCGCGCGCCGCCTGCTCGCGGCGCTCGAGCGCTTCCTGCGCGCGGTTCTGAAGCTCGGCGGCCAGATCGTCGTCGAAGCCCTCGATCGCGGCGAGCTCAGGCAGCTCGACGTAGGCGACCTCCTCGAGTTCGGTGAAGCCCTCGGCGACCAGCAGCTGGGCCAGCGTCTCGTCGACGTCGAGCTCCTGCTGGAACATTTCGGACCGTTCGATGAACTCGCGCTGCCGCTTCTCGCTCTCGTCGGCCTCGGTCATGATGTCGATCTGGTGACCGGTCAGTTGCGAGGCGAGCCGCACGTTCTGACCGCGCCGGCCGATCGCGAGGCTGAGCTGGTCGTCAGGCACCACGACCTCGAGCCGGTTCTCGTCCTCGTCGATGACGACCTTCGAGACCTCGGCCGGCTGTAGCGCGTTCACCACGAAGGTCGCGGTGTCGGGCGACCAGGGGATGATGTCGATCTTCTCGCCCTGCAATTCCTGGACGACCGCCTGGACGCGGCTACCCTTCATGCCGACGCAGGCGCCGACCGGATCGATCGAGCTGTCGCGGCTGATCACGCCGATCTTGGCGCGGCTGCCCGGGTCGCGGGCGCAGGCCTTGATCTCGATGACGCCGTCGTAGATCTCCGGCACCTCTTGCGCGAACAGCTTCTTCATGAAGTCGGGATGGGCGCGCGACAGGAAGATCTGCGGGCCGCGGTTCTCGCGGCGGACGTTGAGGATCAGCGCCCGGACGCGGTCGTTGACGCGCAGCACCTCGCGCGGGATCTGCTGGTCGCGGCGGATGACACCTTCGGCGCGACCGAGGTCGACGACGACATGGCCGAATTCGACACGCTTCACCACACCAGTGATGACCTCGCCCTGCCGGTCCTTGAATTCCTCATACTGGCGCTCGCGCTCGGCATCGCGCACCTTCTGCACGATCACCTGCTTCGCCGCCTGCGCCGCGATGCGGCCGAACTCGATCGGCGGCAGCGGATCGACGACGAAGTCGCCGACCTTGGCGTTCGGATCGCGCTTCTGTGCTTCGCGAACGCTGGTCTGCTTGAAATAGTCGTCGACCTCCTCGACCACCTCGACGACGCGCCATAGCCGCATGTCGCCCGACTTCGGGTCGATCTTGGCGCGGATGTCGTTCTCCGCGCCGTAGCGGGCGCGCGCCGCCTTCTGGATCGCGTCCTCCATCGCCTCGATCACGATACCGCGATCGATCGACTTCTCGCGCGCGACCGCGTCGGCGATGGCGAGCAGCTCGGCCTTGTTGGCGGAAATGGCGGTGGCCATGACCTTCAGTCCTTCTCTTCGATGATATCGTCGGCGCCCTCGGTGGAGAGCGGCCTGGATGCCTTGATCAGCTCGTCGGTGAGCGTGAGCTTGGCGGTCAGGATGTTCGATAGTGGCAGCGCGATCTCGCCCAGCCCCGGTACGTCGAGCCGGGCGGCATCGCCGTCGAGCCCGCGCACGATGCCCTGGAAGCGCTTGCGCCCCTCGATCGCCTCGAGAAGCGTCACCTTGGCCTCGTGACCGGCCCAGTCGCTCCAGTCCCGGGTCCGCGTCAGCGGCCGGTCGATGCCGGGCGACGAGACCTCAAGCCGGTACTCGTTCTCGATCGGATCGGCCTCGTCGAGCACGTCCGAGACGGCGCGTGAGATCGCCGCGCACTGGTCGAGCGTCAGCTGCCCCGTCTTCGGGTCCTCGGCCATTATCTGCAGCGACAGGTTGCGCGAGCCCTGGAGCGACACGCGCACCAGCTCGAAGCCGAGGCGCTTCACCTCGGGCTCGATCAGT
The DNA here is from genome assembly GCA_023413015.1 of Pseudomonadota bacterium. Classification (GTDB taxonomy): domain Bacteria; phylum Pseudomonadota; class Alphaproteobacteria; order Sphingomonadales; family Sphingomonadaceae; genus Sphingoaurantiacus. Next base: position 2,946 of record JAEZQR010000315.1, read on the forward strand.
TCGGTCAGTCGGGCAACATCTGCCAAATCGTTTCTCCAAGCGCCTTTCGCGCCGGCCCCGGAGGGACCAGCTTCCTCAAGGTCACCCATGTGGAAGATGAGAGCGATATAGGTTAACTCGCGCCCGGCGGCAAGCGCCGCCGGCGCCGGGCGGCCAATTCGTGCGCGGTTTGGGCATGAGCCCCGCGCCGCCCGCCGGCATTCGAAGTCCGCCAAATAAAATCAGCCCCACCCCGGTCCTTGCCGGGGTGGGGCTGATTTGAAGCCGGCTATTCGGCCTAAGCCGCCGCGCCCGCGCGCTTCTTGGCCACGCTTACCAGTGCCGGGCGCAGCAGGCGGTCCTTGAGCAGGTAGCCGCTCTGCAGCTCCTGCACGATGGTGCCGGGCTCGGCCTCGTCGTCCTCGACCTCGATCATCGCCTGATGAACATTCGGATCGAGCTTCTGGCCCTTGGCTTCGACGCGGCTGACGCCGTGCCGCTGGAGCACGTTCGACAGCTCGCGCTCGGTCATCTCGACGCCGGTGACGACGGTCTTTACCGCCTCGTTCTCGCGCGCATCCGCCGGAATGGCATCAAGCGCCCGGCGCAGATTGTCGACGACGCCAAGCAGATCGCGGGCGAAGCCGGTGATCGCGTAGGCAACCGCATCCTGCTTGTCGCGCTCCAGCCGGCGGCGGACGTTCTCGGTCTCCGCGGCGGTGCGCAGCAGGCGGTCCTTGAGGTCGGCAATCTCCTGATCGCGCGTGTCCTCGACCGGCAGCTCCTCCGGCAATACGTCTTCGTTTTCGGGCACGTTCTGTTCGTCGTTCATCCGATCAACCTGCTCAAAGCTCTGGCGGTATAATCAACCATGGGGACCACCCGCGCATAGTTCAACCGCGTGGGGCCGATCACGCCGATCACGCCCACCACGCGGTCGCCGGCCGCGCGGTACGGCGCGGCGATAACCGAGGAGCCGGACAAAGAGAACAGCTTGTTCTCCGATCCGATGAAGATCTTCATCGCGTCGCCGGCGCGCGCGAGGTCAAGCACGCGCACCAGATCCTCCTTGCCGTCGAGGTCGGCGAGCAGCGAGCGCACGCGCTCAAGGTCGGCGGCGTTGCGGTCGTCGATGAGGTGCGCCTGCCCCCGCACGATGAGGACGGGCCGCTGCGCATCGTCCGACGACCAGACAGCCAGCCCCTTCTCGACGACACCGCGCGCCAGCGCGTCGAGCTCGGCACGCTCGGCGGCGATCTCCTGCCGCAGCCGCTCGACCGCTTGCGCGAGCGTCAGGCCCGACAGCCGCGCGTTGATGTAGTTCGCCGCCTGGATCAGCGCGGCGGGCGGCAGGCCCGCCGGCAGCTCGATCACCCGGTTCTCTACCGATCCGTCGGCGCCGACCAGCACGCCCAAGGCACGGCCCGGCGCCATCGGCACGAAGCTGATCTGGCGCAGCACGACCTCCGCCTTCGGCACCATGACGATGCCGGCGCAGGCGGACAGGCCGGACAGAACCGCGGTCGTGCGGCTCAGCACGTCCTCGAACGGCCGGCCGTCGCCGCGCAGCTGCTCCTCGATTGCCGCGCGGTCCTCGGGTGCGGGATCCGCCATCTGCATCATGCCATCGACGAACAGCCGCAGGCCCAGCTCAGTCGGCATCCGCCCGGCCGAGGTGTGCGGGCTTTCGAGCAGCCCCATCTCCTCAAGGTCCTGCATCACGTTGCGGATGCTTGCCGGCGACAGGCCAAGACTACCCAGCTTCGACAGCGTCCGTGACCCCACCGGTGCCCCGCTCGACAGATACGATTCGACGATCTGCCGGAAGATATCCCGGGCACGGTCGTTCAGCTCGGTGATGGTGGGTGTCGCCATGGCGGCGGGAATGTAGGAATTTCCCCGCGATGCCTCAACATGGCCGTTTGCTGCCGCCTGTCGCTGGTATAGCCTGATTCACCGATGCTGATGGGGGGCGAATTCATGATGTTCGGCTGGCTGCGGCGCGCGATGCTCGGCGCCTTCCTTCTTGTGGCGATGCCGGTGACAGCCGCCGAGCAGACGGAGGCCGACGCCTATACCCGCTACGAGCTTCTTGCCCCAGGCACGGGCAAGTTCCGCATCCTGTACGAGGTCACGGCGACGACGCCGGGCGCGCGCTGGTATTTCAATCCGATCCGGCAAGGCAGCATCGCCACCGACGAGCGGGTGACGGACCGGGCAACCGGCAAGCCGCTGGCGTTCGAGGTGGTCGGCGGCGACGTCGCGCGGGCGGGCGGCATCCCGAACGCCGATCCGGCGGGACAGTATATCCGCGTGACGCTCGCCCGCCCCGTGCCGGCGGACGGCGGCGAGGCCCGCGTCCTGATCGACAAAACCTATGCCGATCCCAAGAGCTACTTCGTCGATGGCAACATGATCGTGTTCGACCGGTCGCTCGGCATCAAACGCAATGCGGTGGTGCTGCCGGCGGGCTACGAGCCGGTGTCGGTCAACCATCCCTCGCAGGTGCTGCAGGAGCCCGACGGCCGAATCACGCTCAGCTTCTGGAACGTCGGTCCGGCGGCCGCGCCGCTGGTGATCAAGGCGCGACCGGCCGGCACCCCTGGCACCATGCCGCCACAACTGGCTGGCCGGCTCGACGAGCGGGCGCGGCAGTCCCGCGAGATCGTCTACTATCTGCGCGAACCGGAGACGCACAGCTTCGATCTCACCCACGATTATACCGAGACGCGGCCGGGCGTGGGCACCTACACGAACGTCGTTCGCGCCGGCAGCACCGTCGCGAACCCGTCGGCCCGCGATCTCGATACAGGCGAGCTTCTCCGGTCCGAGGTGCTGAAGGGCGACGCGATCCTGAAGGCGGGCGGCGAGGCGGGCAACGTCACGCCGGAGACGGAGGCGGTGATCTTCCGCTTCAAGGCGCCCAAGGCCGGCGAGAGCCGGCGGCTGCGCATTTCGGAGACCTACACCGATCCCGAGCGCTACAAGCTCGTCGGCGACACGCTGGTCTGGGACCGCTCGTTCGGACGCCCGGTCAACGCCGTCGTGCTGCCCGCGGGTTGGACTCTTACCAACAGCTCGGTGCCGGCCACCGTCAGCGAAACCCCCGACGGCCGCATCCGACTAGACTTCATCAACCCGCGGCAGGACGAGATCGGCGTGCTGCTGACGGCCCGCCGGCGCTCACCGCGCTGACCGCCAACGGGTCGGCGCAGCGTCATGCGAGCGCGTCAGCCGTACGACGCCCCCTAGCCTCGTACTGAAACAGCACGTCATCCCCGCGAAAGCGGGGACCCATTGTTATGCCATACGCTTACTTCTCCCGTGCTCACTCTGAGCTTGTCGAAGGGCGAGCGTTACACTGACCGCTGAGGCAAGCTGGACCCTGCTCCGACAGGCTCAGCATGAGCGCTGGAGGATGGCGGGACCACGAAACCCCGCCTGCGCGGGAGACGATCCCCTAAGAGATGATCCCGCTCTACTGACCGCGATCGCGCGCCATCAGCGCGAGAAGATGGTCGCGTGCGCCTTCGATATGGCGGGACAGCGCGGCTACGGCGCCTTCGGTATCGCCCGCGCGCAAACGGCCGACGATCAGCTCGTGGTCGCCCAGCCAGCGGGATCTTTCCGTCGGGAGCGTGGCGTATGATGCCGCGAACAGCCGGCAGGTCTGTCGAAGCGAGAGGATGAGCGCCACCTGCCGCGGCCTTGCGGCCGGAGCGTAGAGCGCCTCGTGGAACGCGCGGTCGCCTTCGTCCCATGTCGGCGTGGCGGCATCGAGATCGGCCTTGCGGCGAATCCGGTCGATCTCTTCAATCGCTGCCGGCGTCATGGCCACTGCGGCCCGCCGCAGGCAGTCGCCCTCGAGGAGCAGGCGAAGATCGTAAAGCTCGCCGATCTCGCTCGCCGAAAGCGCGATGACGGTCGCGCCCCGGTTCGGCTCGATCACGACCAGCCCCTCGGCCGCGAGGATCCGGAGCGCATCGCGGATCGGGATGCGGCTGACAGCGAACCGTTCGGCCAAACCCGCCTGTTGCAGCTCGGTTCCGGGCCAAAGCCGGCCGGCCATGAGGTCGGCACGCAGTTCGGCTGCAATCTTTTCGGGGCTCACCAGCATCGCTCCTGACAATCGGCTTTACGCGCTGTTTTGTCATGTATACACGTATACATAACCAGGGAGCCGACATATGTCACGCGAGCATGAGTACACGGCGTCCGTCGTCTGGACCGGCGACCGTGGCGAAGGCACCAGCCATTACCGGGCGTACGATCGGACCTGGCAGATGGCGACGCCGGGCAAGCCGGTCGTCGACTGCTCGAACGACCCGCTCCTCGGCGGCGACCCGACGAAGTATAATCCCGAGGACCTGCTGCTTTCGGCGCTGGCATCCTGCCACATGCTCTGGTTCCTGCACTTGGCGAGCAATGCCGGGATCGTGGTGACGGGCTACAGGGACGATCCGGTCGGCGTCGGCGAAACCGGTGCCGGCGGCGCGGGCCGTTTCCTGCGCGCCACGCTGCGACCCACCATAACCGTCAAGCGCGGCGCCAATCTGCTCAAGGCCGACGCCATCCATCACCAGATCCACGACTATTGCTTCATCGCGCGCTCGGTGAACTTCCCCGTGACCTACGAGGCCAGCTACATCGAGGCCTGAACCCGCGGCAGGCCCGCCGCGCGTCTGCCGCACCCTGACGCATTCCGACCCGCCGGTTTGCGTCGCCGCCCGCACCCCGCTAGACCGCGCGCTCCACATCAGGAGCTGTCCCATGCGTCCTTCCGGCCGCGCCCCCGACCAGATGCGCCCCATCGAGATGATCGCCGGCTTCAATGCCCATGCTGAAGGCTCGTGCCTCGTGAAGTTCGGGCAGACGCACGTGCTCGTCACCGCGAGCGTCGAGGAGAAGCTGCCGCCATGGCTGCGCGGCCAGGGCCGGGGCTGGGTGACGGCCGAATACGGCATGCTGCCGCGCGCCACGCACACGCGTGGCAACCGCGAGGCGGCGAAAGGTAAGCAGTCGGGCCGCACGCAGGAGATCCAGCGGCTGATCGGCCGCAGCTTGCGCGCCGTCACCGACCTCGTCGCGCTTGGCGAGCGCCAGATCGTCCTCGACTGCGACGTGCTCCAGGCCGACGGCGGCACGCGCACCGCCGCGATCTCGGGCGCTTGGGTGGCGCTGCGCCTCGCGGTCGACGGCATCATGAAGGCGCACGACCTCAAGATCGATCCGATCAAGGCGCGCGTCGCCGCCGTCTCATGCGGCATCTACGAAGGCACGCCGGTGCTCGACCTCGACTACCCCGAGGATTCGGCGGCCGAGACCGACGCCAACTTCGTGCTGATCGAAGGCGGCGGCATCGCCGAGGTGCAGGCGACCGCCGAGGGCGCGCCCTATGACGAGGAAGGGCTGCTGCGCCTGCTCCGCCTCGCGCGCATTGGCTGCGACGAGATCTTCGCGGCGCAGGCCAAGGCGACGGAACGCTGATGATCATCCGCAAGCTTCTCCCCGGCCCGCTGGTGATCGCCAGCCATAATACCGGCAAGGTGCGCGAGATCACCGCGCTCCTGGGCCCGCACGGCATGGAGCCCGTCTCGGCCGGTGCGCTCGGCCTGCCCGAGCCCGAGGAGACCGAGGACAGCTTCGTCGGCATCGCCACGATCAAGGCGCTGGCGTCGGCACGCGGCTCGGGTATGCCCGCGCTCGCCGACGACAGCGGCCTCGAGGTCGCCGCACTCGGCGGCCGCCCCGGCGTCTACACCGCCAACTGGGCGGAGAAGCCCGACGGCACACGCGATTGGGCGATGGCGATGCGGAAGGTCGAGGACGAGCTTCGGGCGCTGGGCCCCGACACGCCGCGCGACGCCGCCTTCGTCTGCACGCTCGCGCTCGGCTGGCCCGACGGGCATGTCGACTGCTTCACCGGCCGCATCGAGGGGCGCGTCACCTGGCCGCCGCGCGGCGACCGCGGCTTCGGCTATGATCCGGTCTTCATTCCGAACGGCTTCGACCTCACCTTCGCGGAAATGGACCCGGATCAGAAACATGCGATCAGTCACCGCGCCCGCGCCTTCGAGAAGCTGGTCGCCGCCGTCTTCTGACGCGGGGCGCGAGCTGGCGGTCTACGTCCACTGGCCGTTCTGCGTCACCAAATGCCCTTACTGCGACTTCAACAGCCACGTCCGCGCCTCGATCGACGAGGCCGGCTGGCGGAACGCGCTGCTCGCCGACCTGCGGCATGAGGCAGCGCTGACCGAAGGCGCAACCGTCGTCAGCATCTTCTTCGGCGGCGGCACGCCGTCGCTGATGGACCCGGCGACCACCGGCGCCGTCATCGATGAGGTGGCGAAGCTGTGGCCGGTGGCGCCTGGCCTCGAGATCACGCTTGAGGCCAACCCGACGAGCGTCGAGGCCGCGCGCTTCGCCGGATTCGCCGCCGCCGGCGTCAACCGCGTCTCGCTCGGCCTCCAGGCGCTCGACGACACGGCGCTGAAGCTGCTCGGCCGCCCGCACGATCTCGCGCAAGGGTTGGCGGCGCTCGACATCGCGCAGGCGAACTTCGCCCGCGCGAGCTTCGACCTCATCTACGCCCGGCCCGGCCAGACCGTCGCGGACTGGGAGGCGGAGCTTTCGCGCGCGCTCGCCTTCGGCACCGAGCATCTGTCGCTCTACCAGCTCACCATCGAGCCCAAGACGCGCTTTGCGAGCCTGCATGCCAGCGGCAAGCTTGTCCTGCCGGACGAGGACACGTCCGCCGACATGTTCGATCTCACGCGGACAATGTCCGCCGCTGTCGGCCTGCCCGCCTACGAGGTGTCGAACCACGCCCGCCCCGGCGCCGAGAGCCGCCACAACCTCGCCTACTGGCAATATGCTGATTATATTGGTGTCGGCCCCGGCGCCCACGGCCGCCGCAACGCCACCGCTACCGTCCGCCACCTGAAACCGGAAGCCTGGCTGTCCGCCGTCCGGGAAGCAGGTCATGGTGCCGAGAACGAGGTCCCACTCGATCTAGCCACCCGTGCGGAGGAAGCGCTGCTCATGGGCCTGCGCCTGACGGGCGGCATCGACTCCGCGCTGTTCGAGCAGCGAACCGGCGTTCCACTCCGCTCGGCGATCGACGGCCGGGCCCTCGACCGACTCCAGCGTCAGGGCCTGATCGAGGCGACCAATACCCACCTCCGGCTGACGCCCCAGGGCCAGCCGCTCCTCAACGCGGTGATCGCGCAACTCGCCTGAGCTAATCGCCAATCAGGTGCAGCACCACTTCGCGCCGGTGCGGGGCGCGGCGGTGCTCGAACAGGTAGATGCCCTGCCATGTCCCGAACACGGGCGCACCGCCGAGCACCGGGATCGACAGCTGCACCTGCGTCAGTGCGGTACGCAGATGCGCAGGCATGTCGTCCGGTCCTTCGTCCTCATGGACGTAGCGCCCCGGCGCCTCGGGTGCGATCGTCTCGAAATAGGTTTCGAGATCGCGTCGCACGTCGGGGTCGGCGTTCTCCTGGATCAGCAACGACGCCGAGGTATGGCGGCAGAACAACGTCAGCAGGCCAGTGCTGACCTCCTGCTCCGCCACCCAGCTACGCACGTCGCGCGTGATCTCGACCAATCCCTTGCCACGTGTCGCCACGGCGAGACGATGGGAAGCCTGCCGCATGGCCGGCCGCTCAGTTGATCGCGCTAACCTGTGTGGCCCGGAACGTCCGCGGCGCCGGCGATACCACCGAGAAGCCACCGGGACCGATCTGCTGCACCTCGAGCCCGCGTTCGGCGACGTTGCCGCGGAAGCGGAAGATACCGTCGATGCCGGCAAAGCCGTCGTCGTCGTTAAGCGCCGTAACAGGGAAGCGGTCGCCGATCCGCCAGCGCTGGCCTATCGAGTTGACCAGCAGCACCGCATCATAGCCCATGCTGGCGAGCCGCGACGGCTGCCCGCCGAACTTGGCGCGGTAGCGGTTCGCGAGCTGGCTGAAGCGGTTGTCGGGAACGCTTGCGAACCAAGAGCCATGCAGCCCCTGCACGCGCGACAACCCCGGCTCGCTGTTCCACAGTTCGGTGCCGAGCAGGCGCACGCCGCTCGCACCGAACTGCTGGAGCGCGGGCAGGAAGCGCGCCGCCACCTCGCCGGTATCGGCGACCAGCAGTGCCTGGAAGCTGACCGGTCCCAGCCGCTGCTGCACCGGCGCCACCGTCCCGTCTGGCCGCACCGCGCCGGCGCGCGACACCTTGGCGACGCGCGCCTCGTAATCGGTCACGCGCCGGACCGCTGCCACCAGTTGCTTCGGATCGCGCGGATAAGCCTCGATTGAGGCCACTTTGCCACCGTTCGCCTGCACCGCGCGCACGAGCGCGGCCGAAGCCCGCTGACCATAGGTGCCCGCCGGCACCAGTGCCGCGAAATTCTCGACGCCCTTCGAGCGGGCGAAGCCCACCACGCGCGCTACCGACTGGGTGGGCTGGAAGCCGAGCACATAGGTGTTGCCGCTCGCGAGCGAGGCGTCGTTCGAGAAGGTCAGGATCGGCACGCCCGCGGCACCCGCCGCACCCTGGATCGCGCGCACATCAGCGGCAAGCAACGGGCCGAGGAATATCTTGTTGCCCTCCGCGATCGCACGACTGGCCGCTGCCGCGGCGCCGGTCGCGGTGTTGTAGACGGTGAGCTTAATGCGCTGGTCGTTCGAATCGAGCAGTGCCATGTTGGCAGCATTCGCAATCGACTGGCCGACCGCAGCGTTGCCGCCCGTCGTGGGGACTAGCAGCGCAACGCGGTGCTGCGGCGGGCCGGCCTCGACCGGTGCCGGCGCCGGAGCAGCCACGGTCGGCGGGGGCGCCGCGGCTTCCTCTACCGGGCCGCGCCGCATGCCGTTGCTGGCGCAACCGGCGACCGCCAGCAACGCCAGCGTTGCGATGCCGAACCGTGACCGTTGCCTGGTCGCCGGTTCGTGCGTCATGATACTCACTATGGACCTCCCTGAGCCGCTTGCGCCCGGCCTCTATATCGTTGCAACCCCGATCGGCAATCTTGGCGATCTGAGCCCCCGTGCTGCCGACACGCTGCGGCGTGCGCATCTGATCGCCGCAGAAGATACCCGCGTTACCGCAAAGCTTCTCCAGCATATCGGTTCCACGCAGCCGATGATGCCGTACCACGACCACAATGCCGATGCCGTTCGGCCGAAGCTGATCGCGCGGCTCGCCACCGAGGCGGTGGCGCTGGTCTCGGATGCCGGCACGCCGCTCATCTCCGATCCTGGTTACAAGCTCGTGCGTGATGCCCGCGCCGCCGGTGCCGCGGTCACGACGTTGCCCGGCCCCTGCGCGGCGGTCGCGGCGCTGACGCTCGCCGGCTTGCCGACCGACCGCTTCCTGTTCGCCGGCTTCCTACCCTCCAAGGCCGGCGCGCGCGCCGCCGCGATCGACGAAGTGAGGTCCTTGCGCGCCACGCTTGTCTTCTACGAGGCCGGGCCGCGCCTCGCCGCTACGCTCGCAGCGCTGGCCGAACGCCTCGGCCCACGCCCGGCGGCGGTCGCCCGCGAGATCAGCAAACGGTTCGAGGAGGTGGTCGACGGCGACCTCGCGACCTTGGCCGCGCGATACGCCGATGCGCCGCCCAAGGGCGAGATCGTTATCATCGTCGGCCCGCCCGCCGAGCCCCCTGCCGCAACCGCCGAGGATCTCGACGCGATGCTCGAACGCGCAATGGCCCAAGCCCCGCTCAAGACCGCTGTCGCCGAGGTCGCTGACGCGCTCGACCTGCCGCGGAAGCAGGTCTACTCGCGCGCGCTGGAGCTGAAAGGCCGGTGAAGCGCCGGCGCGCGGAGAGCTGGGGACGCCGCGCCGAAACGCTTGCCGCTTGGTGGCTGCGCCTCAAGGGCTACCGCATCCTCGCGCGTCGCGTCCGCACACCTGTCGGCGAGGTCGACCTCATCGCCCGCCGCGGTCGCACGTTGATTTTCGTCGAAGTGAAGGCACGGTTCGACGTCGCGAGCGCCGCCGCATCAATAACTTATGTTAATCAACGTCGCATCTCCCGTGCGGCCAATGCGCTACTCGCGCGTTACGGGAGAGGGTGCGAGGCAATCCGAATCGATGCGGTGCTGATAACACCGTGGCGTACACCTCGGCATGTCGTCGGCGCCTGGGTCGGAGAATGAGATGGACGACGCTATTCAGCGGCTTGGGCTGCTTGATGACGAAGCGATCCCGCTCGACGAAGCGGCGCTGCTGGTTGCCACACTCGACCATCCTCACATCGATATCGATGACTACCTCGACCAGATCGCCGGGATGGCGGCGCAGCTCCTCGCCCGCGGGCAGCGCGCGGTCGGCGGGCGCGAGCGCGCCGAGCTGCTCGCCGAGCTGATCCATCGCGACTACGGCTACCACGGCGATTCCGCCGATTACGACAATCCGGCGAACGCCGACCTGATCGCGGTCATCGACCGCCGGCGCGGCCTGCCGGTAGCGCTGTCGGTCGTCTATGTCGCGGTCGCGCGCCGCATCGGCTGGGCCGCCGATCCGCTCAACATGCCCGGCCATGTGCTGGTGCGGCTGGGCCGCGAACCCGACGCGGTGATCCTCGATCCGTTCGACGGCGGCGCGCTGCTCGACGGGGCGGGGCTGGCGCGGCTGATCGCGCGCGTCGTCGGCAGCCATGCGACCGTCGAGCCCGAGCATCTGACGGCGCTGAGCAACCGGGCGGTGCTGGTCCGTCTGCTGTCGAACCAGGCGGCGCGCGCGCGTCGTGCCGGCGACCTCGACCGGGCGCTTGTCCTGCATGAGCGGATGACAAGCTTCGCGCCCTCCTTTACGGGCCTTTGGTGGGAGCGCGCCCGGCTGGAGCAGCTGCTGGGACGAGCGCGCAGCGCGCGCGCGAGCCTCGGCGCCATGCTCGAGACGACGCGCGACCCGGCGCTCCGCTCGCGTATCCGCGCAGCGCTGGATGCACTGGCACGGTCGATAAACTAGGGGCTTCCGCGCCCCGGAAGGGGCAGGCATGGCCTTGAACGTCGCGGTCCAGATGGACCCGCTCGAAACCATCAACATCGCCGGCGATTCGTCCTTCGCGCTGATGCTGTCGGCGCAGGCGCGCGGCCACAGGCTCTGGCACTATACGCCGCATGATCTGAGCTACCGTTCGGGCCGCATCATCGCGCAGGCGCGCGCCGTGACGGTGCAGCGCGTGACCGGCGACCATCACCGCTTCGGCGAAGCCGCCGAGCTCGATCTCGGCGCCGACATCGACGTCGTCCTGATGCGCCAGGACCCGCCGTTCGACATGGCGTATATTACCGCGACGCACCTCCTAGAGCTGGCGCAGCGCCAGGGCACACTCGTCGTCAACGATCCGGCCAGCGTGCGCAACGCACCCGAGAAGCTGTTCGTGCTGGAGTTCGCGCGCTTTATGCCGCCGACGCTGGTGACGCGCAGCCTCGACGAAGTGCGCGCCTTCTACGCTGAGCATGGCGAGATCGTGATCAAGCCGCTCTACGGCAACGCCGGCGCCGCGGTGTTCCATGTCGGCAAGGCCGACGCCAACCTCGCCGCGCTCGTCGAGCTGTTCAGCCAGGTCTGGCGCGAGCCGTTGATGGCGCAGAAGTTCCTGCCGCGCGTGTCCGAGGGCGACAAGCGCATCGTGCTGGTCGACGGCGAACCGGCGGGCGCGATCAACCGGCTGCCCAAGAGCGGCGAAATCCGCTCGAATCTCGCCGCCGGCGGCTCGGCCGAGGCGACCGAGCTCACGCCCCGCGAGCAGGAAATCTGCGCCGCGCTCGGCCCCGAACTCAAGCGGCGCGGCCTCGTCTTCGTCGGCATCGACGTGATCGACGGCTATCTGACCGAGATCAACGTCACTTCGCCGACGGGGATCATGGCGATCGACCGGTTCAACGGAACCGACACGCCCGCCCGCATTTGGGATGCCATTGAAGCACGACGGAAGGCAGGCGCGAATGGATAGCAGCTGGCTGGCGGATCTCATCGGACAGGCCGGCTATCTGGGCGTTGCCTTCCTGATGTTCCTCGAGACGGTGTTCCCGCCGATCCCGTCCGAGGTCATCATGTCGCTTGCCGGCTTCCAGGCGTCGCAGGGACATCTGTCGCTGCCCGGCGTGATCGGCGCGGGCGTTGCCGGCGCGATGTTCGGCAACACCTTCTGGTATCTCGTCGCGCGCGCCTACGGCTACAGCCGCTTCAAGAAGCTGACCGAGCGCCACGGCCGCTGGCTCACCGTCTATCCGGAGGAAGTCGACAAGGCCGAAACCTGGTTCTACCGCTGGGGCGCAGCAGCGGTCGGCATCGGCCGCGTCATCCCGACCGCGCGCTCGCTTATCTCGGTCCCCGCCGGCATCCTCAAGATGAGCCTGTCGCGCTTCGTCTTCTATTCGACGATCGGTACGACGATCTGGACCGCGCTGCTGGCGATCGCCGGCTATCTGCTCGGCCGCGCCTATGCCGACGCGGCGAAATATCTCGACCCGGTCGCCACCGGCGTGATGGCGGTGCTGGTGCTGCTCTACTTCGTCCGCTTCTTCACCTACGACCAGCGCCGCGCCCGCGCTCAGGCCCAAGCTCAGGCTCAGGCGCGCGGATGAGCGTTGCGGTAGACGTCCATCAGGTGCGCGGCGTCCACGGCGGTATAGACCTGCGTCGACGACAGGCTGGCGTGGCCTAAGAGTTCCTGAATCGAGCGCAGATCGGCGCCGCGGCCCAGCAGATGCGTGGCAAAGCTGTGGCGCAGCGCGTGCGGCGTCGCGGACGGCGGCAGCCCCAGCCCGGCGCGCGCTGCCTGCATCGCCCGCCGGATCAGCGCCGGGTCGAGCGGCCCGCCCTTGGCGCCCCGGAACAGCGCCGCCTCTCGCGCGGCCGGATAGGGGCAGAGCGCCACATAACGCTCGATTGCCTCGCGCACGATTCCGAGCAGCGGCACCACGCGGGTCTTGTTGCGCTTGCCGGTGACGGTCAACGTCTCACCCAACGGCAACGCCGCCCCGGTCAGCGACAGCGCTTCGGCGATGCGCAGCCCGCAGCCGTAGAGCAGCAGCAGCACCGCTTCGTCGCGCGCCGAAATCCATAGCTCGTCCGACTGCTCGCCGACATCCTTCACTACGGCGAGTGCATCGGCCGGCGACACCGGGCGCGGCACCCGCTTCGGCACCTTGGGGCTCTTCAACCCCGCGATGCCATGACACTCGATGCCCTTCGTGCGCGCCAGCCAGCCGAAAAGGTTGCGCAACGCCGACACCTCGCGCGCCACCGACACGTTGGCGAGCCCGTCGCCCCGCCGCGACGCCAGGTAGGCACGGAAATCGATGAGCGTCAGCTTCTCCAGCGCTGCGCCGTCGACCAGGCGGCCAAGATGCGGCCCAAGGAACGCCAGGAAGCCGTAGGCGGTGGCGGTGTACGCCCGAAGCGTGTGCGGTGAGACGCGTCGGCCGTGCTGCAGCGCGCCCAGCCATTCGGCGACGAGCGGCTGCGCCGGATGTGCTACGGTGGGGTCAAGAGCCATCGCGTGATCATGCGCGAGACGACGTTGCCGAGGAAGGCGAGCAGCTCGCCTCCGTGCCCGCCCTCGAAATTATGCGCCGCCCGCGCCCCCAGCGCGAGCATGCCGGCCGGCATCGGCTTGGGCATCGGCAGCCGAACCAGCGCCTCCGACCGGATCAGGTCGGCCATCGGCCCAAACACGTCGGCGCCGCGCTCGACGGCGCGCAGGGTAATGTCCGGACCGCCCGCGAACGCCTCCGACAGCGCCTCGGCACTCAGCAGCTGTAGGCTCGGTGCGCTGGCGCGGATCGCCTGGCTGCGCGTAACGAGCGCCAGCGCCACCGCATCGACGCCCAGGATATCGACCCAGTCCTGCGTCACGATATGGACGAGATGGTCGAGCCCATCAGCGTCCATCGCAGCCAGCGCCGCTGCGTGGATCTGCGCTACGGCGCCGGTATGGCCGCGCGCATAGGCGAGCAAATCGGCGTTCGCCTCATCGAGCGCCGCCACCTTCGCCCGTAGCCGCGCCATGGCATTGGCCTGGAAATCGATCACCTTGCTCATCTCGCCTGCGAGAGTAGCGCAAGATAGTTAACAGCCAACATCTAATTCCCTCATCCTCAAGGGCGAGGGAAAGCCCCTACAGGATCGACTGGCCCGTCTTCTCCCAGTCCGCTGCGAACGCCGCGAGCCCCTTGTCGGTGAGCGGATGGTTGAACAGCGCGCGGATCACGGCGGGCGGCGCGGTCATCACGTCGGCGCCGATCTTGGCGGCCTGCAGCACGTGCACCGGATGCCGCACGCTCGCGACCAGGATCTCGGTGTTGAAGGCATAGTTGTCGTAGATCGTCTTGATGTCGTCGATCAAAGCCATGCCGTCGAAGCCGACGTCGTCGTGGCGGCCGACGAACGGCGAGATGAACGCCGCGCCCGCCTTTGCGGCGAGCAGCGCCTGATTGGCGGTGAAGCACAGCGTCACGTTCACCATGACGCCGTCGTCCGACAGCTTCTTGCAGGCCTTGAGCCCATCGACGGTAAGCGGCACCTTGATCGCGATATTGTCGCCCAGCGTGAGCAGCTTCTCCGCCTCGCGCATCATCGAGTCATAGTCCATCGACACGACCTCGGCCGATACCGGCCCGTCGACGAGCTTGGCGATCTCGGCGATCACCTCGAGGAACTGGCGGCCCGACTTGTGGATGAGACTTGGATTGGTAGTCACGCCGTCGAGCAGGCCGGTGGCGGCGAGGTCGGCGATTTCCTTGGTATCGGCGGTGTCGACGAAGAACTTCATGGATGTGAGGCCTTGATATGGGAGCGTTTGCGCTGCTCTATCGCGGCCAGAGGGGGATTGCCATGCTGCAAAACACTGCACCCGAGCTCATGACCGACCGGCTGACGCTCCGTGCCCATACGCTCGCTGACTTCGAGGACAGCTGCGCGATGTGGGCCGACGAGGGCGTGACGCGCTACATCGGCGGCCGTCCCGCCACCCGCGAGGAATGCTGGTCGCGGCTGCTGCGCTACGCCGGGCTGTGGGCGCTGCTCGGCTACGGCTACTGGGTGGTGCGCGAGACTGCGACCGGCCATTTCGTCGGCGAAGTCGGGTTTGCGAATTTCGCGCGCGAGCTCGATCCGCCGTTCGGCGACACGCCCGAGATCGGCTGGGCGCTGAGCCCGACGGCGCACGGCCAAGGCTACGCCACGGAAGCGGTACGCGCCGTCACCACCTGGGGCGACCATCGCTTCGGCCACGCCCGCACCGTCTGCATGATCAGTCCGGAGAATACTCCCTCGATCCGCGTAGCGGAGAAGTGCGGCTACCGCGAATATGCCCGCACCAGCTTCAAGGGAGCGCCGACGGTCCTGTTCGAGCGGCTGGCCTAGGCATCACGCGCTCGGGCTAGAGCTCTAGTGTGGGCGAGCAGCGCGATATCCCCGGGATCTCCATGACCCGGGATCACCCGCCGTGCGTCAGGATAGCGCTTCTCGACGCGTTCGACGCTATCGCCCCAGCGTGCAACGACGGCATCCGCGACATTGCCCAGGTCCTTGAACCTGAGCGCCCGCACCAGACAGCCGCCGAACAGGGTACGCGATGACCGGTCGTAGGCGACCGAGTTGTCGACCGTATGCCCTGGGCCTGGATAGTAGACTTCGACCTCGCGCCCGCCCAGATCGAAACGATAGGCGTTCGACGGCAGCAGGCTGTCGATGATCCCCTTCGATTCGCGCCGCGCCTCTGCCACGGTCGGTGCGAAGGCAAAGGAACGGATGCCGCGCGCCTTCGTCACGGCGAGACCGCCCATCCGATCGTCGTGGCGATGGGTGACGAAGAGATCGATCGGCAGGTCCGGCGCCACCGCGGCGAGCCTGTCCAGCAGCAACGTCGTCTGATCCGGCGTCCAGGCCGTATCGACCATCAGGATCCGTTGTCGTCCTGCGATCACTACGGCGTTCGACGGGAACCACCCGCCCGACGGAAGCTGCAACCAGCTGACGTGCCGCCAGATGCCGGGAGCAATCGCCTCGAACTCAAACTCGGGTCTGGCCGATGCGCGGACGGCGACCGGTGGCAAGGCCAGGCACAGGCCGCCGAGCAGCAGGGTGCGCCGGGTCGGGTGGTACATGGCAGACCTTTCAGAATCGCGGACGAGGCGCCGCCGTGATGGGTCGAAATTCGCTTCGTGCGTGATATATACGCCTAACGCACTTGAGACGAGCGGAGACCGAATGGCGACCGAAGCCCCGACGATCACCCTGACCCCGCCTGAGCCCGTGACGGCGGTGGCGCCCGAAAAGGCCGCCGGCCTCGTGCCGCTGCGCGACGAGCAGCGCACCGAGCTCGAGAAGCGCGTCGACGGCTTCGTCGACACGCTGGTGGCGCAGGACGCCAACTCGCCCGAATTCGGCAAGCAGGTCGATCGCATCGCCAACTTGGGCCAGGCCGAGATTGCTGAAGCGGCGCGCTCCTCGAACCGCTTCCTCGACCGGCCGGTACGCGCGATGGACAAAGAGAACGGCGTCGGCGCCGACTTGGCCGAGCTGCGCCGCACGATCGAGGACCTCGATCCCGCTCGCCGCGGCAACCTCACCGCGCCGAGGAAGCTGTTCGGCGTCATCCCGTTCGGGAACAAGCTCCGGGATTATTTCGACAGCTACAAGTCGGCGCAGAGCCACATCTCCTCGATCCTCGCGCGCCTCGGCTCGGGCAAGGACGAGCTGCTGATGGACAACGCCGCCATCGACGTCGAGCGCCAGAATCTTTGGGCGACGATGGGCCGGCTCGAGCAGATGATCCACGTCTCGAAGGCGCTCGACGCCAAGCTGGAGAGCAAGGCGATCGAGCTCGAATCGAGCGACCCGGCCAAGGCCAAGGCGATCCGCGAGACCGCGCTGTTCTACGTGCGCCAGCGCACCACCGATCTCCTCACGCAGATGGCGGTGACGGTGCAAGGCTATCTCGCGCTCGACCTCGTCAAGAAGAACAATGTCGAGTTGGTGAAGGGCGTCGACCGTGCTTCGACCACTACGGTCGCCGCACTCCGTACCGCGGTCACGGTGGCGCAGGCAATGACCAATCAGCGATTGGTGCTCGAGCAGATCACCACGCTCAACACCACGACCGCCAACATGATCGAGTCGACCGGCACGCTTCTGAAGGACAACACCGCGCGCATCCATGAGCAGGCGGCGTCCTCGACGATCCCGGTCGAGACGCTGAAGCGCGCCTTCCAGAACATCTACGACACGATGGACGCGATCGACACGTTCAAGCTCAAGTCGCTCGATGCGATGCGCACCACGGTCGACGCGCTGTCGACCGAGGTGGAGAAGTCGCGCGGCTATATCGCGCGTGCCGAAGGCGCGGCGCAGGCCAAGCTCGAAGGCGGCAGCTCGCCCTTCACGCCGATCGAAGCGAAGTAAGGCAGCCGTGGCGCTCGACCCCGACCGGGCCCTCGAACGCGCCGAGGCGTTCCTGCGCCGTCACGTGAAGTCCAAGGCAACACGCGAGGCCGAGCGCCGCGCGCGCCAGCGGCGCCGGCACGAGGCAATGACACGGCTCGGCCGCGCGGCGGCCGTCACCGGTGCTTCGACGGCCGGCATCCTCGGCTACGGCTTGGCGGTCGCC
>JAEZQR010000316.1 GCA_023413015.1 Pseudomonadota bacterium
CCTCACCGACAACGTCAACCTGATGGCGGAGAACCTGACCAATCAGGTCCGCAACATTGCCGAGGTGACCACCGCCGTGGCCCGCGGCGACTTGTCGAAGAAGATTACCGTGTCGGTGCGCGGCGAGATTCTTGAGCTGAAGAACACCATCAACACCATGGTGGACCAGCTGAACAGCTTCGCCTCGGAAGTGACCCGCGTGGCGCGCGAGGTGGGTACCGAGGGCAAGCTGGGCGGTCAGGCCGACGTGCGCGGTGTCGCGGGCACGTGGAAGGACCTCACTGATAACGTGAACCTGATGGCGACCAACCTCACCAACCAGGTGCGCGGTATCGCCGAGGTCGTGACCGCGGTGGCGCAGGGCAACCTCAAGCGCAAGCTGACCGTGGACGCCAAGGGCGAGATCGCAGCGCTCGCCGACACGATCAACGGCATGATCGAGACGCTGGCGACCTTTGCCGACCAGGTGACCGACATGGCCCGCGAGGTGGGTATCGAAGGCAAGCTCGGCGGTCAGGCCCGCGTGCCGGGCGCCGCCGGCCTGTGGCGCGACCTCACCGACAACGTGAACGCCATGGCGGCGAACCTCACGAGCCAGGTGCGCTCGATCGCCGAGGTGGCGACCGCGGTGACCAAGGGCGACCTCTCGCGCTCGATCGCCGTCGAGGCGTCGGGCGAGATGGCGGCGCTCAAGGACAACATCAACGAGATGATCCGCAACCTGAAGGAGCAGACGCAGAAGAACGCGGAGCAGGATTGGCTCAAGACCAACCTCGCCCGCTTCAGCCGCATGCTCCAGGGCGAGCGCGACCTCACCACCGTGTCGAATCTCATCATGTCGGAGCTCGCGCCGCTGGTGAACGCGCAGTACGGCGTGTTCTACGTAACGCGCCGCGACGGCGACGACACGGTGCTCGACCTCGTGGCGAGCTACGGCGCGGAGAACCGCGACCAGCTCAAGCCTCGCTTCGCGCTGCGCGAGGGCCTCGTCGGCCAGTGCGCCGCCGACAAGCGCGGCATGCTGATGAAGAACGTGCCGGCCGACTTCCTGCGCATCGGCTCAGGCCTCGGCCACTCGGCCCCGGCGAACGTCATCATTCTGCCCGCGCTGTTCGAGGACGACGTGAAGGCGGTGATCGAGCTCGCCTCGTTCAGTGAGTTCAACGAGACCCACCAGAGCTTCCTCGACCAGCTAATGGAGTCGGTCGGCATCGTCTTGAACACGATCGCCGCCACCATGCGCACCGAAGGTCTGCTCAAGCAGTCGCAGCTGCTCACCGCCGAGCTTCAGGCCCGTCAGGCCGAGCTCACCAAGAAGCAGGAAGAGCTGCACGCCACCAACGAGGAGCTGCAGGAGAAGGCGCAGCTGCTCGAGAACGAGAAGAAGCAGGTCGAGGCCAAGAACATCGAGATCGACATGGCCCGCCGGGCCATCGAGGAGAAGGCCGAGCAGCTCGCGCTCACCTCGAAGTACAAGTCCGAGTTCCTGGCGAACATGTCGCACGAGCTGCGCACACCGCTCAATTCGCTGCTCATCCTCTCGAAGCTGCTGGCGGACAACCCGCAGGGCAACCTCAACGAGAAGCAGGTCGACTTCGCGCGCACGATCAACTCGGCGGGCACCGACCTCCTGAGCCTCATCAACGACATCCTCGACCTGTCGAAGATCGAGTCGGGCACGGTATCGATCGAGGTCGGCGAGATGCCGCTCAACAATCTCAAGCAGCATATGGAGCGCACGTTCCGCCAGATCGCGGCGGACAAGAACCTCGCGTTCAACATCGAGTTCGACCACAAGCTGCCGGCCTCGATTCGCACCGACGAGAAGCGGCTGCAGCAGATCGTCCTCAACCTGCTGTCGAACGCGTTCAAATTCACCGCCGAAGGCGGGGTCACGCTCGGCGTACGGGTGGCCAAGGAGGGTTGGAGCACCAATCACCCGATTCTGAAGTCGTCGAAGCATGCGATGGCGATCGCGGTCACCGATACCGGCATCGGCATCCCCGAGGACAAGCAGAAGCTGATCTTCGAGGCGTTCCAGCAGGCGGACGGCACCACCAGCCGCAAGTACGGCGGCACCGGCCTCGGCCTGTCGATCAGCCGCGAGATCGCGCGACTGCTCGGTGGTGAGCTCCAGGTGCAGTCGAAGCCGGGCGAAGGCTCGACCTTCACCCTCTACGTGCCGCTCGACGCGGTGCCGGCGGTCGAAACCACGGCCAAGGGCACGCCGGCGCGCTACGTCAACAGCGGTGCCGACGTCGGCACGGCGCTCGCCGGCCCGATCGAGATCACCGACGATCGCGAGTCGATCCGGCCGGGCGATCGCGTGGTGCTGATCGTCGAGGACGACGTGACCTTCGCGTCGATCCTGCTCGATCTCGCGCGCGAGGCGGGGCTCAAGGGCGTGGTCTCGACGGCGGGGGCCGGTACGCTCGCGATGGCACGCAAGCTCCAGCCGGACGCGATCACGCTCGACCTCGGCCTGTCGGACATCGACGGCTGGGTGCTGCTCGACCTGCTGAAGCACGACCCGCTGACGCGCCATCTGCCGATCCACGTCATCTCCGGCGCCTCCGAGATGGCCTCGGTGATCGACATGGGCGCGTTCGGCATCACCGCCAAGCCGGCGGACCATGACGAGCTGGCCGGCGTGTTCGGCAGGCTCGCCGCGCACGTCAACCGTGCCGAGCGGCATGTGCTGGTGATCGACAGCGAAGCGGCGCAGCGCGCAGCGCTGGCCGCGGCGATCGCCGACGAGCATACGCTGGTCGAGACCGCGCCTACCATCGCCAAGGCGGTCGAGAGCTTCGAGCTGAAGGCCTTCGATGCCATCGTGCTGGCGCTCGGCCACTCGCCCAAGTCGACCGCCAAGACGCTGGCCGCGCTCGAGGCGACGGGCGGGATCGGCGCGGTGCCGATCATCGCCTACGGCACCGATGGCCACGCGGTCGATTCGGCCGCCGCGCAGATGGCGGTCGGTCGTCCGGTCGGCACAGCGCACGAGCCCGGCGAGCTGCTGGCGCAGCTCAAGGCCGTGCTCCGCCGCACCAAGGGCCGCCCGGTCCTGGTCGAGAACAGCGTGATGCGCGGCGCGCCCGAGCTCGCCGGCGCCAAGGTGTTGATCGTCGACGACGACATCCGCAACATCTACTCGCTGACCAGCGTACTCGAGAGCTTCGACATGAAGGTGGTTCATGCCGAGCGCGGCCGCGACGGCATCGACATCCTCGAGCGGACACCCGACATCGACATCGCGCTCATCGACATCATGATGCCCGAGATGGACGGCTACGAGACGATGAGCGAGATTCGCACGCGAGTGGGGATGCGCGACCTCCCGCTCATCGCGGTCACTGCCAAGGCGATGAAGGGCGACCGGCAGAAATGTCTCGACGCGGGTGCTTCGGACTATATCGCCAAGCCGGTCGACATCGAGTTGTTGCTGGCGCTGCTTCGGGTATGGATCGGCCGCGCGCGCGAGCGTAGTGAACCGGCGCTCGTCGCAACGGTTATCGACTAGACGTGGGACAGGCAGGCGAAGTGGCGTTTTCATCCCTCAGCGCGACGGCTGCGCCGGTGATGGCGGCCGTGGTCGACACGCCGGCGCTCGACCGGCGTGCGCGCGTGCTCGTGGTCGACGACGACGAGCGCAACCTGCTTGCGCTGCGCAACGTGCTTGAGGAGGTGGCGGACGTCGTCACCGCCGCCTCGGGCGAGGAAGCGCTTCGCCACCTGCTCAAGGACGAGTTCGCCGTCATCCTGCTCGACGTCTTCATGCCGGGCATCGACGGCTACGAGACGGCGCAGCTCATCCGACAGCGCGAGCAGTCGAAGCGCATCCCGATCATCTTCGTGTCGGCGGTGAACAAGGAAGACGACCACCTGCTGCGCGGCTATTCGATGGGCGCGGTCGACTATGTGTTCAAGCCGGTCGAGCCGACGATCCTGAAGTCCAAGGTCACGGTGTTCGTCGACCTGTTCGAGAAGACGCGCGAGATCCAGCGCAAGGCCGAGCGCGAGCAGCGGCTGCTCGACGAGAATCTGCGCGTCAACACCGAGAAGCTGCTCGCCGAGCAGGCGCTCCGCCGGGCGGAGGAGCAGCAGGCGCTCATCCTGCAGTCGCTGCCGATCCTGCTCTACCTCGAGGAGCTGGATGCCGCGCCGCGCGTCCCCTATTTCGTCAGCGGCAACTTCACGGTGCTCACCGGCTTCGAGATATCCGATCTGGCGCGAAGCCCGAACCTGTGGATGGAGCGCCTGCATCCCGAGGATCGTGACCGCGTCGTCGCGATGCGCGCCGGGCTGACGCAGACGGATACACTGGCGTTCGAATATCGCTGGCAGTGTGCGGACGGCCAGTACAAGCACTTTCTCGAGCAGGCGGTGATCCTCCGCGACGCCGAGGGGCAGGCGAAGGAGCTCGCCGGTACGCTGCTCGACATCACCGAACGCAAGCAGCTCGAAGGCCAGCTTCTCCAGGCGCAGAAGATGGATGCGATCGGCAAGCTCACCGGCGGCATCGCGCACGATTTCAACAATCTGCTCGCCGCCGTGCTCGGCGGGTTAGGCCTGATCGAGCGGCGCTGCTCGCTCCCTGAGGAAGGGCAACGCGTCCTCGACATGACGCGCCACGCCGCCGACCAGGGCGCCGAGCTCGTCCGCCGACTGCTCGCCTTCTCGCGTCGCCAGCAGCTGCAGCCAAGCATCGTCGACGTGCCGCGCCTGTCGGCGACGATGAACGACCTGATGACCCACACGCTCGGCGGGCTCGTGCGCGTCGACTGGCGCATGACCCCGGACGTCTGGCCGGCGTTCGTCGACATGAGCCAACTCGAACTGGCGCTGATGAACCTCGTCATCAACGCGCGCGACGCCATGTCCGATGGCGGCGCCATCGTCGTGTCGGCCGAGAACCGGACGATCGACTTTGGCGGCGAACTCGGCTTGGCGGCGGGCGACTATGTGGTGATCGCGGTCACCGACACCGGCACTGGCATCCCGGCTAGCATCATCGACCGCGTGACCGAACCCTTCTTCACCACCAAGGATGTCGGCAAGGGTACCGGACTTGGCCTGTCGATGGTCTACGGGTTCGCCCAGCAGTCGGGCGGCACGCTCCGCATCGATAGCGTCGTGGGCCAGGGTACGCGCATCGAAGTCTGGCTGCCGCGTGCACGGGGCCAGCAGGAGCCCGACGCCCAGCTCGCTGCCGCCACCCTGGCCGACATCCACGTCGAAACACGCCCGCTGCGTATCCTGCTGGTCGACGACAATGCGAGCGTCCGCGCCGTCACGCAGGAGATGCTTGGCGAGGCGGGGCATCAGGTCACCGACGCCGCCGGCGGCGCGGAGGCGTTGGCGATCCTCGAACGTGATCCAGACGCCTTCGACCTGATCATCACCGACTATGCGATGCCGCTCGTCTCGGGGCTGGAAGTCGTCCGTCTGGTGCGCAACCTCCGCCCGGCGCTGCCCGCGCTGCTGATTACCGGATATGCCGATCTCGAGAGCCTGTCGAACCGGCCTGACGACGTCTGCGTGCTCACCAAGCCCTTCGAACCAACCGCACTGGCGAAAGCGGTTCGCGACTGCATGGCCTGAGCCGAGCCACCTCTCCGACACTGAAACACTGCTATCGTAACGACTTAGTGGCAGCGGCCTTTCACGCCGACCGAGGGCAGCTGTTCCCGCCATCCACCGCGATTAATACTCTGTTTACCTTTCTTATCACATGCTAAGGTTGCGAGGTTAAGCGGACCATTCCTAATTTCATCGCGGTTCGGCGGCCGCGTTCCCGGAGGGGGGATTTAAGGGCGCGAACGGGTTCGAGTAACGATGCGGGCGGGGGGTCGCCATGTTCAAATCCATGCTGGCGCTCGCGGCAATTGCCGTGAGCGCATCGATCGCACAAGCGACGCCGGCTGGCGCCACGGTGCTCGAGATCGGTGATGACGGCGCCGTGCGCACGCGCATCGAAGGGCCGACCCTCGGCTGGGAAACCGCCGAGGAGAAGGCCGCGGCGAAGGCTGCCCAGGCTGCCGCGGCCGCACAGCCGGCGTCGGCGCCGGTCGAAGTCACCTCGGCCTCGCTGATCCCGGCGGCCGCCTTCACGCTGCCGACGCCGACCGCCAAGCTGCCGCCGGCGCACGCCCAGTCGGTTCTCGCCGCCGCGAACAGATATGGCATCAGCCCCCTGCTGATCGATGCCGTCGCGCGCCAGGAGTCAGGATATCGCGCCAACGTCGTCTCGCGTGCCGGCGCCGTCGGCATCATGCAGCTGATGCCGGACACGGCGCGGCTGATGGGCGTGAAGAACCCGCGCGACCCGCACGCCAATATCGACGGCGGCGCCCGCTACCTCCGTCACATGCTCGATCGCTTCGGCGGCAACGTCGCACTCGCGCTTGCTGCCTATAATGCCGGCCCGCGCAGTGTCGAGCGCGCGGGCGGCGTGCCTCGCATTGCGGAGACGCAGAACTACGTCAGCCGCATCCTCGCCAGCCTGTCGACGGGGGCCGCCGCGGCCACAGCCGCCGCGCAGGCCGTCGTCCAGATCGCTTCTGCTTCGGGAGAATAAGATGAACCTTCGTTTCGCCATCCGCGGCGGTCTCGCTACCCTGCTCTCCGGCCTTGCGGCGTCGCCGGCCTTCGCGCAGGTCGCCGCCAACCCGCAAGGCTCGGGCCCGATCCTCGCCGCCATGCAGTGGATGCAGGGCACGCTGCTCGGCAACGTCGCCACAACGGTGGCGGTGATCGCGGTCGCGATGGTCGGCTTCATGATGCTGACCGGCCGGATGAACTGGCGCTTCGGCGCGACCGTCATCCTCGGCTGCTTCATCCTGTTCGGCTCGGCCTCGATCGTCGCCGGCATCCAGTCGGCTGCGCAGGTCACGCACTAAGCCATGGCCGAGCTCCACCGCACGCCGGTGTTCAGGGCGCTGACTCAGCCGCAGATGTTCGGCGGCGTGACGTTCAGCTTCTTCATCATCAACGGTGTCGTCACCACCGAAGCGTTCCTGATCACCCGGTCCTTCTGGGCGTTCGGGGTGGCGCTTCTGGTGCATGCGGTGGGCTATCTCGCCTGCCTGCGCGAGCCGCGCATCTTCGACCTCTGGCTGACCAAGGTCAGCAAATGCCCACGCGTGAAGAACTATCGCCGCTGGCGCTGCAACAGCTACGCGCCCTGAAGACCGATTGAACGGGAGAAGACCGATGGCGAACTGGCAGGGATTCGCAGCCTGGGGAAAGCGCGAGCAACGCGCCGGCGATCGCCTGCCCTATGCGCGCCACGTCGACGATTGCACGATCGAGCTGCGCGACGGCGCGCTGATGCAGTGCATCCACCTCGAAGGCTTCGCGTTCGAGACGGCCGAGACCGATGACCTCAACCATCGGCAGAACATCCGCGACGTCTCGCTGCGGGCGATCGGCAACTCGCGGCTGGTGATCTACCATCACGTCGTCCGCCGGCGCGTCAGCGTCGGTCTGGAAGGCGACTTCGCCGATCCGGTCTGCGCCGACCTGAACGACCGCTGGCAGAAGCGCCTTGCCTCGCGCCAGCTGTTCGTCAACGATCTCTTCCTCACCATCGTGCGCCGCCCGCCGGAGGGCAAGGTCGGCTGGGCGGAGCGCGCCGGCCGGCTGTTCGCCCGCGGCGGCACCGCCCGCGACGCCCAGCGCGCCCGCGAGCTGCGCGAGCTGGACGCGGCGCGCACCGCCTTGCTGTCGGCGCTGGCCCCCTACGGGCCGCGCCTGCTCGGCCGTTACGCGACGGCGCACGGCACCTGCTCCGAACCGCTCGAGCTTCTGTCCACGCTGTTCAACGGCGAGCTGCGGCCGGTGCTCGAACCGGCGAGCGATATCGGCCATTACCTGCCGTACAAGCGCGTGAGCTTCGGCCCCGACGCGATCGAGACCAAGGGCGTATCGTCGGGCGAGAAGGGTTTCGCCGGCATCCTGTCGATCAAGGAATATCCGCCGCACACCGCGCCCGGCATGACCGATGCGCTGCTGCGCCTGCCGTACGAGATGGTGCTGAGCGAGAGCTTCGCCTTCGTCGACCGGCAGATCGCGCTCGAGCGCGTCTCGCTCGCGCTCCGGCGCTTCAAGTCCGCGGACGACGACGGCGTGTCGCTGCGCCGCGGTCTTACCGAAGCCAAGGACGAGATCGCCAGCGGCAAGGCGAGCTTCGGCGAGCACCATCTGACGCTGCTCGTCCGCACCGGCGGCCTCGACAGCCTCGACGGTGCGATGGCCGACTGCGCATCGGCGCTCGCCGACATCGGCGCGATCGCGGTGCGCGAGGACATCAACCTCGAGCCCGCCTTCTGGGCGCAGTTCCCCGGCAACCTCGACTATGTCGCGCGCAAGGCGCTAATCTCGACCGCGAACTTCGCCGGACTCGCCTCCTTCCACGGCTTCGCGATCGGCCAGGCCGACGGCAATCACTGGGGCCCGGCGATCACCGTGCTCGAGTCGACCTCGGGCACGCCCTATTTCTTCAACTTCCACAAGGGCGACCTCGGCAACTTCACCGTCATCGGCCCGTCGGGGTCGGGCAAGACAGTGGTGCTGAACTTCCTCGCCGCGCAGGCGCAGAAGCTGAAGCCGCGTACCGTCATCTTCGACAAGGACCGTGGCGCCGAGATCTTCGTGCGCGCGATCGGCGGCCGCTACGCGACGCTGCGCGCCGGCCTGCCGACCGGCTTCAACCCGCTGCAGCTGCCCGACACGCCGGGCAACCGCGCCTTCCTGCGCGGCTGGGTCGCGCGTCTCGTCGCGCCGCGGCAGGGGCCGCTGCTCGCCGAGGAGGAGGCGACGATCGCCGCGGCGGTCGATGCCAATTTCGACCAGGATCCGGCGTTCCGCCGCCTGCGCTACTTCCAGGAAATGCTTGCCGGCGGGCGCCGGCCTACCGAGGGCGACCTCGCCTCGCGCCTCGCGCCTTGGTGCGGCGCGGGCGAGAAGGCCTGGCTGTTCGACAACGCCACCGACAACCTCGAGATCTCGGCGCCGACGCTCGGCTTCGACATGACCGAGCTGCTCGACGATCCGTCGCTCCGCACGCCGACGATGATGTACCTGTTCCACCGCATCGAGGAGCGGCTCGACGGCACGCCGACGATGATCGTCATCGATGAGGGCTGGAAGGCGCTCGACGACGACCTATTCGCCGCGCGGCTGCGCGACTGGATGAAGACGCTTCGGAAGCGCAACGCCATCGTCGGCTTCGGCACGCAGTCGGCGCGCGACGCACTCGACAGCCGCATCGCGGCCACCATCGTCGAGCAGACCGCGACGCAGATCTTCATGCCCAACCCGCGCGCGCAGGCGGAGGATTATGGCGACGGCTTCGGCCTGACCGCGCACGAGCTCGACCTGATCCGTGCGCTTCCGAACCATTCGCACTGCTTCCTCGTGAAGCACGGCAACCATTCGGTGGTCGCACGCCTCGACCTGTCGTCGATGCCCGACATGCTGACCATGCTGTCGGGCCGCGAGGCGACGGTGCGCAAGCTCGACGAGCTGCGGGCCCGGCTCGGCGATGCGGTGGAGGCCTGGTGGCCGGCGCTGATCGGCACGCGCCATCCGGGCACCCCTGAGGTCGTGCCGTTCCAGCTGCGCGAGGCCGCCGAATGATGCGCTGCCCGGCCTTTCCGATCGACGGCGGCGTGGCGGACATGCTGCGCGTCGTCGACTGCCAGACGCAGAACGCGGTCGCCGAAGGCTATGGCCGCCTGTTCGGCACCGGCGGCACGCTTGGCGCGGTGCTCACCGCCGGGCTGACGATCTACGTCGCCTTCTTCGCCTACCGGCTGCTGCTGGGGCGCGGGAGCCTGTCGTTGTCGTCGGTCACGCCGCGCGTGCTGGTGCTCGGCCTCGTGCTCACCTTCGCCACTTCGTGGCCCGCCTATCAGGCGATGGTGTTCGACCTGCTGACCAAGGGGCCCGAACAGGTTGCGAGCGTCGTGATCGGCGGCGACGCCGCGGCATCGCACGGCTTCGTGACCTATCTCGACAAGCTGTTCGCCCGCCTGCTCGATGTCGCCGCGCAGTTCGGCGAAGAGACCGATGCGAAGGCCGGCATGGTCGTCGCGCTCACGCCGGCCATGATGGTCCAGGGCAGCGCGATGATCCTGCTGTTCGGTACGATGGGCGTGCTGGTGGTCGCCAAGATCATCCTCGCCATGCTGCTCGCGGTCGGGCCGCTGTTCATCGTCATGGCGCTCTACGGCGGCACGCGCGGCCTGTTCGAAGGCTGGCTGCGCACCTCGGTGCTCTTCGCGCTGGCGCCGCTGCTGTCGATCCTCGTCGGCTGGGCCGGGCTGACGATGCTCAGCCCGCTGATCACCGCGATCACGCAGCCCGCCGCCGAGATCACGCCGCGGCTGGCGATGATGCTGCTCGCCGGCGCGCTGGTCTATGCCGTGCTGCTGCTGGTCGCCTTCCGCACCGCCGTCAGCGTCACGGCCGGCTGGAAGCTGCCGGCGCTGTTCGCCCGCGACACGGCTACGACCGTGACCGCCGGCACTGCGGCCGCCTCGGCGAGCCACAGCTCGTCCACCAGCGCCGAGCGCATCGACACGGTCGTCGCCGCCGTCAACCGCGACGACGCCATGACGCAGGCCTCGCGGGCCGCGCCGCTCACGGCGCTGCCGGCGGCCGCCAACGACAGCGTGTCTTCGGATCAACCTGCCGGCGCCACCGCCACGTCGCGGAGCCGCGGACTGGGCCAGACCTTCCGCGCGCGCACGCCGGCGCCACGCCAAAACATTTCGGGAGCCATCGGAGCATGAAGCGCCTCGTCCTCGCCGCCCTGCTGCTCGCCGCGCCGGTCGGTGCCGCACAGCTTCCCCAGCCAGGCCAGCTCGACCCGCGCATCCGCCTGGTCGATTACAATGCCGATGAAGTCGTGCGCGTCACGGGCTTCCCCGGCTATCAGATCACCATCCAGTTCGCGCCCGACGAGCGCATCGAGAACGTCGCGATCGGCGACTCGATGACCTGGCAGATCACGCCGAACAAGAAGGCGAACCTGCTGTTCGTGAAGCCGACCGGGCCGGACGGCCGCACCAACATGTCGGTAGTGACCGACAAGCGGAACTACAACTTCGACCTCGTCGCCAAGCCGCAGGCGAAGGTGAACCGCAACGAGCTGATCTTCGCGTTGCGCTTCAAATATGCCGAGCCGCCGAAGACGGTGGCCGTGGCGGCCCCCGTCGCGCCGGCACCGCTGAACTTCGCCTACAAATATAAGGGCTCCAAGACGAACCTGCCGGTGCGCGTCTACGACGACGGCAAGTCGACCTATTTCCAGTGGGCGGAAGGCGTCGCCACGCCGGCCATCTTCGCCGTCGGCGCCGACAAGCGCGAGAGCATCGTCAACTACACCGTGAAGAACGGGATGGTCGTCGTCGATCGGCTGAGCCCGCAGTTCGTGCTGCGCTACGGCAAGCGCGTCACGCAGGTCTTCAACACCGGCTTCGCGCAGGCGCAGCCCGCCCAGCCGCCGCAACCGCAACAGCTCACGGCGCAGCGATAGGATTCCGTCATGACCCTCACCCGCAACCGCGCCAGTCTCGACCCGCGCACGCACATGACCGAGGCCGAGATTTCGGCAGCGGCGCTGAACGTCGTCCCCGAGGTCGCCCGTCAGACGGGCTCGGGCGACAATCTCGGCCTGCTTGCCGGCATCGCCGGCGTGCTCCTGCTCGGCGGCGTCACCTTCTATTCGCTGTCGAGCGGACGCGACGCGCCGGCACCAGTGCCGGCACCCGAGCCCAAGGCCGCCGCGCCGGCCGCACCTCCCGCGCTCGCGCCGATCCAGGCACCGGCCCCGGCGCCGATGGTCGCGCCGGAACCGGCCCCTGCGGAGGCGGCCGATCCGAACGCCGGCCTCGAACGGCTGCGTGCGCCGGCGCTGGTCGTCGATGCCAGCACGGCACCGCCCGAAGGCGAGGCAGCGAAAGCCGGGCAAGCCGCGCTCAACGGCCTCAGCCCGGACGAGCGCTTCGCCGCGCGCATCGGCGCTGCCGAGGTGCAATCGACCAAGGCCACCCGCATGGCCCACCCAGACCTGGTCGTGCCGCAAGGTGCGATGATCCCGGGCGTGCTCGAGACCGCGCTCAATTCGGACCTGCCGGGCTTCGCGCGCGCGCAGGTGACCCAGGACGTGCGCAGCTTCGACGGGGCGCGCGTGCTCGTGCCGCGCGGCTCACGCCTGATCGGCCAGTATCGCGGCGGCCTCGCCACCGGCCAGACCCGCGCCTATGTGATCTGGACGCGCCTCCTGCGTCCGGACGGCGTCTCGATCGCGCTGTCGTCGCCCGGTACCGACGACCTCGGCCAGACCGGCCTCACCGGCGACGTCAACACGCACTTCTTCAAGCGCTTCGGCTCGGCGGTGCTGATGTCGATCGTCGGCGGCCTCAGTTCGATCGGCGACTCCACGGCGGTCGTGCTGGGTGCCGCCGGCGCGCAGAACGCGGCATCGACCGCGCTGCAACGCGACGCAGCGATCCCGCCGACGGTCAAGGTGCCCCAGGGCGAGCCCATCCGCATCTTCGTCGCGCGCGACCTCGACTTCTCCACCGTGGAGCCGGGTACCAATCCGTGACCGCCGAGACCGTCCCCATCGAGGCCGGAGTCTATCTCCGGACCTATCTGCAGCCCTTCGCCGGCTGGCTCGGGCAGCCTGACGTGACCGAGCTGCTGGTCAACCGGCCGGGCGAGCTGTGGGTCGAGCGCGCGGGCGGACGCGCCATGGAGCGGATCGAGGCACCCGAGATCAACGAGATGCTGCTGAGCCGGCTGGCGACGCAGATCGCCCGCTTCAGCCACCAAGGCATCAACCGCGAGAACCCGCTGCTCGGCGCCACGCTGCCGAGCGGCGAGCGCGTGCAGATGGTGTCGCCACCGGCAACTCGACGCTACTGGGCGCTCGCCATCCGCCGGCACGTCACGATCGACGTGACGCTGGACAGCTTCAAGCACGGCCGCGTCGCGACCGGCGGGGCGCAATCGCTCGACGCGCGGCTCGCCGAGACCGATCCGGCGGCTTTCCTGCGGGAGGCGGTGCGGCTCCGGAAGACGATCCTGATCTCGGGCGGCACCTCGTCGGGCAAGACGACCTTCCTCAACGCGCTGCTGAAGGAAGTGCCCGCCGACGAGCGGATCATCGCCGTCGAGGATGCCGCCGAGGTGCTGCTGACGCAGCCCAACGCGGTCGGCCTCGTCGCGGTGAAGGGCGCGCTCGGCCAAGCGCAGGTCGACGTCAACGATCTGTTGCAGGCGTCGCTCCGCCTGCGCCCGGACCGGATCATCGTCGGCGAGGTGCGCGGGCCCGAGGCCGTGACCTTCCTGCGCGCGATCAACACCGGGCATCCGGGCTCGTTCACCACCGTCCACGCCAACACGCCCGACGGCGCGCTCGAGCAACTGGCACTGATGGTGATGCAGGCCGGGCTACCGATGTCGCGCCGTGACACCATCGACTATGTTGCCTCGCTTGTGGACGTCGTCGTCCAGCTCAAGCGCGAAGGCGGCGAACGTCGGATCACCGACATCCGGACGCTCAACGGCTAACCGGCGGCGCCGGCCGGCATCATTCATTTCACCTTCAGCGAGGTTCGCGCTATCTGGGCGCAGATACCATCAACGGGGGAACAGATGCCCAAGACCCGCACCATCCTACTGCTTCTCGGCACGACGCTCGCGCTGGCGGCGTGCAATACCGTCTCCGGTATCGGCAAAGACGTGTCGTCGGTCGGCCGGACCGTCTCCGACGCCGCGAAGTAAGTCCGCCGGTCAGATCCCCAGGCTCAGCTGCGCACACGCCACCACGGCGGACGTGCGCGCTGGGCTGAGGTTCGACAGGGTCACGCCGGCCAGCCGCACCGCCTTGGGCAGCGGCATCAGGTCCGCGACCAGTTCCAGGCTGATACGCTCCAGCTCGGCGCCGCTCGCAACGTTCGCCGGTGCCGTCCGGCTGCGCGTGATCTGCTGGAAGTCGGCATATTTGATCTTGAGCGTCACCGTGCGCCCGCTGAGGCCGGTGCGCTCGCAATGCGCCCACACCGACTCGATCTGCGGCCGCACACCGGCCACCAGCGCGTCGTGGCTGGCGAGATCGTTGTCGAACGTCGTTTCCGAGCCGATCGACTTGCGCTCGCGATCGGGCCGGACCGGGCGCTCGTCGATCGCGCGGGCGATCGAGTGATAATAGCGGCCGGCGCGGCCGAAATGCTCGACCAGGAACTCGACGCTTCGCGCGCGCAGGTCGGCGCCGGTGGCGATGCCGAGCCGGACCATCTTCGCCGCCGTCACCGGCCCGATGCCGTGGAAACGTCCGACCTCGAGCGTCTCGACGAACGCCGGCCCCTGCTCCGGCCGGATGACGAACAGCCCGTCGGGCTTGCGGTAGTCCGATGCGAGCTTGGCGAGGAACTTGTTGTACGACACGCCAGCCGACGCGGTGAGCTCCGTCTCGGCGCGGATGCGCGCCTTGATCTCGCGCGCGATCTCGGTGGCCGACGCGATGCCCTTCAGATTCTCGGTGACGTCGAGATAGGCTTCGTCGAGCGACAGCGGCTCGATCAGCGGCGTATAGTCGGCAAAGATCGCGCGGATCTGCCGTGACACGGCCTTGTAGACGTCGAAGCGCGGCCGCACGAAGACGAGATCGGGGCACAGCCGCTTGGCCGTGACCGACGGCATCGCTGAACGTACGCCGTACTTGCGCGCCTCATAACTAGCCGCCGCGACCACGCCGCGCGCCGCCGAGCCACCGACCGCGACGGCCCGGCCGCGCAGCGCCGGGTCGTCACGCTGCTCGACCGACGCGAAGAAGGCGTCCATGTCGACATGAATGATCTTGCGGACCGTGGGCGGTGGCGACTCGGCGTCCATGGCGCGCCCATGCTAGCGGCGAGTCCGGGCGGCGGCCAGTCATTTAGTTCGCGTTACGTTCTCTTTTCCGTTCGATCTAGCGCATCGGCCAGACCAGCGCGATCAGCGGTACGCCGAGCAGCACCACGAGTATCGAGAGCGGCAACCCGAGCCGCCAATAGTCGCCGAACCTGTTGCCGCCCGGCCCCATGACGAGCGTGTTGCATTGGTGTCCGATCGGCGTGAGGAAATCGCAGGCCGCGCCCACCGCCACCGCCATCAGGAAGGCATCCGGCCGGTAGCCGAGCTGCCCGGCGAAACCGGCGGCGATCGGCGCCATCACCAGCACGGTCGCCGCGTTGTTGAGGAATGGCGTCACCGCCATCGCCGCCACCATGATCAGCGCCAGCGCACCGTGCGGCGGCAGCCCCTGCGCGACATCCGAAAGCCAGCCGGCGATCAGCGCCGTGCCGCCCGTGGTGCGGATCGCCTCGCTGACCGGGATGAGCGCGCCGAGCATGACGAGGATCGGCCATTCGACCGCCGTGTAGGCATCGCGGAGCGGTAGCGCCCCGGTCAGCAGGATGAGCGCTGCCGCGCCGAAGAAAGCGATGCCCACCGGCAGCAGGCCGACGGCGGTCAGCGCCATCGCGCCGCCCAAGATCAGGATCGGCAGCAGGCTGCGGCGCATGTTGCCGAGCCGAATCTCGCGCTCCGCCAGGGGTAGGCAGCCGAGCTCCTGCAGATGGGCCGGCAGCCGTTCGAGCGCGCCCTGCAGCACGATCACGTCGCCCGCGCGCAGGGTGATGTCGCGCAGCCGTTCGGTGAAGCGTTCGCCGCTGCGGCTGACCGCCAGCAGGTTGATGCCGAACCGTTCGTGGAGCGCCAGCCGGCCGGCGGCCTGATCGATGAGGATCGAATCTGGACCGATCACGGCCTCGATCACCCCGATCTCATCGGTGGGCGTTTGGGTTTCGACCGGCCGGTCCTCGCCTTCGAGTTCGAGGTTGCTGGTGGCGATGGTGCGCTCCAGCGCGTCGGGTGCGCCTTCCAGCAGCACGATATCGCCCTCGCGCAGCACGGTGTCCGGTCGTGCCGCTTCGGCCTGCGTCCGGTTGCGCACGATGGTGGTGACCCTCACCTCGCCATCGGCGTCCTTCGTCAACTCGGCCACCGTCCGGCCTTCGGCCTTGGAGCCCGGCGTGACGCGCGCCTCGGTCACATAGTCTTGGATATCGAGCGCCTCGCCCATGGCCGGCGCCGCCTGGCGGCCGCCCGGCAGCAACCGGTAGCCCACGGCGAGGAACAGCACCCCCGCCGCGGTGAGCGCAAGGCCAACCGGGGCATAGTCGAACATGCCGAAGGGCTGGCCGGTCAGCTGCTCGCGCACGCGGGCGACGATGATGTTGGGCGACGTGCCGACCTGCGTGATGAGCCCGCCGAGCAGCGACGCGAACGCCATGGGCATTAGGTAGCGAGAGACCGGCGCACCCGACCGCTTCGCCATCTGGAACGCGATCGGCATCATGATCGCCAGCGCGCCGATGTTCTTGACCAGCGCCGACATCAGCGCGACGGTGCCGACCAGCAGCACGATCTGCCCCTGCACCGATCGGATGCGCGGCGCGATCTTCTGGATCGCCACCTCGATCACCCCCGAGCGCGCGACGCCGGCGCTGACCACGAGCGC
>JAEZQR010000332.1 GCA_023413015.1 Pseudomonadota bacterium
GCCGCGCCGGGCCGGTGGCCGACGAAGGGGCGGACGAGATGCGGCACGACGAGCCCGATGAAGCCGATGGCGCCCGCTACCGCGACCGCGGCGCCGACTGCGATCCCGGTGCCGATCACGATCCGGGTGCGGAGTTGGGAGACGTTCTGCCCGAGGCTGGCCGCGACGTCTTCGCCGAGCGCCAGCGCGTCGAGACCCTTGCGCGCACTCATCGCCAGCGCGCCGCCGAGCAGCATCGGGGGCAGGCCGAACGCGACATGGTCGAGGCTGCGGTCAGCGAGCGAGCCGAGAAGCCAGAACAGCACGTCGTAGAGCGCGAACGGGGAGGGGGCGAGGCTGAGCGCGAGATTGGTGAGCGCCGATGCCAGCGCCGAGATCGCGACCCCAGCCAGCACGAGCGAGGCGGTCGTCGCGGCCGGCCCTGCCAGCAGCAGGAGCAGCGCCAGCGCGCTCACCGCCCCGGCCATGCCGCCGAGCGCCAGCCCGAGCGTGCCGCCGATGCCGAGATAATAGCTCGCGAGCACCGCACCGAACGCCGCGCCGGTGCTTGATCCGAGCACGTCGGGCGCGGCAAGCGGGTTGCGCAGCAGCCCCTGGAGCGCTGCGCCCGAGACACCGAGCACCGCGCCAATCGCGAGACCGAGGATGGTGCGCGGCAGGCGGAGCTCGATGAGGATCGTGCGCGCGACATCGGGCGCGCGCTCGGCGACATCGAGCAGCGTGGCCGGCGCCCACAGCAGCGACGCAAGCGCCAGCAGCATGGCAAGAAGCGCCAGCAAGCCGTTGAACATGCGGGGGCTCATGATGCCAGTCTCGCCCGCAGCTGGGCCATTTCGCCGGCAGCGAGGGGGCCGAGGCAGGTCCAGGCCCGCCCGTCGATCCCGAGGATTCGCGTCCGTTTCGGCAGCCGCTTGAGTGCGGGATGCGACAGCCAATGCTGATAGAGCGACGTCTGGTTCTCGCGATATTGCGTGAGGACGATCACGTCGGGCGGGTGGATCAGCAACTGCTCGAGTTCAACGCGGACACTCGGAAGCGCCTGCTGCTCCAGACCGGCGTGCCGGGCCAGATCGGCGGCAAGGCCGTCGACGGGCACGGTGTAGCCACCGCCCAGCAGCAGGATCGCGGACTGCCGCTTCCCCGGAACGGCGCCGAGCTGCGCATCAATGCTCCTGACCAGTGCCTCGCCTCGCGCTTGCTGGCCAAGCGCTTGCGCCACGATCCTGACGTTGCGCGTGAGGTCGTCGAGCGTCATCGGCGGCGGCACGTCGACGACGCGCGTGCCGAGGCGCTGCGCCAGTTCGGCGGCATAGCGGTTCGAGCCGCCGCCGGTCAGCACGAGGTCCGGGGCGAGCGCGGCCACCGACTCCATGCGCCCGTTGTTGCGGTGCAGTCCCTTCGCGCGCGGCGCCAGCGGCGTTTCCTGCGGATCGGCCCCGAGGCTCGTCACCGATGCGAGCTGGCCCGGGGCAGCGAGCAGCAGCGCCAGCTCGTCGGTGCATAGGTTGAGCGATGCCACGCGCTTCGGCGCTGCCGCGGCCGGAGCCGCGCGCAGCGCCGCAAGCGCGAGGAGGGGCGTCAGCCGCCCCACCGCACTCGCAGTCCCGTATAGGCGGCGACACCCGGCGTCGCGTAGCCAAAAACGTCCTGATAGCGGGCATCGCCGGCATTCTCGATCCGGGCGGTGAGATCAAGCGCGTCGGTCAGCCTGTACCGGCCCGAGAGCGTGACCAGCGCATAGTCGCCGAGCGTGACGTCGCGGGCAGGGAAGCTGTCGAAATCGACATCGCGCCGCTTGCCGACATAGGCGACGCTCCCGGCGAGCGTCAGTCGGTCGAGATCGACGATTGCGGTGAGCGAGCCGCTGTGCCTCGGACGCCGGACCTCGCGTGAGCGGGCGGTGCCGGCAACCTGTCCTTCCTCGGCATCGAGATAGGTGTAGGCTGCGGACAGGTGCAGCCATGCGGTTGCCCGCGCGTCGAGCGAGGCCTCGATGCCCTGCCGCCGGCTCTCGCCGGTCGCATTGGCGACGCCGCTAAGGAAGGTGGTGGAGTCGAAGGTGGTGATGATCTCGTCTTCAAGGTTGGCGCGGAAGTAGGTGACGTCGGCGGCCAGCCGCCCGTTCGCCCAGCCGATACCGACGTCGAAGCCGCGCGAGTGCTCCGGCTTCAGGTCCGGATTACCCTCGAACGAGCCGGGGAAGAAGCCGAACTGCTCGGTGAAGGTCGGATCGGTGACGCCTTCGCCGTAGCTGGCA
Organism: Pseudomonadota bacterium; assembly: GCA_023413015.1. GTDB lineage: Bacteria > Pseudomonadota > Alphaproteobacteria > Sphingomonadales > Sphingomonadaceae > Sphingoaurantiacus. Next base: position 2,258 of record JAEZQR010000332.1, read on the forward strand.
TGCGCCCGGAAACCTTGGGGAAGCGCGGCCGCCGCTGTGGCGCGCCAGGTCGTGGCGTCCTTGAACTTGCTGTTGTCATCGTGCCGAACGCTGGCGCTGGCAGCGAAGCGATCATCGAGCGTGAAGCGATACTCGCCGATGAGGCTGTTCTGGCGCCGGCTCTGCTTCTGGTTGGTACCGCCGAAGTAGACGCGGTCGTTCGCGCGGAAGCGCTGCGTCTCATGCTCCACCGCAGCGGTCAGCCGGTGCGGCCCGGTCTCGAACGAGCTCTGGTAGAGCGCCTTCACCCGCTGGGCGTCATCGCGGTTGAGGAAGGTTTCGCCGGTTCGGTTGATGTTGTCGGTGTCGAGATACTGGGCTTCGAGCCGATGGCTCCAGCGGTCGTCGAGCAGCTTCGTCTCGCCGTAGCCGCGCAAGGCGAAGCCCCGGATCGTCGTCTCGTCGAGCGTGTCGCCCCGGAGGAAGGTCGCCGGATCATAGCCGTCGAACTCGGTC
>JAEZQR010000010.1 GCA_023413015.1 Pseudomonadota bacterium
GCCGCTGGTCCGCGCCGAGACCATGCGCGCGATGCTCGATGCGCTGCGCGACGACGTCGCCTGCGCCGTGCTCGGCTTCCGCCCCGACGACGCCGCTGCCTACGGGCGCATCGTCGCCGGCGTTGACAGCACGATCGAGAAGATGGTCGAGTTCAAGGACGCGACCGCAGCGGAACGCGCGATCGACCTGTGCAACTCCGGCCTGATGGCGGTGCGCGCACACGACCTGTGGCCGCTGCTCGACCGCGTCGGCAACGACAATGCCGCGGGCGAATATTACCTCCCCGATGTGGTGATGATCGCGAACGCCGACGGCCGCCGCTCGGTGGTGGTCGTCACCGACGCGCATGAGGTCGCCGGCATCAACTCGCGCGCCGAGCTCGCCGCGGTCGAGGCGCAGTGGCAGCAGGCGAAGCGCGCCGAGATGATGGCGGCCGGCGTGACGCTGATCGATCCGGCGACGGTATGGTTCGCGCACGACACGCGCCTCGGTCGCGACGTGGTGATCGAGCCAAACGTGTTCTTCGGTCCCGGCGTCACGGTCGAGGACGGCGCGGTGATCCACGGCTTCAGCCACCTGGAAGGCGCGCGCGTCGGTGCGAAGGCCGAGGTCGGCCCCTATGCCCGGCTGCGCCCCGGCGCCGACCTCGGCGAGAAATCGAAGGTCGGCAATTTCGTCGAAGTGAAGAAGGCGAAGCTCGGGAAAGGCGCCAAGGCGAACCATCTCACCTACCTCGGCGATGCCGAGGTCGGCGCGAACGCCAACGTCGGCGCGGGCACCATCACCTGCAACTACGACGGCTTCTTCAAGTACAAGACCGTCATCGGCGACGGCGCCTTCATCGGCTCCAACTCGGCGCTGGTCGCGCCGGTCAACATCGGGGCCGGCGCGATCGTCGGCGCCGGCTCGACCGTCACCCGCGACGTTCCCGCCGACGCGCTGCGCCTCGTCCGGCCGGAACAGGCCGACAAGCCGGGCTGGGCGGCTCGCTTTCGCGAAATGATGACAGCCAAGAAGAAGAATGCTTGATCTGATATCATGATATGATATCGATATATTAAATGCGATTCCTCGCTGACATACCCGACGACGACGTCAAATGGCTCGACCGCAAAGCGGCCGAGGAGGGCAAGTCGCGCGCTGCGCTGCTGCGCGAGGCGGTCGCCGCCTATCGGGTGGAAACTTCGGCGGACTGGCTCAAGGCCGGCTTCGGCGCATGGAAGGGTCGCACCGACATCGGGGACGCCGTCGAATGGCAGCGGCGCGAACGCGCCGCCTGGACCCGCCCCTGGGACGATGATTACGAAGAAGTCCGCGCCGAATTCCCTGATCTCTTCGATGCCGAGGACGACCGCGAGCACGAACGGCACAAGGCTTGGCTGGCGCAGCATGGCCGGCCCTCCGGAAAGCGCGCCGGCGAGTGAGCGGCTTCAGCTTCGACAGCAATATCGTTATCGACGCGCTTTGTGGTTTCGATCAGGCGCGCATCGAGATTGAGCGCGCGCTGGCACGCGGCGAACGCCTGTGGGTGAGCCGCCTCGCCTGGATCGAGGTCATGTCGAAGGGCAGCGGCGAAGGGCTGCGCCGCGCAGAACGCTTCCTCGAAGGTTTCGGCATCGATGAGGTCGATGGCGAGATCGGCGTGCGGGCAGCCGCTTTGCGCCGCGAACGGCCGCGCCTGAAAACGCCCGACGCCATCATCCTCGCAACCGCGCTCACCCGCGGGCGTGTTCTCGTTACCCGCAACACCAAGGATTTCCCGGCCGAGATGCCGGGCATCCGTGTCCCCTACACCTTGTAGAAAAGAGAAGAACAATGTGCGGCATCATCGGCATCGTCGGCAAGGAAGACGTCGCGGACCGGCTCGTCGACGGCCTCAAGCGCATGGAATATCGCGGCTATGACTCGGCCGGCGTCTGCACCGTCGACGGTGGCCGGCTCGTCCGGCGCCGCGCGGAGGGCAAGCTTGGCAACCTCGTCAAGGAGCTCGCCGGCAATCCGGCCCCGGGCGTGATCGGCATCGCGCACACGCGATGGGCGACGCACGGCGCCCCGACGACGAACAACGCGCACCCGCACGCGACCGACGAGGTCGCGCTCGTCCACAACGGCATCATCGAGAACTTCAAGCCGCTGCGCGAGGCGCTGACCGCGCGCGGCCGCCGTTTCGAGAGTGAGACCGACACCGAGGTCGTCGCCCACCTCGTCTCCGAACAGGTCGAAGCCGGCCTCAGCCCCACCGAGGCCGTCAAGGCGGTGCTGCCGCAGCTGCGCGGCGCCTTCGCGCTGGCGATCACCTTCCGCCAGCATCCGGACCTGCTGATCGGCGCGCGCCTCGGCTCGCCGCTCGTCGTCGGCTACGGCGACGGCGAGACCTATCTCGGCTCCGATGCGCTGGCGCTCGCGCCGCTCACGCAGAAGATCGCCTATCTCGACGAGGGCGACTGGGTCATCGTCACGCGCGAGGGCGCGCAGATCTTCGACCGCGACAACAAGCCGGTCGAGCGCGAGGTGACGACCTCGGGCGTGACCGCCGCCGCGGTCGAGAAGGGCCCCTTCCGCCACTTCATGCAGAAGGAGATCTTCGAGCAGCCGACCGTCGTCGCGCAGACGCTCCAGAGCTATATCCGCCCGCTCGAGCAGCAGGTGGCGCTGCCCCAGATGGACATCGACCTCGGCGACGTCGAGCGCATCACGATCGTTGCCTGCGGCACCAGCTTCTACGCCGGCATGGTCGCGAAATACTGGTTCGAGACCTTCGCGCGCGTGCCGGTCGACATCGATGTCGCCTCCGAGTTCCGCTACCGCGATCCGGTGCTGCAGCCCGGCGGGCTGGCGCTGTTCATCTCGCAGTCGGGCGAGACGGCCGATACGCTCGCCGCGCTGCGGCATTGCAAGGCGAACGGGCAGAAGATCGCGGTGGTCGTCAACGTGCCGACCAGCTCGATGGCGCGCGAGGCCGACCTGTTGCTCCCGACGCATGCCGGCCCCGAGATCGGCGTGGCCTCGACCAAGGCGTTCACCTGCCAGCTCGCGGTGCTGGCCGCGTTGGCGGCTCATCTCGCGAGCAAGAAGGGCCGGCTGTCGCGCGAGGACGAGCAGGAGATCGTCCGCCATCTCCTCGAGGCGCCCGCCGCGCTCAACGCCGCGCTCGTGCACGACCAGGAGATCGCGGCGATGGCGCCGCTGATCGCGCCGGCGCGCGACGTGCTCTACCTCGGCCGCGGCCCCGATTATCCGCTCGCGCTTGAAGGCGCGCTGAAGCTCAAGGAGATCAGCTACATCCATGCCGAAGGCTATGCGTCGGGCGAGATGAAGCACGGCCCCATCGCGCTGATCGACGAGGCAGTGCCGGTGATCGTGCTCGCGCCGTCGGGCCCGCTGTTCGAGAAGACCGTCTCGAACATGCAGGAGGTGCGCGCCCGCGGCGGCAAGATCGTGCTCGTGTCGGACGCCGAAGGCCTCGCCGAAGCCGGCGACGGCTGCTTGGCAACGATCGAGATGCCGAAGGTGCATCCGCTGATCGCGCCGCTGGTCTATGCCGTTCCGGTCCAACTCCTCGCCTATCATGTCGCCGTGGCGAAGGGTACCGACGTCGATCAGCCCCGGAACCTCGCGAAGTCCGTGACGGTGGAATAGGGCCCACGAGGCGCCGGAACCGCTCGGGTCGCGGTCCGTTCACGTGGCGGGTGGCCGCGGCCACCTTGCCCGGGGGCAAGAGGAGGCGGCTCCATGTGGCTTACCATCGCGATTATCTTGGGCATCCTGTGGCTGCTCGGCTGGCTCGTCTTCCACGTGGCGGGCGGCCTCATCCATCTCCTGTTGCTGATCGCGATCATCGCCATCGTCGTCCACTTCGCGCGACGCACGGCCTAGCGGCTCAGCCGCTGAGACTCGTCCAGGCGAGCGCGAGCACGACGGCGCCCATGACCAGAGTGGCCGCCCAGCCGAGCCAACGAAGCGCCCGGCCGGGCAGCGGCAGGCCGATCGCCTCGGGAACATGCGTCAGCCGCATCAGCATCGCCATCATCGGCACGGCGACGATGCCATTCACCACCGCGCTCCAGACCAGCATGCGGATCGGATCGGCATCCATATAGTCGATCGCCACGCCGAGCCCGACAGCCAGGACGATCGTGCCGTAGAAGCCACTGGCGCGCCAAGGCATCAGCTCGAGGCTCGACTGCCAGGCGAACAGCTCGGCCGCGGCATAGGCCACCGATCCCGCCAGCACGGGCACGGCGAGCAGCCCCGTGCCGATGATTCCTATGGCAAACAGGGCGAAGGTGAGGTCGCCCGCCACCGGCCGCAGCGCCTCCGCGGCTTCGGCAGCGGTCCGGATCTCGGTCACGCCGTTGGCGTGCAACGCGGCGGCGGCCGTGATGACGATGAAGCCGGCGACCAGGTTAGAGAAGATCATGCCGACCGTCGTGTCGACGAAGATCCGCTCGACCGCCATATGCTGCGCCTTGGCCGCGCTTGTCCGGCGCCGGGGGCTCACCGCCCGATGCGCCTCCTCGACTTCCTGCGCTGCCTGCCAGAAGAAGAGATACGGGCTGATCGTCGTGCCGAGCACGGCAACGACGATCAGCAGGTAATCCGACGTCAGGCGGATGTCGGGAAACACGAAGGCACGCGCCACCTGCCTCCACGGTACCGCCAGCGTCAGCGCTGCCGCCACATATACGAACAACACGAGCGTCGACCATTTCAGGAACTCGGCGTAGCGGCGATAGGGAACGAAGAGCTGCAGGAGCAGCGTCACCAACGCGAAGACCAGCGCATGACCATTGGGCGGACCGCCGACGACCAGGCGCAGCGCCTCGCCCATGGCGGCGATGTCGGCGGCGATGTTGAAGACGTTGGCGGCGAACAGCATGGCGACGAGCGTCACCAGCAACGGCCGGCCATGGTGCCGGGCGATGTTGGCGATGAGCCCCTTGCCGCTGGCGGCCCCGACCCGCGCGCTGATGATCTGGACCGCGATCATCAACGGTATGGTCAGGAACAGCGTCCAGAGCGTCGCATAGCCGAACTGCGCCCCGGCCTGGCTGTAGGTTGCGATACCCGACGGGTCATCGTCGGCGGCACCGGTCACGAGGCCCGGCCCGAGCCGGTATGGCGCGGCTTGCGCGTCCCAGCGACGGCGCCGCTTATACCAGGGGCCAACGTGCATCGACGACCTCTCCCAGGAGCAATCCGGCGAGGGCAGCCCGATCCTCCTGCGTTTCGACGAACCGCGCAAGCCGCGTGCGGCTGCGGCATATTGCAGGTGTCCCGCGACTGAGGCGCCGGCCGGGTCGCATCGTCATTCAAGCGGGACAGGACGGGAGATGCGCGAGGCCGGGAGGCCGGTTATATGCGGTGCATATCGAGAGGCGCGGCAGCCCTGCTTGTCCTCGCCCTCGCTGCGTACCCGGCGGCTGCCCGTCCCGCGGGGCTGGTCTTTTCGGTGCTTACCTACAACATCGACGGGCTGCCGTGGCCGCTGAAACGGGACCGGACCCAGGCGTTCAGCCGTATCGCGGCGCGTCTGCGATCGATGCGCGCGGTCGGGCGCCAACCGAGCATCGTCGTGCTGCAGGAGGCCTTCACGCACGTGACCAAAGGCATCGGCGTGGAAGGCGGATATCGTTATGCGGTGTTCGGCCCGCCGGTGCCGCGCGGGTCGGAGGGAGCCAGCGCCATCGTGACCGCGATCCGATCCCTCCTTGGCGGCGACGCCGAGAAGGTCGTCGACAGCGGGCTTGCGGTCTTCTCGGACTATCCGATCCGGGCCGCCCATCGATTCGCGTTTGCCGACTGCGTCGGTTACGACTGCCTCGCCAACAAGGGAGCCGTCCTCGCCCGGATCGCGATGCCCGGCGGCGATGTCGATGTGGTCACGACGCACCTCAATTCGAAGCGGGCGTCCGGCGTCGACTGGCCGAGTTCGATCTCCGCTTACGAGCGGCAGGTCGACGCGCTCGGCGCCTTCCTCGCCCGCGCCCACGATCCGCGCCTGCCGCTTGTCGTCGCGGGCGATTTCAACGTCGGCCGGGCCACCGCACGTCGCGCCTATCTCCTGATGCGCTCGGCCAAATGGTCGGGACCCCTGCGCCAACCGGTACGCGACGCGCTCGGGCACTGCCACGAGGCCGGCATCCCTCTTTCGCCCGGTACGCGGCGCGCGCTTGCCGAGTCGCGGGACTGGCAGTTCTTCACCAGCGGCCGACGGACGGCGATCGAAGCGATCGGCGCCGACGCGGCCTTCGGGCGCGAGGCCGACGGCACGATGCTGTCCGACCATATCGGCTACGTGGTGCGATACCGCCTCGGTCATGCCGCCACGGACGATGCGGATACGAAACCGCTGTAAACGTCGAAAAGCTCGGCGAAATGCGTGTCGAGCGTCCGTGCTCCGGTGGCTGCGCGACGTGCAGCCTCGCCGACGGCGACCCGATCGAGCGCGAGCAGCCGGCGGATCGCCGCGGTGGCTGCATGGGCGTCGGCGGGCCGATAGACCTCACTGCACCCCGGCGCCGCAAGATCGGCCGCCCCGCCCTCGTCCGGTACGACGATCGGCAGCCCCGAGGCCACCGCCTCGGCGGCTGCGAGTCCGAAGGTTTCCGCCTCGCAGCCGTGAACGAGCGCATCGCAGCTTGCAAGCAGCGACGCGAAGGCTGTGCGATCGCGGATGGGGGCGAGGAGCCGGATGTGCGGGTTGCCCGCAACGCGCCGGGCGAGCGCTACGCTCGCGCGCCCCTCGCCGATCAGTACCAGCCCGATCGGCCGGTGAACGCTCGCGGCCTCGTAGGCGTCGACGATCATCGGCCAACGCTTCTCGGGACCGTGTCGCCCGACCCCGATCAGGAGATCGGCCGATGCCCCCAGAGCACATCGCTCCAGCAAGCCGCGGCGCAGTTCCTCGTCGCGTCTAGCAGGGGAGAATATGCCGGGTTCCACACCCATCCGGACGCTGACGACGCCCGCGACGCCGCCGTTCGACAGGCGGCGTGCGAGGTGGTGACTGGCGCAGACGATGACGTCGAACCCGGCCCCTAGCCGTCGCAGGTGACGCCAGAAACTCTCGAAGCAGCGGTCGATTGTCACCCGGTCCGCGATCCCGCCGAACCAGCGATAGGCGTAGGCGGCAAGCGGATCGGCGTGCATGACGAGCGCCCGGGGCGCTTCGCCCCGCCATTCGGCGACGAAGCGGGCGCTTCGCCACGGTGAGGATGCTTCGACGACATCCGGCCGGACCCGGTCCAGGGCGACATGGACCGCGGCCGCATCGGCGAAATAGCGGTATCGGCGGTCGAGCGGGAACCTGGGGGCCGACACATGGATGATGCGCCCGCCATCCGGCCGTTCCTCGACGCCATCGCGAGCCGACGGGGCGATGATGACGATCTCCTGGCCGAGGGCCGCCCCCGCAGCCAGCTTCCGCTCGACATAGGTGCGCACGCCGCCGCCGTGCGGGGTATAGAAGGCACAGACATCGGCGATGCGCACGGCTCAGCCCTCGGGGTGGCGCAACGGCCCGAACGACAGGCCGCGCCAGTAGTTCAGCCGGATATGGAGGGTGATGACTCCCTCCGGCACGTCCGCGACCGCTGCGGCCGCCTTCGGTTTCGAGAGCCCGAGCCGCGGATTGCCGGGAAAGCCCGCGCCATCGGAGAAGGCGTTGAACTTCAGGTCGCCGTTGCGGTCGTGCAGCAGCACCAGGCTGTAGCGGCCGGGCGCAGGCGCGCGCAGGCAGATTGAGACCGGCCCGCTCTGCGGGACGGACTCGTCGATCCGACGGAAAGCCTTGCCGGCCCGGACAAGCTGGGCATCGTCGCCCAAGAAATCGTCGTCGTTCGGTGGATAGAGTTCGAGCCGAAGAGTCCCGCGCCGGTCCTTGAGCCCTTCGACGACCACCTCGACGGCGGGACCGGGCTCGGGCGAACGGCAGGTCGCGTTTTCCGTTCCCAGCAGCGGCTTGGACGCGGTCGTGACCGCCACGACGCCGATCCCGGCGACCAGTGTCATCCAGCGTCTCACCGCTGCGCTTCCAGCAGACTGGCGATACTCAGCACGCCGCCGACCACCACATAGGCAGCGAGCAGGAACCCGGCGCACATCGTTATCAGGGCGCTCACCTGAGTCTCCTGGCCAACGAGGAACGCCGTCGCGCCGGCGAACATGATGTCCTTGTTGGGGACGAACGGCAGGCGCGCGATAAGCTGGCGTAGCGCCGCCAGCATGCCCCAGAGCATGATCGGCACCTGCGGCAGGACGAGCATCCACATCAGCGCCAGCAGCCCCGTCGTCGCCAGCAGCCGCACGAGATGGACGGCGCTCATCACGACGAGTTCGCGTCGCCCGACGGCGAAGATGCGCGAGCCCCACAGTACCGCCCCGATCGACCCGACCAGCAACGCCACGATCGACCAGATCGCCGGCCGGGCGTAGGCACCGAGACCGAAGCTGTGCAGCGCGGGAAGAACGAAGGGCAGCAATGCGATCGTCGCCGCGTTGCCCACCAGCGCCGAGGTGACGGCGACGTCGCGCACGGCGCCGAACGGCGAGCCGACCAGATCGGCATGTCGCCGCGCCCAAGTGTAGAAATAGACCTCGCCGCTGTAGCCGACGAGCATTTCGTTGCAGACGATCTTGAGCAGAAGCGCGCGGATTCCCGCGAAGGGCAGGCCCCAGAGGCGGCGGAAGATGATCCACTGCGACAGGGGCTCGGTAAGGAAATAGGCCGCGAACACGAGCCAGAACAGGCGCGAGGACGGGACCAGCCCGAGGACGGCAAGGAGGTCGGCCCGATCCAGCTGGCCGGCGATCACGACGAGCAGCGCCAGCGAAAACCCGGCCGAGACCCAGCGCTGCCACCCGAACGTCGGAATGGAGAGTGGGGCAGGCTCCACCAACAGTGGCGCGCTACTCGCCATGCGTCGTGCCTTCGCCCGGACCCAGGTTCGGAGCGATGCCGCCCGGCCTGCGTCCACCTCGTCCCCTGCCCTGACGTAACGCTTTCGCACGGCCGGCGCCGCAGTCGGCAAGCCCGCGATAAGCTGACGCAGCATGGCTGCCGGCGAAGC
>JAEZQR010000037.1 GCA_023413015.1 Pseudomonadota bacterium
CCGCCACCGACCATTGCTCGTAGCGGGCGGGGCGGTCGACGGGGCCGCGCTGGCGCTCGGGGATGAGGATGTAGCCGTCGCCGCGCTCGAAGCGACCCGACAGCGTCCCGAAGCCGGCGCCGAGCCGCTCGGCGAGCGAGGCAGCGGCCTCGACGCTGTCGCGGCTGCCGTAAGCCGCGCTCAGGACGGTGGGGGCGAGGTCATCGCGCGTGGCACTGAACAGCTCGATCGTCCCGCCGACCGCGCCGGCGCCGAACGGCCCCGCCCCGCCGCCGCGCGTCACGCGGACTGCGCCCAGCCGCTCGGGGTCGAGCGCGGACCAGGGGATGTAGCCGGCGAACGGATCGGCGACCGGTACGCCGTCGAGCAGCACCAGCGCCCGGCTGGAAGCATTGCCGCCCAGGCCGCGCAGCGTCGCGCCCTGGCTCGTCGGGTTGGCGCTCCGGCTGTCGGTGCGGCGGAACTGCTGGAAGCCGGCGATGCCGCGCAACGCGTCCTCCAGCCGGGATGAGGCGCTGCCGGTCAGCCGGTCGCGATCGAGGAGTACGCTGCCGTAAGCCGCGGCGCCGGCCGGTGCGGGCAGGCTGCGGCCGGTAACGACGATTGTCTCGGGGATGGTCCCGGACGCAGTCTGTGCAAACAGGGGCGCTGCCGGAAACGCGGCCAGCAGGCAGCAGAAGCAGGAAAGACGGGCCATAGCCCTGTGCCATGGCGACGGTAGGCCGCAGCGTCAACGCATCCGTTGCGGAGTTCACGAACCCGCTTCCTTTGGGCTACACCCATCCGCATTACTCCCCAGCACGAAAGCGGATGACGTTCATGAAGCTATCGACTCTCCTTGCCGGCGCGGCGCTCCTGTCCTCGGCCGTGGCGGTTGCGGCGACGGCGCCGACCTTCGATGCGGCCCGCGTCAGCCGCGACGTGCAGGTGCTGTCGAGCGATGCGTTCGAAGGCCGCGCGCCGGCTACTGCCGGCGAGACGAAGACGGTGGAGTATATCGTTGCGCAGATGAAGGCAGCCGGCCTCCAGCCGGGTGGCCCGGCGACGAACGGCACGCGGAGCTGGACGCAGGACGTGCCGCTGCTGAAGTCGGACATCGTGGGAACCCCCGAGTTGTCGATGAGCGTCGGCGGCAAGGCCCGCCCGCTCGCTCAAGGCAACGAAATCTCGGTGCGCGCTGCGCTCACCGGTCAGACGCAGATCAGCCTCAAGGACGCGCCGCTGGTGTTCGTCGGCTACGGCGTGAGCGCGCCCGAGCGCAACTGGGACGACTTCAAGGGCGCCGACCTCAAGGGCAAGGTGCTGGTGGTGCTCGTCAACGACCCCGATTTCGAGGGTGGCGAAGGCGATTTCGGCGGCAAGGCCATGACCTACTACGGCCGCTGGTCGTACAAATATGAGGAAGCGGCGCGCCAGGGCGCAGCCGGCGTGCTCGTGATCCACGAAACCGAGCCGGCATCCTATGGCTGGGCAACGGTCAAGAATTCCAACACCAACACGATGTTCGACATCGTGCGCGACAACCCGGCCGCAGCGCACACGCCGATGGAAGGCTGGATCCAGCGCGACCTCGCCGTCGATCTGTTCAAGGCGGCCGGTCACGACTTCGACGCGATGAAGGCGGCGGCGAAGAAGCGCGACTTCAAGCCGGTCGCGCTCAACAGCACGCTGTCGGCGAGCTACACGGTGAAGCCCGAGACGATCGTGTCGAAGAACGTGCTCGGCCTGCTGCCCGGCAAGAGCCGTGCCGACGAGACGGTGATCTATTCGGGCCACTGGGACCATCTCGGCGTCGGCGAGCCCGACGCCCGTGGCGACCGCATCTACAACGGCGCGCGTGACAACGCCTCGGGCATTGCGATGATGCTCGAGCTCGCCCGCGCCTTCGTTCAGGCGCCGCGCACCGACCGCTCGCTCGTGTTCCTGGCGGTGACCGCCGAGGAGAAGGGACTGCTCGGCTCGACCTATTATGCCGCCAACCCGGTCTATCCGCTCGCGACCACGGCGGGCGTGATCAACCTCGATTCGACGATCGGCCTCGGGGCAGCCAAGGACTTCACCATCTCGGGCACCGCCAAGCTCGGGCTGCTCGACCGGCTGGTCGCCGAAGGCGGCAAGTTGGGACGGACCTACACGCCCGACCCGCGCGTCGAGGCCGGCGGCTTCTACCGCTCCGACCACTTCCCGTTCGCCAAGCAGGGCGTGCCGGCGGTCTCGTTCGGCACCGGCCGCGACTTGGTCAATGGCGGCACCGAACGCGCCAAGGCGCTGGGCGAGGCCTATACGCGCGACCGCTATCACCAGCAGGCCGACGAATGGAGCGCCGACTGGGACCTCTCCGGCCTCCAGCCCGACCTCACCCTGCTCTACAACGTCGGGCGCGGCCTCGCCGATTCGCGCGACTGGCCGGAGTGGAGCGCGGACTCGGAGTTCCGGGCGGCGCGCACGGCGAGCGCGGGGGCCCGCCGCTAGGCCGCGCTAGCGGTTGACCGCGCGCATCGACTGCTCGGGGTAGCGGCTGCCCGTCGCCGCGCCGTTCGGGAAGGCACGGTCGATGCGCGCGAGGTCGTCGGGGCCGAGCACCACGTCGAGCGCGGCGAGGTTCTCCTCGAGATAGCTGCGGCGCTTGGTGCCGGGGATCGGCACGATGTCGTCGCCCTGATGCAGCACCCAGGCGAGCGCCAGCTGCGCCGGCGTGCAGCCCTTGTCGCGCGCGATCGCCTCGACCTCGGCGACGAGGTCGAGGTTCTTCTGGAACGCCTCGCCCTGGAAGCGCGGATGGTTGCGGCGGGCATCGTCGGGCGCGAGGTCCTCGGGCGTCTTGATCTGGCCGGTCAGAAAGCCGCGCCCCAGCGGCGAATAGGGCACGAAGCCGATGCCGAGCTCGCGCACGGTGGGCAGGATCTCGTCCTCGGGGTCGCGGCTCCACAGCGAATATTCGGTCTGGAGCGCGGTGATCGGGTGGACGGCGTGCGCGCGGCGGATGGTCTGCGGCGCGGCTTCGGAGAGACCGAGGTAACGTACCTTCCCTTCGCGCACCAGCTCGGCCATCGCGCCGACCGTCTCCTCGATCGGCACGTCCGGGTCGACGCGGTGCTGGTAGTAGAGATCGATGATCTCGATGCCGAGCCGCCTGAGGCTCGCATCGCAGGCGCTGCGCACATAGTCGGGCCGGCCGTTGATGCCGAGGTAGGCGCCGTCGGGCGCGCGCACGTTGCCGAACTTGGTGGCGACGACCACCCATTCGGGCCGCTCGCGTACCACGTGGCCGACCAGCTCCTCGTTGCGCCCCGCCCCGTACATGTCGGCGGTATCGACGAAGTTGATACCCATATCGACCGCGCGGTGGATGGTAGCGACCGCCTCCGCCTCGTCGCGGCCCGAATAGAAGTCGGACATGCCCATGCAGCCCAGGCCGAGCGCGGACACCTCAAGCCCCTGCGAGCCCAGCTTTCGCATCTGCATGTTCGATCTCCCGAATGACGGTGCGTGCGCCGACAACCGTCCGCAGGCTATTCCGATCCCCGACCGACGACCGGCACATGATATTGCGCCAGCAGCGCATCGATCTCTGGCTTGCGGCGATCGAGCACGGCCTCGACCTCGCGGCGGAGCGCCGCATCCTCCTTCCGCACGCCGACCGAGATGTCGAACACCATCGGCCATTGCGGTCCGTCGAGCCACGGCTGCACCGGGGTGAGCTTGAGCGGGACCGGCGAGCGCGCGGCGAAGAAGCCGGCGAGCGGCCCCCAGACGGCGGCGACGTCGACCTCGCCGTCGGCGACCGCCTTGACGATCATAGCCGGCGGGTCGGGCTGGCTGTAGTCGCCGTAGAGCGTGTAGCCGCGCACATTGTCGACGATGCCGCGCCGCGCCAGCGCATGCGCGGGCGGCGTGTTCGAGGCGTCGTCGCCGATCAGCTGCACCCCGATCTTGAGCTGGCGCAGCCGCGGATCGTCGAGCGAGGCGATGTCGAGGTTGCGGTCGGCGCGCGTCACGAAGACGTAGGTCGACCGGTAATAGGGCCGGGTCGTGCGGACCATCTCGACGCCGCTAGCGATGCCGGGCCACAGGTCGCACTGCTGCTCCTTGAGCGTGTTGCGCACATAGCCGCGGCGCTGCGCCCACCAGGTGTAGCTGACCTTGGCGCCGAGGTCGGCGGCGATCAGCTCGGCGATCTTGTTCTCGAGCCCTTCGCCTGCCGCGTTCGAGAAGGGCAGGTTGTTGGGATCGGCGCAGACGCGCAACTCGCGCTCGGCGGCAGCGGCCGGCGACAGCAGACCGGCCGCCAGCGCGATCGATATCAGGGTGCGACCGCGACGCCCCATGGCCGTCCTCCGAGCTTGATGGTCCTGATGGTGCGGTTGGCCCGCAGGTCGATGACGCTGAGGTCGCCCGACAGGCCGTTCGCGGCATAGAGGTGCCGCTCGTCGGGCGACAGCGCGAGGCCCCAGTTGCGGAAGCCAACGGGGAAGTAGCGGACGACGCGATAGGTCTTGGGATCGATCTCGGCGACATGGTTGCCGCGTCCCAGCGCCACGAACGCGCGCGTGCCGTCGTGCGTCATCGCCATCTGGACCGCCTGGACATTCTCGGGCGGGTCGGCATCCTCGAGGTCGATGACGTGCAGCTCGCGCCGCGACGCGGTGTCGAACACGCTGATCGTCGACCGCAGCTCCGACGACACCCAGAACTGCCGCCCGTCGGGCGTGAACAGCACGTCGCGCGGGCGCGTGCCGACCATCTTGCTGTCGACCAGCCGGCCATCGCGCGTGTCGATCAGATGGACGAGGCTGGCGGCTTCCGAGGTGGCGGCGACCCAGCGCCCGTCGGGGCTGATGCCGATGCCCTCTGGCTCGGGCCCGACCTCCACCTCGCGCAGCAGCCGGCCCGACGCCGCATCGATGAACGAGACGCGCGCATCATCCTCGTTCGCGACGTAGAAGGTCCGCCCGTCGGGGCTGACCGCGAACCGCTCGGGATCGGGGCCGGACGGCACGCTGCGGACGAGCTTGCGGCTGGCGAGATCGACAACCCCGATGCGGTTGTCGTCGCTCACCGCGACGAGCAGCTGCTTGCCGTCGGACGACAGGCTCACCCCACGCGGCCGCTTGCCCACCGCGATCCGCCCCACCGGCTCGAACGTGGTGCCGTCGATAACATGCACCACATCAAGTTCCTCGTCCGAAACAAACACCGTCTCGGCCGTCGCGCCCGTGGCGAGCGCCAGCCCAAACGCCATGGCTGCCCTGAATCGCCACAGGCCTCCGAGCCTGCCGCCGCGATCGATATCGAGCACACCGCCTCCCACCTATCCTCAGGCAACGCGGGAGGCGGCCCGAGTGTTTCACCTGGGCTGAGGCGCGGAGGCCGCTCTCAACCGCCTTGGCGGCAGGCGCGATAGAGGTACCAGGCACTCGCCAGATCCTGCACGATCGAGCCGAGCGACTTGTAGAGGGTGATGTCGGCCGGGGTGAGACGGCCGGCGAGCGTACCGGCCATCACCTCGCCGATTTCGCCCAGAACATGATCATCATCCACCCGGCCCGCGGCCTTGGCGCGCAGGAATTCGCCGCCCTGCGACAGCACGCCCGGGCGATGATCGGCGAAGAAGCGGGAGCGGCACACAAGGCCGGTATCGATCTCGGCCGCATTCGACCGGCTCGATCCTACCACATTCAGGTGGGTGCCCTCGGGGACGAGGCGGCCGTAGAGCAGCGGTTCGGACGCCGCCGTCACCGTGCAGATGATGTCGGCACCGGCGACCGCCCGCTCGACATCCGGCGCGGCCGTTACCGCCAGCCCAAGTGTGCGCACCCGTGCGGCGAAAGCCGCGGTGCGCGACGGCGAACGCCCCCACACGGCGACATGTTCGATGTCTCGGACGTGGCGGATCGCTTCGACATGGCGCCACGCCTGCTCGCCATAGCCGAGGATCGCCAAGCGCTTCGCGTCGGGCCGGGCCAGGCAATCCGCCGCCGCCGCCGAGGCGGCGGCGGTCCGGATCGCGGTGATCTCCCCGGCATCGAGGATGCAGACCGGCGCACCGCTTTCCGGATCGAACAGCGCGACCACCCCTTGGTGGGACGGCAGCCCGCGTTCGAAATTGCCCGGAAAGACGCTGACGAGCTTGGCCCCGAAGGCGCCGGTGTCGTCCATCCCACCAGGCATTACCCCTAAGGCGCCGCCGCCTTCGAGATCGATGATCCCGCGCAACAACTGGCGCGTCCGCCCCTTGGACAGCGCGATCATCGCCTCGCGCATCAGCGGGATGCAGCGATCATATGTCAGATGCCGAGCAACCTCCTCGGCCGAGATGATCGTCAGCTTCATGGCGCTTCAGTCAGGCCACCTGCATGCCGCGACCGCATCCAGCGGATCAGCAGCCCGGCGTTGAGCAGCATGATGACGCCATAGATGTTCTGCATGACCGCAAGCGGGAGGCTACCAAGGACGCTGAGGGTGATGAAGATCGCGAGCGTCACGTTGTGGACGCCCACTTCGATCGCCAGCGTCATCGCGTCGCGCGGCCCTGCCCGGATGAGCCATGCGATCGCCAAGCCGGCGAGCGTAGCCGCCAGATTGAGCGTCCAGATCGCGGGACCGGCCCGCACGACGTTGAGCAGCACCATCTCCAAGCTGACGATCACCGAGAAGCCGATGACGCCGATCATCACGATCATTGCGGTTGGCCGCAGCCAGCGACTGGCCCGCACCGCGAGGCCGGGGGCGAAGCGATGGACGACCATGCCGGCCACGATGGGAAGCACGGTGATCAGCACCAGCTGCCGCATGGTATCAAGCACCGACAGTTCGGGGATGCTGCCGCTGATTGCGAAATGGCGGATGCCCCAAGCGAGCAGCAGCGGGATGGTGAACACCGTCACCAGGCTCGAAAGCGCGGTCAGCACGACGGCGAGCGCGACATTGCCACGGCCCACGAACGTCAGCGCATTCGACGTCGTCCCGGCCGGACAGATGCCGAGGATGAAAAGACCGAAAGCGAGCTCCGGGGAGAGGCCGAAGACCGCGCCCACCAGCAGTGCGAGCATCGGCATCAGCAGCAGCTGGCCGGCGAGCCCCGTCGCCACCAGCTTCGAGTTGGTGAGAACGAGCCCGAAGTCGCGCAGCGCCAGCGTCAGGCCCATGCTGAACATGATCAGCATCAGACCGGCCGGCACGAAGACGGTGTTGACGAAGCTTACGAGATCGGCCGGCATCATACCCCTTTCGTGCCGCGCAGCGCGGACTCAGGCGCCCCAGACTTCACGCGCATAGGTCAGGAAGTTGCGCCCTAGGATCTTCTCGATCATCCGCTCCTTGTAGCCGCGCCGGCGCAGCCGATCGGCAAGCTCGCGGAATTGCGTCGGCCCCTGGAGGTCGGCCACGAATGGAAGCGTGTCCGGGTTCTCGCCCTTGGCGCCGATCCCGGCCTTGCGACGGTCCGCGATCTCCTTCGCGATCCGCGCGCGGTAGGCGGCCATGTCGTCGACGCCCGTGATCCCGCCGTCGGTGCCGATGCCGACATGATCCTCGCCGCAGATTCTGACCGCGTGATCGACGTGGGCGACGACGTCCTCGGCGGTCGCGACACTGCGTGGGTTGAGGAACGGCATGAAGTAGATGCCGACGAAACCGCCGCGCGAGGCGACAAGGCGAAGCTCCTCGTCGGTCTTGTTGCGCGGGAGATCAGTCAGCGTTCGACAGCCGGTGTGATTGATTGAGATCGGCTGCTTCGAAACCCGCGCGGCCTCAAGGCAGGTTCGCTCGCCGCTGTGCGACAGGTCGACCATCACCCGGTTGCCGTTCAGGCGCTCGACTACTTCGCGGCCGAACGGTGTCAGCCCGCGGTTGCCCGGCGCCATCGAGCCGTCGCCGATCTGGTTGGCGGGGTTGTAGGTCAGCTGCACGACGCGCACGCCGAGATCGGCGAAGATGTCGGCGCGCTCGGCCTTGTCTCCCATCATGGCGGCATTCTGGAAGCCGTAGATGATGCCGATCTTGTTCTCGGCCTTCGCGCGCAGGATATCGGCGGCGGTCAGCACCTTCAGAAGATCATCCGGGTGCCGGCGTAGGCGGCTGTCCCAGAGCCCGATCTCTTTGATGCTATGCTCGAACGGCTCCATGTTGCCCGCGACATAGCCGATCGTGCAGTTGATCGCCGTGACGCCCGATGCCCGGGCGTCGGCGATCACGCGCGGCTCGAACGGTCGGCGCTTGGATTCGCCCGCCTCGGCGTCCGCAGGCGTCGCGTTCGGATTCGACAGGCCACCCAGCGCGTTGACGATGATCATGTCCGTGTCCGGCGTGGTGGCGGCGGAGACGAGGCCCGGAACCATCGCCGCCCCGGTACCGGCGATCGATAGGAAGGCGCGACGGCCGATAGCTGATGGCTGGTCCATGCGGCTCCTCACTGCGCCGGGATTTCGCCGGGGCCGATCGGGCGATAGTCGCCGCGATCGAAGCGGTGGCCACGCTTGACCGTGAACATCACGCTGCGCAGGTTCCGCAGATCCTGAAGCGGGTTCTTCTCGACCACGACGAAGTTGGCGAGCTTGCCCGCCGCGATCGTACCCATCCGCGCCTCCTCGCCGATCGTCATGGCGCCGACGAGCGTGGCCGAGCGGATGACCTGCGCCGGTGGCATGCCCGCCCTCTCGGCCAGGAGCACCAGCTCCTCGTGGAGCGCGGGGTAAGGGTCCTTAGGTTCGGTGGCGCCGTCGGTGCCGGTCGAGAGCTCGACCCCCTCGCGCCAGGCCTGGTTCGTCAGCCGGGCGGCGAGATCGAGGTTGCAGTGGTACGGCTTGGCGCCCGGCTTCGCCGCCTGCTTGTCGGTCTGCGCATAGACGCGGATCGTCGGATCGAGGATGATGCGCTGACGCTTCATCTCCCGGAAGAGCCCGGCCATCACTGGATTGTCGCCGTCCTTGAACTGGGCGTAGTCGACCGGAAAGCGGTCCTGATAGCTCTGCGGCCGGTTCGCGGAGACCTGATAGGCGAGATAGCAGGTGTGCGAGATCACATCGGGCGCGGCCGCGATCACGTCGGCCGGCGGTGTCGGGAACACCATCCCGTGCGCCCAGACGCGCAGGCCCTGACCATGTGCTTCGGCAGCAAGCGCCTTCACGAGATGCGGCGGCAAGTTGGCGTAGATCTTGAGCCCGGTCGCCGAGGTGCCGCGCGCCATCGCAACCGCGAGCCGCAGGTCGGTATCGTCGGTGATCGCTTGCATCCAAGGCACGCCGCCAGCTTTGGCGCCGAGCGAGGCGACGCGCGTTCGCGGGTCCTCGAAGAAGCTCGGACCGGCGACGAGCACCGAATAGAAGATATCGGGTCCTTCGATCTCGCCCACGCGGGCGGCACGCGCCAGCTCGGCGATCGACCGAACATCGTCGGCCATGTCGCGGATGGCCGTGATCCCGCTGTACAGCCCCCGGCGCATTTCGGCCTCGGCAGCCTTGCGGTTCGGCGGGGTGGCGAGATGCTGGTGACTGTCGATGAGGCCGGGCAGAAGATAGCGTCCGTGTAGCTCGACGATCCGCGCGCCCTGCAAGGTGGCCGGGGTCAACCGGGCGCTCGGCACTACCTCCCGGATGATCGGGCCGTCGGTGACCACCGCCATATCGGCTCGTGCTGGACCGCCGGTGCCGTCGATCAGGGTGGCACCGCGATAGATCACGATCTGCCCTTCGGTCGCCGGAGCGAAGAGCTGCGGCGCGCCGCCGGCTGCAACGACACTCGCAGGGGAGAGGGTATCTGGCGCTGCGCCAGCCGGAGCCGCGCTCGGGACCGTCGCCCAAACGGCAAGCAGCGCTGCCGCGCCGAACGAAACCAGTCGAACCATCCCTGCCCCCACTAACGTCCCATACTGGCGTCATTTTTCGACGATTGGAAGCAGGGCTGTAGCGGGCGGAACCGAGCTTCGGCACTGTATATGCGACTAGGGTCGCGGGTTCCCGACGATGTGAAAGGATGGTCCCGAACTTTTCCGACACCGCCTGAGGCACGTCGGTCGGGCCATGGGGTACCGGAGCGCGTCCTGCGGCCGGCGTTGAGGAGCCCTTATTGTGAAATCTTCGAGCTACTTACCGCTCGGTGGTGCCCAGGAAAGGACGGGGCCTTTCGGCACCAAAAATGGCGAAAATCTGCGGTTAGCTGTCGATGCTTCCCGCTGACTTCGTACCTCGACTTCGTACCGGATGACAAGCGCAGCCCTGTTCAGGACTCATGCCACCTGGACGGGTTGAGCATCGCGAACTTGGTCTTCTCTCGATCAGAGTGAACTTGTCCTTGTCGCAGCCGCCGTTTCGACGTGTAGAGGCTTCTCCGGGTGCATGTAGGCGCGGCGCACGCCTTCGTTCACCATCTCCTCGACCGTCATGGTCCGGCCGGACCTTCCTCCAGCTCGTAGGCGCGATCCAGCGCGCGGATATAGTCCATCGGGTGATAGTAGGAGATGAACTCCTGACCGAGTTCGGAAGGAGACGCCGCACGACCGTTATCTCCTGCCCCGCAGCGCCTTGGGTCCTCAAGAGAGAAGACAAGGCCGGTCTACGACTACATCTAGCAATGGCAGTCTATGCTGCCACGAAGCATGTGGTGAAGAACCAAAGTGCGTCGGCAGCCGATTCGATGACGTCTTCTTGGTGGATTACAGGCACTTGCATTCCCCGGCTAAGGCGTTGTTCGCGGGCGGTTTTGGCGTGAGCCTGTCAAGGGGTCCACCAAGCCTAGAACTCTAGGTCGTTGAGCCACCGCAAGAAAATAAAAACCATGATTTCCCCACTTGCGCACGTTCAGAATCGGGCACAGGATTTGGTTCAGGGACCGGGGGGTCACTACTACATTCAGTAGAACGTCACGGAACCGTCATCCGGGTTTCGAGACAGATACAGATGTTGGGTGACTACTTGGTTCTAGCTGAGTGGGCGGCAGGACGGAGGGCCTAATCTCCAATCCCGCCGCACTCTCAGCCGGTTTGCCGCCCACCGCGGAGCGGATCGGTTGCGAGCGTCTTGCGACACAAGCACGCTATAGCAACTCGACTCCATTCGGAAGGGAGGTCATTTCGTGAACAGAAAGACCTACCAATGTCGAATAACCAGTTCGTTTCGTACGACCTCTATCAGCCCGGGCAGAATTACGAGAAGGTCGCAGAGCGCATCCGGAGCTTGGGAGTAGCTACGCGCGTCCACAAGTCGCTCTGGTATGTAAATTCCAGTTACACCGCTGATGTCGGCGCAAAGCACATTTGGCAGGTGATGGACGCCAACGACAAGTTGCTCGTCATAGACGCTTCCAACAATACGTTCGCTGCCTACAACACTGACCCTGCGGCGCTTACGGTTATGCAAGATCAGTGGCTCAAGAAGGC
>JAEZQR010000052.1 GCA_023413015.1 Pseudomonadota bacterium
GTCAACTTCATCCTCGACAACAAGTTCGAAGGGCTCGAGCTCAGCTACCTCTACGGCCAGACGTTCCGCGACGACGGCGCGTCGCACAAGGTCGACGCGACCTTCGGTGCGAACCTCGACGAGGGCCGCGGCAACGTCGTCTTCTCGGCGTCGTACACCAAGCGCGAACCTGTCTTCCAGGCGGACCGGGCGTTCGCCCGCGTGCCGCTCGATACGGTCAACGGCAAGCTCGTCCCGGGCGGCTCGGGCAACGTTCCCGGAACGCGAATCGGCCTGAGCTCGTCGCAGCTGGCGGGCCTCGTCGGCGTGAACATGACGCCCTCGGGTCCGTGCTCGTCGGTGACCAGCATCGTGTTCGGCGCGAACGGCGTGCCCGGACCCTATTGCACGCCGGAGAATGCGTACAACTACGCCCCCTTCAACTATCTGCTCCGTCCCATGGAGCGGATCCAGGCGTCGGCGCTCGCCCGCTACGAGATCGCCGATCGCGTCGAGGCGTTCGCCGAAGCCTATTTCGTCAACACACAGAACGACATGACGCTGGCGCCGGAATCGTTCGCGCCGCTGACGCCGGGGGCGCCGTCGCAGACGCTGCTCGTCCCGAACTACGCGACCAACCCGGGTCTCTCGCCGGCGGTGCGCGACTTCTTCGTCAACAACCGCGCGCTGTTCGATGCGGACGGCGACGGGACAGCGGCGGTGGTCGGTGCGGCGCGCCGCGCCGACGAGCTCGGCACGCGCGACTCCTTCTACGAGCGCAACTCGCTCAACATCACTGGCGGCCTGCGCGGCGATATCGACCTGCTCGGCCGCGCCTGGCGCTGGGAAGGCTTCTACCAGTATCAGCGCAACCGCACCGATACGCGCAACGAAGGCTATATCTCGCTCGCGCGTCTCAGCCAGGGTCTCGACACGGTCATCAACGCGCAGGGTCAGGTTGTCTGCCGCAACCCGGCGCTCGGCTGTGTTCCAGTCAACATCTTCGGCCTGGGCTCGATCACGCCGGAGGCCGGCAAGTTCCTGACGCCGTCGCGCGTCAGCAACGATCTCTTCGAACGGCAGGTGGCAGGCGCCTCGCTCAGCGGCGAGCTGTTCGACCTTCCCGCCGGACCGGTGGCGCTGGCGATCGGTACCGAGTATCGCAAGGATAGCTACGACTTCAATCCGAGCCCGCTCGACGTCGCCGGCGAATATGGGCCGATGTCGCAGCGCCCCAGCGGCGGCTCGTTCGACCTCAAGGAAGTGTTCGGCGAGCTCCGGGTGCCGATCCTTGAGGACAAGCCGTTCGCCGACACGCTCGCGATCGAAGCGGCGGCGCGCTACTCCGACTATTCGACGATCGGCAGCGTGTTCACCTGGAAGCTGGGCGGCGAATATGCGCCCGTCAGCTGGCTGCGCTTCCGCTCGGCCTACAACAGCGCCATCCGCGCGCCGACGCTGAACGAGCTGTTCTCGCCGATCACCGAAGGCTTCTCGTCTGGCGAGGATCCGTGCATCGCCTCGCGCAAGCCCTCGCAGGCGCAGCAGGATCTCTGCGTCGCCCAGGGCGTGCCGCGCGCCGACCTGTCGACCTTCACCCAGGCGTCGCTGGGCTTTCTCGTCCGCAGCGGCGGCAACCCCGGCCTGCATGAAGAGAAGTCGAAGACCTTCACGCTCGGTGCCGTCATCCAGCCGCCGTTCGTCGAGCGCCTGAACCTGACGGTCGACTATTTCAAGGTGAAGGTGGATGATGCCATCGCGGTCATCAACGCCAACCAGACGATCAACGACTGCTTCGCCAATCTCGACCTGAACTCGGCGACCTGCCGGGCCGTCAGGCGTCTGCCGAACGGCCAGATCGACTATGTCTCGACGCAGCTGAACAACATCGGCTCGCTCAAGGTCGAGGGCATCGACGCACAGGCCGATTACCGGATTCCGCTGGGCGGCTTCTTCCAGATCGACGGCGACGACGCCAACCTGACGCTGCAGGCGATCGCCAGCTGGGTGTTCGAACGCTCGACGCAGGTGATCAGCAACCAGGCGCCGCTCGACTGCGCCGGCTACTTCGGCGGCGGCTGCACCGGCACCGGCGTGTTCGCCACGCCGGACTTCAAGCTCAACCTCAGCAGCACCTACAACAGCGGACCGGTGACGTTCCGCCTGCAGGCTCGGATGGTCGGCGGGCTGGAACTGCGCCCGAACGTCACCGCGGCGGTCCAGAAGACCGACGCGGAATGGTATGCCGATGCGACCGCCACCTACCGGCTGAACGAGAAGTTCGAGTTCTTCGGCGGCATCGACAATCTGTTCGACAACAAGCCGCCGATCCTCGGCACCGCGCTGTCGGGCGACGCCAATACCGATGTCTCGGTCTACGACGTCATCGGCCGGCGCTTCTTCGTCGGCGCCCGCGCCCGCTTCTAGTCCCTCCCCGCGCCGCCGAGCCCACCGCTCGGCGGCGCTTTCCTTTCGGGAGTACAAGATTTGATCGCTTCAGCCCGCATCCGTCTCTGCACGATCCTCGGCAGCCTGCTTCTGGGCGCTGCCGTCCTGCCGGTTCCGATCCAGGCTGCGCCAGCCGGCACGGTCGTCGCCGACCCGATCCCGGCCCGCACCCAGGGCGTCGGCCCCTATCAGCGGATCGTGCTGCGCAACGCGACGATGATCGACGGCACCGGCGGACCCGCGCAGGGGCCGGTCGACATCGTGCTGTCGGGCGACCGCATCGCCGAGATCCGGACCATCGGTGCGCCCGGTGCGATCGATCCCGGCCAGCGCGCGGCGAAGGGCGATTACGAGATCGACCTGACCGGCCACTATGTCATGCCCGGCTTCGTCGACACGCACGTCCATCTGCACAGCCTTTCGGACGGGCAGAAGGTGCCGTCCGACTATGTGCTGAAGCTGTGGATGTCGCACGGCGTTACCACCGTCCGCGACCTCGGGAGCGGCCATCCGATCGAGTGGCTGGCGTCGATCAAGGCGCGCAGCGCCCGCAACGAGATCGTCGCGCCGCGGATCGATATCTATCCCTTCTTCCAGGATATCCTGTCGAAGCCGGTCAACGACGCCGAGACGGCGCGGTTCGCCGTCCGCGAGGCCAAGCGGCGCGGTGTCGACGGCATCAAGTTCATCGGCGGGCACGAGGATGTCCTGTTCGCCGCGATCGAGGAGGCGAAGAAGCTCGGGCTGCACACCACGATGCACCACGCGCAGCCGGTCGTCGCCTACGCCAACGTCCTCGACACCTCGGCCCACGGCCTTGAATCGATGGAGCATTGGTACGGGCTTCCTGAGGCCATGTTCACCGACCGCTCGGTCCAGGGCTGGCCGAACGACTATGTCAACAACGACGAGCAGATGCGCTTTGGGCAGTCGGGCCGGCTGTGGCAGCAGGCTGCCAAGCCGGGGTCGGAGGCGTGGAACAAGGTGATGAATACGCTGCTCGAGCGCAACTTCGCGCTCAGCCCCACCTTCACGGCCTATCTGACCAGCCGCGACTTCATGCGCATGAGCCGCGCCAGCTGGCATGCCGACTATACGCTGCCCAGCCTGTGGGACTGGTACCGGCCGAGCCGCGTCAATCACGGCGCCTACTGGTTCGACTGGACCACCGAAGACGAGGTGGCCTGGAAGGACAATTACCGCCTCTGGATGCAGTTCGTGAACGAGTACAAGAACCGCGGCGGCACCGTCACGGTCGGCAGCGACAGCGGCTACATCTACAATCTCTACGGCTTCGGCTACGTGCAGGAGATGGAGCTGCTCCGCGAGGCCGGGTTCAGCCCGCTCGAGATCATCCATGCCGCCACGCAGGCCGGCGCGCGCGTTCTCGGCCGCGATAGCGAGATCGGCACCCTCCGCGTCGGCCGCAAGGCCGATCTGGTGGTGGTCAACGGCAACCCGCTCGCCAATCTCAAGCTGCTGTTCGGCACGGGCACGCTGCGATTGAACGATGCCACCGGCAAGACCGAACGCGTCGGCGGCGTCGTGTGGACGATCAAGGACGGCATCGTCTACGATGCCCGCAAGCTGCGTGCTGAGGTCCGGGAGATGGTGGCGAAGCAGAAGGCCGAACGCGGGCTGCCGGCCGGCCCGATGACGATCGAGCACAGCGACCTTTCGCTGTGACGCAACCGGGTTCAGGCACGGAAAGGATGTAGCGATGGCGCTTCAGATGATTTCGGTCGCTCCGGACGAGTTCGCCCGGCTCCGGGCCAAGTTGCCGGCTGCGACGGCCGAGCAGATCATGGCAACCTACGGCATCGGCGAGACGACGTGGCGCAAGATCCGCCAGGGCGTGCCGATCCGGCGGGAGACGCTCGACCGGATCTACAAGCGCTACCACTCGATCGCTTGAGATGCGCCAGCCGCCGTACCGGATCAGCGTCGTCGACATGCATACGTCCGGCGAGCCGGTGCGTATCGTCACCGATGGTTACCCCCGGCTCGAAGGCGCCGACATCCTCGCCAAGCGCCGCGAGGCGCGCGAGCGGCACGACCACTTACGCCGCGCGCTGATGCTCGAGCCGCGCGGGCATGCCGGCATGTACGGCGTCATCCCCGTCGAGCCCTCGGACCCCTCCGCCGTCATCGGCGCGCTGTTCATGCACAACGAGGGCTACAGCACGATGTGCGGCCACGCGACGATCGCGCTCGGCAAGTGGCTCGTCGAGGCCGGCCGCGCCCCGGCCGCCGGCTTCCGGCTGGAGCTGCCCTGCGGCCTCGTCGATGTGTCCTGCACCGTCCGCGACGGCTGCGTCGTCTCGACCGCCTTCACCAGCGTCCCGGCCTTCCTAGCGATGGCGGACATCGATCTCGACATCCCGAACGTCGGCCGCCTGCGCTGCGATCTCGCCTACGGCGGCGCCTACTATCTCATCGCGCCCAGCTCCGCGCTCGGCCGCGATTTCTTCACCACGCCGCTGCCGGAGCTCGTCGCCTTGGGTGCCGCCATCACCGAGGCCGGCCGTACCGCGCTCGACATCAAGCACCCCGGCGCCGGCGACCTCGGCTTCCTCTATGGCACGATCCTCACCGACGACGCCGGGCCGTCCGCCGACAGCTACAATCTCTGCGTCTTCGCCGACGCGCAGGTCGACCGTAGCCCTACCGGCAGCGGTGTGACCGCCCGCATGGCCCGCGATCACGCGCGCGGATTGATCGGGATGGGCGTCGAGCGCCGCTTCATCGGCGTCGGCGGCATGCCGTTCGCGGCGCAGGTCGTCGAAAACGTCGACGAACCGGCTGGCGCGGTCCGCGTGCGCGTCGGCGGCGAGTCCGCCTTCGCCGGCACCGCGACCTTCGAGCTGCACGCCGACGACCCGATGCGCTACGGCTTCAGCCTGCCGGCGAGCTTCGCCGAGGTCGCCGCCGCGCGCGATCGCCGCGCCTGACCCGCCGGTCAGGCGCGGCTCGCCTTCCTATCGCCGTACGGCGCTGTCGTAGAAGGCGTCGAGGTCGCGCTTCAGCGCACTCATCGACTCCGGGTGGATGTAGATCATGTGCCCGGACTCATAATAGCGGAAGCTCAGGTTCTTCCGCAGCGCCGGGTCGATCTGCATGTGCTTCAGGTCGTACTCGGCCCCGTAGAACGGCGTCGCCATGTCGTAATAGCCGTTCAGCGACAGCACCTTCAGGTGCGGGTTCTGCCGCATCGCCAGCGCGAGATCCATCGACGTCGCGGCCGACGCCGTCGGGCGTTGTGCGCCGGGCAGCTTGTGGCGGAAGTCCCAGCTGCCGCTGATCTGGCTGTAGAAGTTCGGCCGGTAGCTGAGCGGCGTCTTGTACCCGAGCGTCCCGAACAGATATTTGTTGAGTGCGCCGATATAGGCGCCGCTGATCGAGGTGTCCGCCGCGTCATATTCGGGCTCGTCTCCCCCGGCGTCGACGTCGATCCCGACGAACCGCGAGTCGAGGCGGCCGACGGTGCGCCGCTGGTCGCGCATCAGCTCCTTGCGGAAGCGGGCGAGGTCGAGGCGCAGGTCGCTGCGGAGCAGCACGTCCACCGGCAGGCCGGTATAGGCGCTCATCTGCGCGGCGATCGCGTTGCGTTCCGCGTCAGGTAGGTCGTCGCCTTTGGCGAGCGCCGCGAGATAGGGCCCGCGCGCCCATTCGCGCACCTCGGTCAGGAAAGGCTCGAGCTGCTGCGGCCGGTTCGGCAGGCGGTTGTGGTACCAGGCCGTCGCCGCATAGCTCGGCAGGTAGGTGACGTAGAGCTGGTCGAAGCCCGGCTGCCGGATGCCGTAGTTCATGATCGACGACAGCAGGATCACGCCGCTCATCTGGACGCCGCGCTGCTGCAGCGAATGGACGAGCCCGCCCGCGCGTAGCGTCCCGTAGCTCTCGCCGAGCAGGAACTTGGGCGAATCCCACCGGTCGTGGATCGACAGATAGCGCTGGATGCCGCGGGTGAACGCGTCGATGTCCTGATCGACACCCCAGAAGTCGGCGCCCTTCGCCTTGCCGAGCGGGCGCGACAGGCCGGTGCCGATCGCGTCCATGAACACGATGTCGGTCTTGTCGAGGATCGACTCGCGGTTGTCGACGATGCGGTAGGGCGCGGGCGCCGCAGCGTCGGCCGTGGGCGTGTCGACCCGCACCGGGCCGAACGAGCCCATGTGCAGCCACATGCTCGACGAGCCGGGGCCGCCGTTGAACATGAAGGTAACGGGACGCGGGGCCGAGCCCTTGGCGCGATCCGCGACATAGGCGGTGTAGAACATGCTGGCGATCGGCTCGCCCTCGTCGTTGCGGATCGTCACCGTGCCGGGCGTGACGGTGTAGCCGATGCTCTTGCCGGCGATGGTGACGTGCCCGCGCTTCGGCTGCGCCTGCTCGACCACGCTCGCCGCGGCGACGTCCGGGTTGCCATTGGCGGCGGTGCGTCCCAGCGCGGGCGTGGCTTCGGTTGCCGCCGGCTCGTCGGAAGGCCGGACGAGGTCCGGCCGTGCCGGCCGCGTCTGCGCCTGCAGTGGTGCCGTCAGGCAGGATGCCATCAGCAGGCCGATCAGACTGTCTTTCATTCGTATCGTCATGGTTCCCCCAGGTTGTTGTCTCATGGTTGCAGTGGGTGGCGCGCCGCGATCGGGTGCCGTTGGGTCTTGCCGCCGGCTGTGGCTCAGGCCGGCGCTGCCGACAGGAGGCGGACGCCGAACACCGGGCCGCAGCGCGTCGTGTCGTTCGACGGCTCGAAGCGGATGGTGACCTCGCGCTTGCCGCGGGTCAGCCGTTCCGGGATCGGATAGTCCACGTCGAAGAAGGCGCCCGGATGCCGGCCGTCGAGCGCCTGGGTCGCGATCCGCTCGCCGTCGACCCGGATGTCGAACAGCTTGTTGCGCTCCTCGCCCCAGTAGGTCGCCTGCAGTACCAGCGGGCCCGGCCGCACCTTCGCCGCGAACTCGAAATAGCCGAAGGTGCGCGCGTCGCGGCCGTGGCGGCCGCGGTAGGTGACGGCATAGCTGTTCTTGGCGGTCAGGCGGTGGTCGCGCTCGGGTTGCATCTCGCCCAGGTGCATCACATCGACCGACCGCGCCGCGATCGCCTTCAGCCGGGCCTGCTCGGCGGCGAAGGCCGCCTGCTCGACCTGCCAGCCGGCCTCGTCGAAGCTCCGGAAATATACGGCGGTGCGGCGGTCGCGCAGCGCGAAGAAGGGTGCGA
The DNA here is from genome assembly GCA_023413015.1 of Pseudomonadota bacterium. Lineage (GTDB taxonomy): Bacteria > Pseudomonadota > Alphaproteobacteria > Sphingomonadales > Sphingomonadaceae > Sphingoaurantiacus. The sequence goes on from JAEZQR010000052.1 coordinate 7,642, forward strand.
AGTCGAGGTCGCCGGGGCGGCCCGCGCCGACGCTGCGGTAGCGGGCTCGGGTGCGGTCGACGGGCGCGAAGGACGCCAGGATGTCGGCGGCGACCAGCGCGGGTGCCGGCCCGTCGAACGGCCGGTCGATCGGGCCGAGGTTGGCCGCCAGCACCGTCGGCCCGTGCAGCAGCGCGATCGTTCGCGGATCGTCGACGGTCGCTTCGGCCCGGAGCTTCATCGGCAGCTCGAGCGTGACGCGGTCGCCCTTCCGCCACTTCCGGCGCACCGTCGCATAGCCGTCGGGCGCCTTGGCGGAAACCGGCGCGCCATTCACCGACAGCCGCGCGCCCTCGCACCAGCCGGGGATGCGCAGCGCCAGCGTGAAGGTCGACGGCCGGTCGAGACTGTCGACCGTCACCGCTACCTGCTCGTCGAACGGATAGCCGGTCTCCAGCCGGAAGGCGGCGCCGCGTGCGTCCCAGGTCGCGGTCGAAGGGATGAACAGGTTGACGATGATGCTGTCGTCGCCCTGCCACCAGACGGATTCGCCGTGCTTGGCGTGGCTTTCCATGCCGCTGCCGACGCAGCACCAGAAGTCGTCGAACGGCTTCGAAAAGGTCCGGTGCGAACCCGACATCAGCGGGACCATGTAGGCGAACATGCCGGTCGCCGGGTCCTGATGCGCCATGATGTGGTTGAGGTGCGCGCGCTCGTAATAGTCGAACAGCCGCGCCTCCGGCCGCCAGCTATAGAGATGGCGGGTCAGCTTGAGCATGTTGTAGCTGTTGCAGCTCTCGCAGGTCGCCTCGGTGATGTGCGCGGAGATGGTGCGCGGTGCCGGGAAATATTCGCGGTCGGCGTTGCCGCCGATGACGTAGCTGTAGTCGCGTGTCACCGTCTCCCAGAAGAAGCGCGCGGCGGCCGCATGCGCGGGCTTGCCGGTCAGCTCGTGAAGCCGCGCGAGCCCGATCAGCTTCGGGATCTGCGTGTTGGCGTGGATCCACGGCAGCACGTCCTGCTGCGCGGTCAGCGGGTCGAGGATCTTGCGGTGGCGCAGCCGCTCGGCGAGCCGGAGCCAGCGCGGATCGCCGGTGCGGGCGTGAAGCTCGGCGAAGCTCTCGTTGATGCCGCCATGCTCGCAGTCGAGCACCTTCTCCACCTGCGCGTCGTCGAGCGCGGCGAACACCGTCTCGATATAGCCGGCGAGCGCGACCGCGACCGACAGCGCCCGCAGGTTGCCGCAGTGGGTCTGCGCGTCGAACAGCCCGGCATAGAGCTTGTGCCAGTTGTAGAACGGCACCCAGCAGCCGTTCAGGTCGAATCCCATCGAACGGATGTCGCCGCGCATCAGTTCGGGAAACAGCGCCTTGCCGTCCTCGACGATGTCGCCGCGCTTGCGCGTGAAGCCGGCGACATAGCCGTCGCCGTGCGCCGCCTGGCACGCCGCCAGCTCGTCGACGATATAATCGACGCGCCGCTTGCACTCGGCATCGCCGGTCTGGGCGTGCATGAGCGAGGCGGCGGTCAGATAATGGCCCAGCGTATGGCCGGCGATGGTGTCGCTCTCCCAGCCGCCATAGACTGGCGCCTTGGGTTCGAGGCCCGCGCTCTGGCGGAAATTGTGGAGCAGCCGGTCGGGTTCGAGCGCGTGGAGATAGCGCCGGTTGGCCTCGACCGCGTCCAGGAACAGCGACGGCAGCAGCCGAACCGCCGCCAGCGGCAGTGGCCTGGCGGTCGCCGGCAGGCGGGGCGACCGGGTTGCGGCGGCACCGGCCCCCGGCATGAAAGCGATGGCGGCGGCGCCCATGAGTAGCGCGCGGCGGGTCGGGTGCAGGCTCTCCATCGCCACTCCGGTTCGACGTCGTAGCCAAAGCTTATTATACAGTATACGAAGTGGCAACCGGACGAAGGAGGGGCCATGCGGAGTCTGATCGGGCAAGCGACGGATATGGTGCGGAGCGGGGTGCTGGCGCTGGCCGCGTTCGCCGTCACGGTCGCCGCGCCGGCCGCTGGGCAAGAGGTGATCGCGATTACCGGTGTAACCGTCATCGACGGCACCGGCGCCGCGCCGCGCCCTAACATGATCGTCACCATCGCCGATGGCCGCATCAAGGCGGTCGCGAAGGCGGGCGCCCGGCTGCCGGACGGCGCCACGATCGTCGACGGGCGCGGGCGCTACCTGCTGCCCGGCCTCATCGACAGCAACGCGCATGTCACCGTTTACGGGAACCCGTCGCGGCGCGACACCTCGGTCCGCTACGCCGATCGCGGCGAGGACCTCGCGCTCGAGTTCGCGCAGCGGTCGCTCAAGGCGGGCGTGACGACGATCCGCGACAGCTATGGGGTGCTGCCGCCGACGCTCGCCGTCCGCGACCGCATCGATCGCGGCGAGGCGGTCGGCGCCCGGATCAAGGCGGCGGGCAACATCGTCGGCTGGGGCGGCCCCTTCTCGCTCACCTTCTCGCTGACCAAGGAAGCGGACCTGTCCTACTTCCAGGAGACGTGGAACGACCTGCTGACGCAGGACGCCGGCGAGGAGCTGCTCGACATGACGCCGGACGAGCTGCGCGTCGCCATCCGGCGCTATCTCGACAAGGGCGTCGACTTCATCAAGTACGGCGGTACCAGCCACTTCCTCCGCCCGTCGCTCATCGGCTTCTCGCCGCGCGCGCAGAAGGTGATCGTCGAGGAGGCGCACAAGCGCGGCAAGCCGGTCGAGACGCATGCGACCAGCTCGGAAGGGCTCCGCCTCGCGGTCGAGGCCGGCATCGACCTGATCCAGCATCCTGAGCTGATGAGCCGCGATCTGCCCGACGATCTGATCGAGCTGATCGTCAAGCGCGACGTGCTGTGCGGCATCCGCGCGAACTACATCACCGGCGACGTCTGGCAGCGGCATCTGCGCAAGCGCGCCGAGGTCGAGGCGCGCCTCGCCAAGCTGCCGCCCGCCGCCACCAGCGCCGAGCGCAACCGGCGCAGCGACGAGCTCGGCGAGAACGACGACATCCAGCGGCGCAATGCCGAGCGGCTGATCAAGGCCGGCTGCCGGGTGACGGTCGCCACCGACAATTTCTTCGGCGACGCCCCCGAGTTCCGCCGCACGCCCAAGGGCCCCGAGGCGGAGCCCGGCAGCGGGACGGTGCTCGCGGTCAAGGGGCTGGTCGAGCTCGGCATGATGCCGATGCAGGCGATCGTCGCCGGCACGCGCCACGGCGCGGCGGCCGCGGCCATGGCGAAGGATCTCGGCACGGTCGAACCCGGCAAGATCGCCGACCTGATCCTGCTGTCGGCCGATCCGCTGGCGGACATCAACAATCTCGATCGGCTCGAGATGGTGATCGCGCAGGGGCGTATCGTTGATATCGGCCGGCTTCCCGAAAAGCCGGTTTTCGCGCGCGAAGCGGCGCGGACTGTGGCAAGCCGCTGATCGTGCCGGCGCAAGAGGAGGTCGCGATGCTGAACCTGGAAGGTCCGATCTGGCTGGTCGGTTGCGGGAACATGGGCGGCGCGCTGCTCGACCGCTGGCTGGCGCGCGGGCTGGACCCGGCGCAGATCACGGTGATCGACCCGCAGGCGGCGCCGCGACCGGGCGTGCGGCGCGTCGCGACGCCGGACGAGGCGGGCGAGGCGCCGCGGATCGTCCTGCTCGCGGTCAAGCCGCAGTTCCTCGAGTCGGTCGCGGCGGACCTGGCGGCCCGCCTCACGTCCTCGACGCTGCTCGTCTCGGTGCTCGCCGGTACGCGCCTTTCCTCGCTGCGCCAGCGCTTCGAGGCCGAGGTGGTACGCGCGATGCCCAACACGCCCGCACGGATCGGCAAGGGCACGACGGCGATGTACGGCGACGTGTCCGCCGGCGCGAAGGCGGCGGCCGAGACGCTGATGGCGGCCGCCGGCAGCGTGCATTGGGTCGACGACGAGGCGCTGTTCGACGTGGTCACCGGCGTCTCGGGCTCCGGCCCCGCCTATCTGTTCCGCTTCATCGAGGCGCTCGAAACCGCCGCCGTCGCGGCCGGGCTCCCGCCGGAACTGGCTGCCGCGCTCGCGCTCGAAACCGTGACCGGGGCGGCGGCGCTCGCGGACCAGTCCGACGTGCCCCCGGCCGAGCTCCGCCGCCAGGTGACCAGCCCGAACGGCACCACGCAGGCCGGGCTCGCCGTGCTCGACGGGGAGGGCGAGCTGACCTGGCTGCTCACCGCGACGGTCGCCGCCGCAACCCAGCGATCGCGCGAGCTGGCGAAGGCCTTCGGCTAGGCGGGCGAGCGCTCGGCCGTCAGGCGGGCGTCGCCGTCGCCGGGCGCGTGCATCAGCCGTACGATGAGCGGCGACAGCAGCAGGATGGCGGCGCCGACGCCGACCGCGCTCCAGCCGACGGTCGTATAGACGTCGGCGGTCGAGGCGCCGCTGCCGCCGCCGGTGGCGCGCGCGATCAGCCCGGCGGCGAAGTTGCCGGTGGCGGTCGCCAGGAACCAGACGCCCATGATCAGCCCGGCCATGCGCGGCAGCGCGAGCTTGGTCATCGCCGACAGGCCGACCGGCGACAGGCAGAGCTCGCCGACCGCGTGCAGCAGGTAGATCAGGAAGATGAAGACGACGGGGGTCCGCGCCGCGCCCGCCATCGCGTCGCCGGCGACCAGGACCAGGAAGCCCGCGCCGAGCGCGGTCAGCGCCAGCCCGAACTTGGCCGGCGTTGACGGCTCGGCGCCGCGCTTCGCCAGCCACAGCCACAGCGCCGCGAACAGCGGGGCGAGCAGGATGATGTAGGTGGCGGTGAGCGACTGGAAGACGGACGCGGGGATCAGCACGCCCAGGATGCGGCGGTCGACCTGCGCCTCGGCGTAGACATTGAGCGAGGAGCCGGCCTGTTCGTAGAAGGCCCAGAACAGGATCGAGAAGAAGATCAGCAGCAGCGCCACGAGGATGCGGTCGCGGTCGATCCGGTCGAGCCGGAACACGGCGGTGTACAGCACATAGCCGACGATCACCGCCCCGCCGCTGCCGAGCGCCCAACCGATCGCCGCCTGGTGCTGGATCAGCACCCAGACCAGCGCCACGAGCCCGAGGCCGGTTAGATACAGCAGCCATTCGCGGCGGATGCCGGCCACAGGCGCCGCCAGCAGGGCTGGGTCTGTGGGCCCGCCACGGCCCATCAGCAGCGGCCGGCCCCAGAGGAAGACAATTAGCCCGGCCAACATGCCGAAACCCGCGGCGCCGAAGCCGTAGCGCCAGCCATAGGTCTGTCCCAGATAGCCCGCGACGATGGCGCCGAGCGCCGCACCGATATTGATGCCCATATAGAAGATGGTGAAAGCCGGGTCGCGGCGGGGGTCGCCTTGGGCATAGAGCTGCCCCACAATCACCGAGATGTTCGCTTTAAGGAAGCCGGAGCCGACGATGATGAAGGCCAACGCCGCCCAGAACAGCGGCAGGTAGGGCGAGTTGGGCCCGCCATCATCCTCGAAGGCCATGAGGCAATGCCCGATGCTGAGCAGGATTGCGCCGAACAGCACCGCTTTCTGGGCACCGAGATAACGGTCGGCGAGATAGCCGCCGATCGCCGGGGTGATGTAAACTAGGGCGGTATAGGCGCCGTAGATCGTATAGGCATCCTTTTCAGCGAACCGCCAATGCTGCAGCAGGTAGAAGATTAGCAGCGCCCGCATGCCGTAGAAGGAGAAACGCTCCCACATCTCGGCGAAGAACAGGACGAAAAGCCCGCGCGGGTGGCCGAGGAAGGTCTTTTCGCTATCTTCCGCGATTATGCCGATCGTCACTGGCCAATCCCTTCCTGATCAGTATACGATATACAGATTATCGGTTGCAGTTCGATGTGACCAGAGGCTGCGCTGCTGCCCCTGGCATCGGCTCTTCACCTACATGATCGGAGGGGGAAATGGACGACAAGGTGCAGCTATCGCTCGCCGAAGTGCGCGAACTCGCTGAAACCGTGCTGACGCGCTATGGTCTCTCACGGCCGCACGTTGAGGCCGTCACCGACACTATCGTTGCCGGCGAGCGTGACGGCTGCGCCTCGCATGGCATCTATCGGCTGCTCGTCTGCGCGCACACGATCCGGACCGGCCACGTCGTGGTCGATGCGGAGCCGATCATCGACGAGCCGGCGCCGGCGCTGGTCCGTGTCGATGCATGTGGCGGCTATGCCCAGCTACCGTTCAATCTCGCGCGGCCACTCATCGGCGAGAAGGCGCACAAGTTCGGCATCGCGGCGCTTGCGATCAACAACTGCATCCACTTCTCCGCGCTCTGGCCCGAGGTCGAGGCGCTGTCGCGCGATGGATTGGTGGCCTTCGCCTTCACGCCGAGCCACGCCTGGGTGGCGCCTGCCGGTGGCAAGCAGCCGATCTTCGGCACCAATCCGATCGCGTTCGGCTGGCCGCGTCCGGGTCCACATCCTTTCGTCTTCGATTTCGCGACGAGCGCCGTGGCGCGCGGCGAAATCGAGCTGCATCGTCGCGAGGGCAAGCCAATCCCGCTCGGCTGGGGGATCGATCCTGCGGGCAATCCGACGACCGATGCCGCTGAGGCGCTCGCTGGCGCGATGCTCACGTTCGGCGGACACAAGGGCTCGGCGCTCGCTGCGATGGTGGAGCTAGTCGCCGGTCCGCTAATCGGCGACCTGACGAGCGCGGAATCGATTGCGGTGGACAACAACGACAAGGCATCGCCGCTCGGCGGCGAACTCATCATTGTCATCGATCCGGCCGGCTTCCTGGGCGCAGCCGCAGCCCAGCATCTCGCGCGGGCCGAAACGCTGTTCGAGGGGATTATCGCGCAGGGCGCCCGCCTCCCGTCGCAACGCCGTTACGAGGCACGCGAGCGCAGCCTTGCCAAGGGCGTGAATGTGTCGAAGAAGCTTCTCGACGATATCCGGGCGCTGATCGCCTGACTGCTGCAAGGAGATAGGATCGTGCGTCCATCGCTGGGATCATTGCTCGCCGCCTCGCTCATGCTCGCCGCGCCCGCGACCGCGCAGGTCGACTACGCCGCACAGCTCAAGCAGGGCGACATTGTCCTCCGCGATTTCAAATTCGGATCCGGCGAGGCGCTGAAGGAGCTTCGGCTCCACTATTCGACGCTGGGAGTTCCGAAGCGCAATACTAAGGGCGAGATTACCAACGCCGTCATGGTGCTGCACGGCACCGGCGGCAGCGGGCTGCAGTTCCTTCAGCCGCAGTTCGCGCAGGAGCTCTATGGGCCGGGGCAGCCGCTCGACATCGGCCGCTACTTCGTGATCCTGCCTGACAACATCGGCCACGGGAAATCGTCGAAGCCCAGTGATGGGCTACGGATGGGCTTCCCGAAGTACGACTATGGCGACATGGTCGAGGCGCAGCGGCGCATGCTCGTCGAGGGGCTCAAGGTCAACCGGCTGCGGCTGCTGATGGGCACCTCGATGGGGTGCATGCACGGTTTCGTGTGGGGCGCGAAGCATCCCGACTTCGTGCAGGCGATGATGCCGATGGCTTGTCTGCCGATGCAGATCGCTGGACACAATCGCATGTGGCGGAAGGCGGCGGTTGAGGGCATCCGCCAAGATCCGGCGTGGGACAACGGCAATTATTCGAGCCAGCCGGCGCAGGGTCTGCGGACCGCGGTCAGCCTGCTCCAGGTAGCCGGCTTCGCGCCGCTCTACCTCCAGAAGACCTATCCGACGCGCGATGCGGCCGACGCCTACATCATCGAGCGCATCAACAAGGACATCGCTTCGCGCGACGCGAACGACGTCATCTACCAGCTCGAGTCGTCTCGGAACTATGATCCGTCGAAGGACCTCGAGAAGATATCGACACCAATGACGTGGGTGAACTCGAGCGACGACTTCATCAATCCATGGGACTATGGAAGCGCCGAAAAGGCGGCGGCGCGGCTGCCGAACGCGCGCTACGTGCTGATCAGGGCGACCGACGATACGCGCGGTCATTCCACTCACAGCTGGGCGAAGTTCTGGAAGCAGGAACTTGTTGACCTGCTCGCGCGCACCGAGAGGCGCTAAGCGCCGGGGAGGCGTCTTATGGCGTTTCGGTCGCAGAGACGTGGTTGAGCGCGATGACCCAGCGGCCGTCACGCTTGCGCATCAGCCGGGTGTTGATTCCGTCCTGCGTGTTCTTCGGCCGGCTTAGCCGATAGCGGCTGATCAGCTGTGCGGCATCAGGGGCCAGCATCTCGATGCTGATGCCGTAGAAATGCAGCTGTCCGCGCATCTCGGGGGACTGGCCATAGTCGCGGACGTAGTGATCGAGCGTGCCCTGCCAGTCCTTCTGGAACTGCCCGCGCGAGACGAAGATCACGTCGGGATTGGCAAACCCTTCCATGTAGCCGCGGAAATCGCCCCGATTCCAGGCCGCCTCCATTCGCGCGATCACCGCCCGGATCGCCGCCTTCTCAGCCTCCTCACCGACTATGCTTGCGGATTGTGCGGGAGCGGCCCCCGCCGGAACGGCGAGGGCCAACGCTACCGCAACGAACAGGGTGCGATCAGGACGCATCGGGCTTCTTGCCGCCGGACGCGATATACTGCTGCAGCTGCTCTTCAAGCACCGGTAGCGGGACTGCACCGAGGCCGAGAATGATGTCGTGGAACACGCGCTGGTCGAACTTCGGCCCAAGCTTCTGCTCGGCCTCGGCCCGCAGCCGTCGGATCGTCAGCTCACCGAGCTTGTAGGAAACGGCCTGTCCTGGCCAGGCAATGTAGCGGTCGACCTCGTTGGTGATCTCGAGGTCGGAGAGTGCCGCATTCTCCTTGAAGTAGGCGATCGCCTTGTCGCGGCTCCAGCCGAACTCATGGATGCCCGTGTCGATCACCAGCCGCACCGCACGCCACATTTCGTAGGTCAGTCGTCCGAAGTCCTCGTAGGGCGTCTCATAGATCCCCATCACCGTGCCGAGCCATTCGGTGTAGAGGCCCCAGCCCTCGCCGTAGCCAGAGAAGTAGATCTCCTTGCGGAAGTCCGGCCGGTCGGGGCCTTCGAGCGCGAGCGCCGCTTGGAAGCTGTGGCCCGGCGTGCACTCGTGGAGCGTCAGCGCCGATAGCGTGTAGAGCGGACGCGACGGCAGGTTGTAGGTGTTCATCAGGCAGTTCTCGAGACCACCGCGCCCACCGGTATAGATCGGCGCCAGCTCCGCCGGCACCGGCTTGATGCCGTGACGATAGCGCGGCAGCGTGCCGATCGTCTCCTTCATCTTGCCGTCCGCCTTTTTCGCGACATAGGCGGAATAGGACAGAAGCTCGCGCGGCGTCTTCGCATAAAACTGCGGGTCGGTACGCAAGAAGGTCATGAACTCCGGTAGCGTGCCCTTGAAGTCGGTCTTGCGCATCGTGGTTTCCATCTCGGCCCGGATGCGCGCGACTTCCTTCAGACCGATCTCGTGGATTTGCTTCGGCGTCAGGTCGAGCGTGGTGAAGTCCCGCACCATCGCCTGATAATAGGCGCGGCCGTTTGGCAGCTCCGAGGCGCCGATCGTGTCGCGCGCCTTCGTCATATACTCGGTGCGGATCATCTTGAGCAGCTTCGAGTAGGCGGGGACGGCCGCATCGCGGATCGCCGTTTCGCCCTCGGCGCGCAGCTTCGCCTGCTCGTCGGCGGAAATGTTCGAGGGCATCGCCGCGAACGGCGCGAACAGCGGGTTGCTCGCGTCGGCGTTCAAATAGGGCTCGATCGTCTTGTCGCGACCGATCGTCGTAACCTTGGGGATGCTGAAGCCGCGCTCCAGGCCCGAGCGCATGTTGGCGATATGCTCGTCGAAATAGCGCGGGATGTCGCGTAGCCGGCCGATGTAGCGGCGATATTCGTCGGCATTGGCGAAGCCGGAGCGAGGAGCCAGGTTCGCCCAGAAGAAGGTGTCGGTGTTGAATGGAGCCTCGTAGGTGCGGAAGCGGACCTCGTTCGCCATGATCTGGACCGACGTGCGGAACACGGCGGCGTTGATCCGCTCTTCCGGCGAGAGTTCCGCCAATGGGATCTTGTCCAGTTCGGCGAGCACCTTGGTCCAGTAGGCCAAGCGCGCCTGCTGGGTCGCGGCGTCGACTTTAGGCAGGTGATCAGCCAGCGCGCCGGGTCCATGGCCCTCGACCCGCGCCCTCTCCTTCTGTCGCCACGCCCATTCCGCGTTGTAGAGATTGCGGAGCCGTTCGTCGGCGCTTGAGCCGACCGTCTGAACGTTCTGCGCCCATACGGGCAAAGTTGAAAGCAGGCTGGACGATGCCACGGCGGCAAGCAGGCTCAGGACGAATTTCGTGTGGCGCATTCCGGTCTCCCCATGCCGCTGCCTAGGGGCAGCAGACCTTTCTAAAAATCGTATACTGCATACGATATCGAAAATCGGGAGGAGTCAACCCGCCGCGAAGCCTAGAAACGAGTTGGGCTGCACCTTATGGTGCAGCCCAACCGAGAACCCGCCTGATTGTCTCGTACTCAGTGGGACGGAGCCTTACTCAGCGGCAGCAGGTACGGCACGATTGCCCGCCAGCAGGCTGCGTGTGCGGCCGTAGACCAAGTAGACGATGATGCCGAATGCGTTCCACGCTGCAAAGCGCGTCAGCGTGTGGTTCGGCAAGCTGAACAGCAGGTAGAGACAGCCGACGATCGCCAGCGTACCGACCAGATACGGCGCCGGGCAGCGGAACACGCGCGGCAGCTCAGGCATACGCTTGCGCAGGATCATCATGCAGGCAGCAACGGCGATGAAGGCAACCAGCGTGCCGGCATTCGCCAGTTCTGCGATCTCGTCGAGCCGGAAGAAGCCCGCGACGACGGCGATGAAGAAACCGGTGATCGCCGTGATCATCACCGGCGAACCGGTGCGAGCCGACACCTGGCTCAGCCGGTGCGGCAGCAGGCCGTCGCGGCTCATCACGAAGAAGATGCGGCTCTGCCCGTACATCATCACCAAGATGACCGACGGCAGCGCGATGAGTGCGGCGAGACCGATCGCCCAAGCGGCGACGGGGTGCTGAAGCGTACGCAGCACGAAGGCGAGCGGTTCGGCCGAGGCCCCGACCGAGGCGTAGCTCACGGCGCCGATCGCCGCGATCGCCACCAGCATGTAGATGACCGTGCACACTGCCATCGAGCCAATAATGCCGATGGTAAGGTCTCGGCCCGGGTTCTTGGCCTCCTCGGCCGACGTCGCCACGGCGTCGAAGCCGTAGAAGGCGAAAAACACGATCGCCGCCGCCGCCATGACACCGCGCGTTGTGCCGTCGCCGTCCACCGCGCTTCCGAAGCCGTAGGGCATGAAAGGCGATAGGTTGTCGGCATTGAAGGCGGGCAGCGCGAGCAGGACGAACGCAGCCAGCGCGGACAGCTTGATCACCACGAGGATGATGTTGAGGGTCGCGCTTTCCCGCGTGCCGGCGATCAGCAGGCCCGCGACCGACAATGCGACGATCACTGCCGGGAGGTTGATAATCCCCCCGCCGTGCGGCCCAGCCAATAAGGCAGCGGGCAACTGGATTCCCGCCGCCTGTATCCAGCCGACCAGATAAGCCGACCATCCGACGGCCACCGTGCTGCAGGCCAGCGAATATTCGAGGATGAGGCTCCAGCCGACGACCCAGGCGACGGCTTCGCCGATGACCGAATAGGTGTAGGTGTAGGCGCTGCCCGCGGTCGGGATCAGCGTCGCCATCTCGGCATAGGCGAGCGCGGCGCAGGCGCAGACGGCCCCCGCAATGGCAAAGGCCAAGATGACGGCGGGTCCAGCGCGATCCGCGCCGACACCGGTCAGCGTATAAATACCCGTCCCGACGATCGCCCCGACACCCAGGGCGACGAGATGCGGCCAGCTCAAGGTTTTCTTCAGCCGGCGGGCCGGCTCATGTGTATCGCCCGCATCGAGCGGTTTGATGGGCCCCCAGATACTCCCTGCCACAGACTTCTCCCCTCATGTGGTTTGCGTCCAACGGTCGGACGCTTATCGTTATTTTTCCGCGGCCAATTGCCGGCGAAGATCATCGAGTGTCTGGCCGATATGGTCACGCATCAGCGCGGCGACGGCTTTGCCGTCGCGGTCGAGCCATGCATTCAGAAGTTCTTGGTGCTCGTCCTTCGCGCGGACGTCGCGGCCGTGAGGCTCCAGATGCTTCCGGACATAGCGCTCGGCCATGACATGGAGGCGTTCTAGGAAAGCGGCGGTGATCTGCTGCCCCGAGGGCCGGATCAGCGCGAGGTGGAACGCCCGGTTGAGCGCCCCAACCCCTTCCCCATGAGCATCCGTCGCCCGGTCGAGCACTTCCAGCGCTTCCCGCGCCTGCCGGCGGTCCGTCTCGTCGGCCCGCTCAGCCGCCAGAGCGACCGCCTCGGGTTCGAGCTTCAGCCGTAGTGCGTACACCTCTTCCGCCTCCTCGGTGCTGAGCGCGCGGACGAAGAAACCGCGGTTGGCCTGGGAGCGGAGCAGCCCTTCCTGCTCGAGGCGCGCCAGCGCCTCGCGCAGCGGAATCTTGCTGACGCCGAGTTCAGCGGCGAGCGCATCCTGCTTGATCGGTAGATCAGGTTGGACGGCCCCGGATAGGATGCGGTCGCGAACCAGCTCGACGAGCTGGTCTGAAAGATTCCGGACGACAATGCTGCTCATAACGCGATCATATCGGTTTTTGGTAGCTTGTCTTCATCGTGGTGTAGAAGGTGCGTGCCGCACGTCCCTGCTCGCGTGGACCGTAGCTCGACGCGGCCGTGCCGCCGAAGGGTGCGTGATAGTCGACGCCTGCCGTGGGCAGGTTGACCATGAGCATGCCCGCACGTGCGCGGCGCTTGAACTCCTCGGCATGGCGAAGCGACCTGGTGCAGATGCCCGCCGACAGGCCGAAGCGATTGCCGTTCAGTAGCTGAATCGCCTCCTCGAAGCCGCCGACGCGGAACACGCCGGCGACCGGTCCGAAGATCTCGTTGTGCCCGAGCGTATTATCGCCAGGCACATGGTCGAACAGCGTCGGCGCATAGAAGCAGTGATCCATCGCGGCGGCGCTGCCGCCAAAAAGCGGCTGCAGCCCGGTCGCCTCGACTTCGGCGACCTGCCGGACAATCAGCTCCTTTTGCCGCGGCGCCGCCAGCGGTCCGACCTGCGTCACCGGATCGCGCGGATCGCCGATCTTGAGCGCCGCGACGCGCGCCTTCAGCGCTTCGACGAAGCGGTCGGCGATGGCCGCCTCGACGATGATGCGCGAGGTAGCGGTGCAGCGCTGCCCCGCGGCGAAGAAGGCGCCGTTGAGCGCGGTGTCGACGGCATTGTCGAGATCGGCGTCCGCCATGACGATCAGGCCGTTGACCCCACCCATCTCGAGCTGGACCCGTACACCCCGTTCGGCGGCCGCGCTGCGAACGCGCGCGCCGGTCGCAACCGAGCCGGTGAAGCTGATCGCGTCGATGCCATCAGCCCCGGTCACCGCTGCGCCCGCGCCGCCCGCGCCGAGCAACATGTTAACCGTGCCGGTAGGGAGGCCCGCGCCTTCGATGATGGTCATCAGCGCATCCGCTGTCGCCGACGAGATTTCCGACGGCTTCCAGACCACGGCGTTACCGTAGGCGATCGCCGGCGCGATCTTCCACGCCGGTATGGCGATGGGGAAGTTCCACGGCGTGATCGCACCGACGACGCCGACCGGCGCGTAATCGACCTCGACCGTCGCACCGGCGCGGGTCGATGCGAAGCGCTCGCCGACGTTGCGCAGCGCCTCGCCCGCAAAGAAGTCGAACAGGCGGGAGGCGCGCATCACCTCGCCTTTCGAATCGCCGAGCGTCTTGCCGGTCTCGCGCGCGATCAGCAGCGCGAGACGGTCGGCGTCGGCGGCCAGCGCGCGGCCGACGCGCGCCAGCGCATCGGCGCGGGCCTCGATGCCTGCGGCTTCGAGTGCATCGACGGCGCCACGCGCGGCATGAGCGGCTTCCGCGGCCTGTGAGGCCGTCGCTTCAGGCCCTTCGACGCAGAGGTCGTCAGGCAGGGCGGGGTTGCGCTGCTCGAACGCAGTCGCGCCGACGATGGCGCGGCCCGCGATGCGGTGGGAGAGGAGAAGCGTTTCGGTCATTGTTTCCTCAGACGACCGTGAAGCCGGCCCAGAACGGGTCGGTGCGGTCGATCCAGATGGTGTTGAAGCCGGTCGAAATGGCCGAGCCTTCGATCGAAGGGATGATCGCCGGCTGATCGCCAAGCGTCGTGGCTTCCTCGACCCGGCCGATGAAGCGGCTGCAGATATAGCTTTGGTGCACGAAGGAGTCGCCCACCTTCAGGCGGCCGGTAGCGACGAGGTGCGCGAGGCGAGCCGAGGTGCCCGTGCCGCAGGGGCTACGGTCGATCGCGCGCTCGCCATAGAAGACGGCATTGCGGCCGTCCGCGCCGTCGCCTTTCGACTTGTCGGTCCACAGCACGTGGCTGACGCCGTGGATCGTCGGTTCGACCGGGTGGACCGGTTCGTAGACCTCGCGGACGAGCGTGCGGATCGTGCGGCTGAGTTCGACGATGCGCGAGGCACCGAGATCGTCCAGTCCGGTATAGGCGCCCTGTGGCTCGACGATCGCATAATAGTTGCCGCCATAGGAGACATCGATCGACAGCGGTCCAAAGCCGGGCACGTCGATATCGATCCCGCGCGTTGCGAGATAGGCCGGCACGTTGCGGATCTTGACCGAGGTCACCTTACTACCTTCGGTCTTGTAGTCGATCTCGATCGTTCCGGCAGGTACTTCGATCCGCAGCCGGCCGGGCGTACGCGGCTGGATGAGCCCGTTCTCGAGCCCGAAGGTCACCATGCCGATCGTACCATGGCCGCACATCGGCAGGCAGCCGCTAGTCTCGATGAACAGGATACCGCAGTCGGTGTCGTCCTGCGTCGGCGGATAGAGGAAGCCGCCCGACATCATGTCGTGTCCGCGGGGCTCGAAGCACAGGCCGGTGCGGATCCAGTCGAAGCGGGCGAGGAAGTCCTGCCGGCGCTCCGCCATGGTGGCGCCTTTAAGCAGCGGAACCCCGCCCGCGACGAGGCGGACGGGGTTCCCGGCGGTGTGGCCGTCGATACAGAAAAAGGTATGACGCATCGGTTAGGCGGTCGCGGCGGCCGCAAGCGTGGGCCGGGTTGCGGCACACTTCTCGATCATCGCGAGCACTTCGGCGCGTCGCGCGCCGGCCAGTGGCATACGCGGCAGCCGGACTCGCTCCGAGCCGCGCCCCATGACCTGCTCAGCGAGTTTGATTGACTGAACGAGATCGTGATCGGCATCGAGATGGAGCAGCGGCATGAACCAGCGGTAGATGCGCCGCGCTTCTTCCCAGTCGCCACGGTCGACGGCCTTGATTAGCGCAACCGACTCCGGGGGGAACGCGCTCGTCAGGCCCGACACCCAGCCCGTCGCACCGAGGAGCAGGCCTTCCAGCGCCACGTCATCGAGGCCTGCCATGACCGAGAAGCGGTCGCCGTAGCGGTTGATGAGGTCGGTGAAGCGGCGGGGATCCGGCGCGCTCTCCTTGATTGCAACGATATTGCTGACCGCCGCCAGCCGGTCGAGCGTTTCGAAACCGATCGACACCCGATAGGCTGGCGGGTTGTTATAGAGCATGACCGGCAGTCCAGTCGCTTCGGCCACCGTCTTGAAATGGACGTGGAGTTCCTCGGGCGTCGGCACATAGACCATCGCCGGCAGGACCATCAGGCCGTCAATGCCGATCTTCTCGGCATCGCGGGCATATTCTACTGCCCGATCCGTTGTGAACTCGGAGACGCCGGTAAGAAGCGGAACGCGGCCGCCGACGGCTTCCACCGCGGCCTTGAGGACGGCGCGCTTCTCTTCCGGGCGAAGCGAGTTATTCTCGCCGACGGTGCCCAAGAGGATGAGGCCGTTCACACCATCATCGACAAGGGCAACAAGCCCCTTCTGCGTCGCGGCGATATCGACCGAGCCGTCGGTGGCGAACTGGGTGGTGGCAGCCGGGTAAACACCCGTCCACGAGGGCGGCATTGAACTCACAAGGTTCCTCCGTTGAATGCAACAATCATATACCGTATACGATCTTGCATGCCAATCCAGAAAACGCCAGTGCCACAAACCGCCATTGTAATCGGGGGTGGTCTTGTCGGTCTTGCCTGCGCCTTCAACCTGCAGCGTAAAGGCTTGAGAACGCTGCTTCTCGATCCCGTGACGCTACGCCGTGCCGCTTCCTGGGGCAACGCCGGACATATTGCCGTCGAGCAGGTCGAGCCACTGGCTTCATGGGCGATGATCCGCAGTCTACCCCGCCGGCTGTTCTGGCGGGGTGGCGCCTTGGGGCTACCGCTGCGCGACATCTCGGCGTGGCTACCCTTCTCGCTCCGTCTGCTCGGTGCCAGCCGCCCGCGACGTTTTCGCGCGGGCAAGGCCGCGCTATCAGAGCTTCTTGCGGCCTCGCTTCCGGCCTGGCGCGGGCTGCTTTCGGCGGCATCGGCATCCCATCTGCTTCGCGAAGAAGGTCATTTCATACTGTGGGAAAGCGCGGCCAGTGCGGCGGCGGGGCGTGCCGGCTGGGCGCGGATAGACATCGGTGTCACCCGTTTCCGCGATGCGACCGCCGACGAGATGTCGCGGTTGTCGGAGCTGATCGACCGGCCGATCGCCGGTGCCATCCGGTTCGAAGGCAGCGGTCACATCGAGGATCTGGAAGAGCTGGCCGACGCACTGGCGACGGCGTTCGAGCGGCTGGGCGGCCGGCAGCAATGCATGGCCGCCGAGGCGGTGACGCTGGCGGACGGCCGTGCTGCGGTCGTGACTACAGAGGGTGAGACGCTCGCGGCAGACGCAATCGTCGTCGCTGCCGGCGTCGAGTCCGCCAAGCTCCTCGAGCCGCTTGGTTACAAGGTGCCGATCATCGCCGAGCGCGGCTACCACGTCCAGGCGAGCGGCGCCGACTGGCCGGCCGATCTTCCGCCGGTGGTATTCGAGGACCGCTCGATGATCGTGACGCGCTTCCGATCCGGGCTGCGGGCCGCCAGCTTCGTCGAATTCGGCCGCAGCCAGAGCCCACCCGACCCGCGCAAATGGGATCGCCTCCGCTCGCATGCCCGCGAACTCGGCCTGCCGTTTGCCGAGCCCGTCAGCCAGTGGATGGGCTGCCGCCCAACGCTTCCGGATTATCTGCCGGCGATCGGCCAGAGCCGGCACGCGCCCAATCTCTTTTACGCTTTCGGGCACCAGCATCTCGGCCTCACGCTGGCCGCCGTCACGGGAGAAGCCATCGCCGCGCTGGCAACCGGTGGCGCGCCCGAAATCAATCTGGCACCGTTCAGTCTGGAACGCTTTTGAAGGACCCCGAATGACACGCGGAATTGGCGGCTCGAATGCCGAGGCCCAGCTTGCCGAACTCGCCCCGTGGACGGATCGGGCACCTCCGATCAGCCTCGCCGAACGGGAGGCCCGAATCGAGAAGGCGCGCCGCCTCGCCGGCGACAACGGCGCCGACGCGCTCCTGATCGGCGCCGGGGCGAGCCTGCGCTATTTTGCCGGTGTTCCTTGGGGCGCGACGGAGCGGCTGGTCGCGATGCTGCTGCCGAAGCAGGGCAAGCCGATCATCATCTGCCCGCGTTTCGAACTCGGCAGCCTCGAAGCGGATCTCGTAGTCGACGCCGAACTCCGCCTTTGGGAGGAGGACGAAAGCCCGTCCGAGCTGGTCGCGGCAGCCATGCGGGAGCTGGAGGTGAGCCGGCTGGCGGTCGACCCGGCCATGGCCTTCCTCTTCGTCGAACGCATCCGCCGTGTCGCGCCTTCGTTCGACCTGATCGACGGGTCAGCGATCATCGACGGCTGCCGTATGGCGAAATCGCCGGCCGAGTTGGCGCTGATGCAGCAGGCCAAGGCCATGACGCTTGAGGTGCAGCGGCGCGCGGCACTGATCCTTCGCGAAGGGATCACCGCGACCGAGGTTCGCCGTTTCATCGATTCCGCGCACCGCGCGCTCGGTGCGGCCGGGAGCAGCTTCTGCATCGTGCAGTTCGGCCGCTCGACGGCCTTCCCGCATGGCCTTCCCGGTGAATCCTACCTGTCCGAAGGCGACGTGGTCCTCATCGATACCGGCTGCACGATCGAGGGCTATCATAGCGATATCACGCGAACCTATGTGTTCGGCCAGGCGAGCGACGAGCAGCGCGCGATGTGGGCGCTGGAGCGCGAGGCGCAGCAAGCCGCGTTCGATGCTGTCGCCCCCGGCGTGCCCTGCGAAGCGGTCGACGCCGCGGCACGCCGCATCCTCGAACGCGCGGGCCTCGGCCCGGACTACAAGCTGCCGGGGCTGCCGCATCGGACCGGTCACGGCATCGGTCTGTCGATCCACGAGCCGGCCTATCTGGTTCGGGGCGATCGAACGCCGCTCGCGCCCGGCATGTGCTTCTCGAACGAGCCGATGATCGTCATTCCGGACCGGTTCGGCATTCGCCTCGAAGATCACTTCCACGTCACGGAGGCCGGGGCGGCCTGGTTCACGCAGCCGTCGGTTTCAATCGACGCACCCTTCGGTTGAGGCCGACGGCTCTCCGGATTCGGGGGTCGACGTTCGAACCGCTCTTGGCGCCGTCCTCGCCCCAAGGCATTGGGTGTGCGGCGCTAAGCCACTTCGCCGCGTATGCTTTATGTCGTTAGAGCAGCGCGGCCTAGAGGAGATTCGGAACGTCGCCCATGTGGGGGGAAATCGGTCATTTCGCGCTGGTTCTGGCGTTCGTGCTGGCGCTGGCGCAATCGACGGTGCCGTTCGTCGGTGCCGGCCGCGGCGATCCGGCGCTGATGGCGTTCGGGCGGGCGGCGGCGCTTCTACAGGCCCTGTTCGTGACTGTCGCGTTCGCGTGCCTGGCGGCGCTCTTCGTCGACCTCGACCTGTCGTTCGCTGTGGTGGCCGAGAACACGCATTCGACGCAGCCGCTGATCTACCGTTTCGCCGGCACATGGGGGAACCACGAGGGCTCGATGCTGCTCTGGGTGCTGATCCTCGGCCTTTTCGGCGGCGCGGTCGCCTGGTTCGGTGATGATCTGCGCAAAACGCTGCAAGCGCGCGTGCTCGGCGTTCAGGGAATGATCGGAGCCGCCTTCCTTGCCTTCCTGCTGTTCACCTCCAATCCATTCGCGCGCCTCGATCCGGCGCCGCTCGACGGCCGCGAGCTGAACCCGCTCCTGCAGGACCCTGGGCTCGCCCTGCACCCGCCGCTCCTCTACATCGGCTATGTCGGTTTCTCGGTGGCCTTCGCCTTCGCGGTCGCCGCCTTGATCGAGGGGCGGGTCGACGCCGCCTGGGCGCGCTGGGTGCGCCCCTGGGTGCTCGCCGCTTGGGCCAGCCTGACCGCCGGCATCACGCTCGGCAGCTTCTGGGCTTACTACGAGCTCGGCTGGGGCGGCTGGTGGTTCTGGGATCCGGTCGAGAACGCCTCGCTCATGCCTTGGCTGGTCGGCACGGCGCTGCTCCACTCCGCGCTCGTCCTCGAACGTCGCGGCGCGCTCGTCAGCTGGACGATCCTGCTCGGCATCCTGACCTTCTCCCTCAGCCTGATCGGTACTTTCCTCGTCCGCTCGGGCATTCTCACCAGCGTTCATGCGTTTGCGGTGGATGCGGGGCGTGGCGTTTTCATTCTCGCGATGATTGTCCTGGCCACCGGCGGCTCGCTCGCGCTGTTCGCGTGGCGGGCGGGGGCAATGCAGTCGGGCGCGATGTTCGCCGCCGTCAGCCGCGAGGCGGCGCTGACGGTCAACAACCTGCTCCTGATGGCGGCTGCGGCGACCGTGTTCCTCGGCACCTTCTACCCGGTGATCATCGACGCGGTGAACGGCGACAAGATCTCGGTCGGGCCGCCCTTCTACAACGCCACCTTCGTCCCGATCATGGTGCCGCTGCTGCTGCTCGTGTCGGTCGGGCCGATGCTGAGCTGGAAGAGCGACAGGCTGGCGGCGCTGTGGCCGCGCCTGCGCTGGCCGGCGCTCGCCTCGCTTCTGCTGTTCGCCGTCGTCACCGCCGTCTACGGGATGAAATCGGCCCTCGCCGCCTTCGGGCTGGCGCTCGGGCTCTGGCTGGTGGCCGGCGCGCTCGCGATCCTGGTCCGCCGCTGGCGGCTCGGCGATGCCTCGGCGGACACCGTGCGCCGCCTCGTGCGGACGACCCCGCTCGCCGTCTACGCCATGGTGCTGGCGCATGCCGGCCTCGGCATCACCGCCGCCGGCGTCAGCGCGATGAGCGCCTGGGAGACCTCGAAGGTGCTCGTCATGCAGCCGGGGCAGACCGAGGTCATCGGCGGCGCGCGCGTGACGCTCGCCGGCATCCGGCACGTCTCGGGTCCCAACTACGAGGCCGAGCAGGCGCACTTCTCGGTCAAGGACGGCTGGCGCGCGTTCGACATGCTGTCCGAGCGCCGCTTCTACCCGGTCAGCGGCTCGCAGACGACCGAGGCCGGCATCGAGGTCGGCTTCCTGGGCAACAACTATGTCGCGATCGGCGAGCGCAGCGGGACGGGCGTCGTCGTGCGCCTCTACCACCACCCGCTGGTCAGCTGGATCTGGGGCGGCGCGCTGCTGATGGCGCTCGGCGGCGCCCTGTCGCTCCGCGATCGCCGCCTGCGTGTCGGTGCTTCCGTCCGTGACGCCAAGCCGGCCCTGGCGGCAGCGTGAAGCGGCTCCTCTTCATCGTGCCGGTGCTGCTGTTCGCGGCCATCGCGATTACCTTTGGCTATGGCCTGACGCGCGATCCGTCGAAGCTGCCGTCGACGCTCATCGACCGGCCGTTGCCGACCTTCGCCTTGCCGGGCGTGACGCCGGACGTGCCGGGCCTGGTAGCGGCGGAAATCAAAGGGCAGCCGGTCCTCCTCAATGTCTTCGCCTCCTGGTGCCTGCCGTGCCAGGCCGAGCATCCGGTGCTGATGGGCATGGCGAAGCAGGGCGTGCCGATCTACGGGTTGAACTGGAAGGAGCCGGCAGCCGACGGCGCCAAGTGGATCGCCGACTTCGGCAATCCCTACCAGCGCATCGGCAACGACGAGTCCGGGCGCGCCGGCATCGACCTGGGCGTGACCGGAGTCCCCGAAACCTTCGTCATCGATCGCAACGGCCGCGTCCGCTACAAGCATACGGGCCCGATCGAGCGCGAGGACTGGGAGCAGACGCTGAAGCCGTTGCTGGCCAAGCTGAGGAACGAGGCATGACGCGCCTGCGCCGGCTCGCGGTGCCGGCTCTCCTCCTCGTCGCGAGCGCAGCGGGCGCGTCGCTGCCGGACGAGCAGCTCGCCGACCCAGCGCTGGAGGCGCGGGCCGAGGAAATCGGCCGGGAACTGCGCTGCGTCGTCTGCCAGAACCAGTCGATCGAGGATTCGGACGCGACGCTGGCACGCGACCTGCGGCTCATCGTGCGCGAGCAGGTGAAGGCGGGGAAGAGCGACGGCGAGGTGAAGGCCTTCCTGGTCGAGCGCTACGGCGACTTCGTGCTGCTGAAGCCGCCGTTCCGACCCGAGACCTGGCTGCTGTGGCTCGGCCCGCTGCTCGTCGTCCTGATCGGCGGCGCGGGCGTCGCCGTTTATCTGCGCGGACGCCGGGCGGCCCCACCGGAACTGACGTCCGAGGAGCTGGAGCGGGTCGAAAAACTGCTCGCCGGTCCGGACAGTAGCGGACAACGCCGGACGTTCTGAGGACATTCAAATGACGCTGTGGATCATCCTGACGCTGATGGTCGCGCTTGCCGCGGTCGGTACGGCCGTGCCGCTGGTGCGGCGCTACGAGGCGCGGACGTCGGAGCGGGATGCCGCGCTCGCAGCGCTCAAGGAGCAGCTCGCCGATATCGACGCGCAGGCCGGAAGCGGCGCGATCACGGCGGCGGAAGCCGAGGGGCTGCGCACCGAGGTGCGCCGTCGCCTGCTCGCCGAGGCGCGGGCAGACGAAGCGTCCGCGCATCCGTTCGGGCTGAAGGGCCGGACCCGCTTCGCCTTCGGCATGGCGGCGGTGATCGCGCTCGCCGCCACCGGGATCTACGCGATGCTCGGCCTCGCGCTGTCCCAGACCGGCCGCTTCACCGAGGCGGTGAACGCCTACCGACGCGCGATCGAGCTGGCGCCGGGCGTGCCGGGCGCGCAGTCGGCCTATGGCGAGGCGCTGGTGCAGGCGGGCGGCGGCACGCTGACGCCCGAGGCGGTCACCGCGTTCGAGGCGGCGCTGCGGGTCGATCCGAAGGACGCCCGCGCCCGCTACTTCATGGGCGTGCTCAAGGACCAGCGCGGCGACCGCCAGGGCGCGCTCGACGACTGGATCACGCTGCTGAACGAAGCGCCGGCCGACGCCGCCTGGGCCCCCGAGCTGCGCGGCTTCGTCGAACGCATCGCGCGCGAGTCGGGGATCGACGTTTCGAAGCGGCTGAAGCTGCTGCCGGGTGCCGCTGGCCTGCCGGGACCGACGCC
>JAEZQR010000076.1 GCA_023413015.1 Pseudomonadota bacterium
TTCACGACGGTCGGCCTGCTCGTGCTGCACGTCGCCGGTGCGCTCAAGCATCACTTCCTCGACCGCGACGACGTGCTGGCGCGCATGCTGCCGCTGGTTCGGCCGAAACGTCCATAGCGGAGACGTGATTCAATGGCCTCGGGGCATCGTTCCGAAAGCGCTGCGACGAGCCGAGCCGTAATGAACGACGTGACGAGCTTGAGACGTCTGGGGGGCGTACTTATCTCCGTGATGCGTAATCGCGGTACCCCTTCGCGGTGGCGCATCGCGCCAGGTCGGCGCGTTTTCCTCCCTGAACCCTCGACCGCCCCTTTCTGGGGCGGTCCTTTTTTATTCGGCGGCGAGGCGGTGGCAGCCTTCGAGGCCGAGACCCGGCGCAAGCGCCAGCAGCGAGCTGACCAGACGGCGCAATGTGGTGCTGATTGCGGCGAAGCCCGCGTGGCGCGTGAGACGGGCGGGGTCCATGTAGAGGGCGCGATCGACCTCGATCTGCACGACGTGGATGCCGGCGGCAGGGTCGGCATGGCGCAGCGTGGTGTAGCCGCCGGCGTAGGGCGTGTTGCGGGCGGTGCGGAAGCCGTCGGCTTTTATCGCGGCTTCGATGCTGTCGACGAGCTGTGGCGCAGCAGTACGTCCATAGAGATCGCCGATCACGAAATGCGGAGGCGCCGCGTTGCCGCCATGCGGCGTCGGCATCGAATGGCAATCGAGCAGGACGGCGTACCCATGACGGTCCCGCGCCTGTCGGAGCAGATTCGCGACCGCCGCATGATAGGGCGTATGCAGCGCGGCGACACGTCGTTCAACTTCTGCCAGGCGCAGCCGGCTTGCGTAGATGTCGAGGCCATGCGCGGCGATGCGCGGCAGCACGCCGAGGCCGGCGGCCACGCGGTCGCTCGCTTGGCCCGCCGAAGGGGGCAGCGGATCGGCGATCATCGCCGGGTCCAGCTCGTCCGAATCGCGGTTGAGGTCGAGATACGCCCGCCCGTAGCGGGCGGCGACGAGAGGGGCGCCGAGCGCGACGCTTTCCTGCAGAAGCTCGTCGACGTAGGCGTCCTCGGCGCGCCGCAGCTGCCCCAGGGTCAGACGCGTCTGGGCGAGGAAGGCGGCCGGATATTCGCGGCCGCTGTGCGGGCTCGACAGGATCACTGCCGATCCCTCAGGGCTGCCGACAAGGCGGAAAGGCTGATCGGGCGTGATTGGCGTCGTCATGATTCCGGATACGGCTGTAAAGCTAGCGCGTGGGATGCCGAACGGCCAGAGCAGGGCAAGGTTTCGGCATTTTGTCGAGCTGGCTGAGAATTCGCCGAATTTGGGGCTGGCAGGTCGGCGCGCCGCGACGCATTATATAAGGCCGGCTCAATCAAGCAGTATCACGATGGCCAAGATCCTCCTCGCCGAAGACGACGACTCGATGCGCACCTTCCTCGTGCGGGCGATCGAGCGTGCCGGCTATGAGGTGGTGGCGGTCGACCGCGGCACGGCGGCGTTGCCGCATCTGGCCGGCGGCGAGTTCGATCTGCTGCTGACCGACATCGTCATGCCCGAGATGGACGGCATTGAGCTGGCGCAGCGCGCCGCGGCCCTCGCGCCGCGTATGCGGGTGATGTTCATCACGGGTTTCGCCGCCGTAGCGCTGAACCGTGGGTCGGGCGCACCGGCCGGCGCGAAAGTTCTGTCCAAACCGTTCCATCTTCGCGACCTCGTGGCCGAGATCGACCGACTATTTTCCGAGCCGCGCGTCAGTGCCTCCTAAATCGCTTGCGTAGGGGCATCACCCCGACTATCTAGCCTCCCGCGTGGGCGCGTAGCTCAGTGGTAGAGCACTGTGTTGACATCGCAGGGGTCGCAAGTTCAATCCTTGCCGCGCCCACCATCTTCCCCAGCAGAGTCAGCAACTTAGGCGAAGGCATCAGCCTCGCGCCGCGGCTGGTTTGCGCCAAAAATCGCCCGAAAATGCACCGGAAAACCACTTCCGTTGGGCACCGGCTGGGCACGTCCGGTGCGGGTGGGCCGGGGACCGCGACTTTTTTTCGGGGATTTAAGAAGCCTTTAACCATTGCTGGTCTATGCTCGCCGACGGCGCGGCCTGAGTGTGCGGGGGGCATTCCCGACTCACTTATCAGGGCCGTGGCCGGACCGACGTTCACGAGAAACTGTCCTCGACAGGCTCCGGGCTACGCGTCGGCTGCTAGGCTCGGAGTCTGTCGGGGACCGAACGTGGCGGGCTCGTCTCGTGCAATCGGTAAAGCTTTCGGATCTGCGGCTCGGCGGGGTGAGCGGCGGATCCTCTCGGACCGTGCTCTCTTGGAGCACGGCAGGCGTCACGACGCCGTCCGAGGTCGCCGGCGGTGGGATCACCATCCAACAGGCGACGCAACCTATCCCGACCGTCAACGGCCTTCTGGCCGTGACCGGTGCAGCATCGGCTTGCACGGGCTCGTCCGTGCTGCCGCCGGACCGCCCGGCGGGCCGTGGGGCTGCCGCCGAACCGACATTCTTCACCGAGGCTGACGTCGTCAGGCTGCTGCGGATCGACACGCGCGATCCGAAGCGGTGGGTGAAGCGTGCGCTCGCACGACACCGAGTTCCCCACGTCAACATCCGCGGTCAGGTGCGCCTGGCCGAATCCCAGCTCAACCAGCTCATAGAGGCCTACACATGCTCTCACTCCGCCAGCGCGGCTCGAAGAAAGTCTACTACCTCCGCGGCACGGTCACGGTCGGCGACCGATGCATCGACGTCAAAGAACACACTACGGGATGCCGTGACCTCGATGCTGCAAACGCATTCAAGGCGCGGCTCGAGGTCGAACTCCAGAACGAGCTGATCTATGGAGTGAGCCCCACGGCGCTCTCGGTGACCTTCGCGGAGGCGGCGCTCGCGTACCTCCAGCAGCCGAAGAAGAAGATCAATCGGCTCGACGCGTGGCGCATCGCCGAGATCAGCGAGGTCATCGGCGATGTCGCGATCCGGGACATTGAGGCGGCATGGGAGGCCATGTTCCTCGGCAGCGATCGCTGCAAGGACCTGGCCTTGGCGACCTTGGAGCGGTTCCGCGCCATGGCCCAAGCCGTGATCAGCCACCACTGCAAGAAGAAGAAGGTGCCGATCATCAAGCTCGAGACGATCAAGTTCAAGAACAAGCGCGTACGCACGCTCAAGAAGGCGGTTCGCGAACGTCTGATCGCCGAGTACCCCAAGCATGTCCAGCCGATCGTTCTGGTGCTGGCGTTTCAGGGCGCCCGCACGCAGGAAGCGCTCCAGCTGCAGTGGTCGGACATCGACTTCGATCAGAAGTCGATCTGCTTTAACCGAACGAAGAACGGCGAGTCCCGAACCGTCTGGATGCACGAGCGTGTCGAGAAGGTGCTCAAGGAGCTCTGGGAGAAGCGCGGCAAGCCGGAGGAGGGACATGTGTTCCTCAACCGGGTCGGCAAGCCCTATGCCGACACGCGCGACTACAAGTTCCCGGGCGGCAACCCGCTCAAGAACTCGCACCGCGGCGCGTGCGAGCGCGCCCGCGTGAAGAACTTCACGGTCCACGACTGGCGGCATGTGTGGGCGAGCCAGTGCCTCATGGACGGGATCGACATCAAGACGGTCCAACGGCTGGGCGGCTGGAAGGACTTCCGGATGCTCCAGCGCTATGCCGATGTCCATGACGAGCACGTCAAGGCGTCGGTCAACAAGCTGACGTAAGCGTAGCCGTCGCGTCCTCTGGGTCGCCCGTCCACCGGCTGGTGAGCGGGCGACCTGCTTTTGTGGAAAGGTTCGGTTCGCTTTCGAAGGCGGGCTCAGCCTCGATAGCGTGAGGCTTGGCCGCGGAGACGCGTGCTTCGCCGGCGCGGATCAGGTGATCGCCGTAGGCCTTCACACCGGCGACCCGTCGTTTGCGAGGTGTGGAGCGTGTCTTCGAGGTGGCACCCAGAGGCCATCAGCGCCTGACGCGACCGCCTTGCGCCGTTTGCCGCCATTCGGCTGCCCCCTGCTGAGGCGAAAAGTAGACGCTCACGGCGTGCTGGGACAAGACAAGCGCGGTGCCCGCTTTCAGCTTGATAGATGGCATTGAGAGTAGGGCAGCGCTGGATCAGCCAATTCTTGCCGCACCTGGTGAGGATGGCTCGCAACTTGTCCAGGTTTCATATCCCGCATAAGCCTAACCACACAAGCGGGGGAATTGGCCGTGGGGGGAGCGTGAGCAGCATCAACATTAAGCGCGCTGTCGAAAACATCCGCTCGGGCACGACCGTATATACGCCACCGGTCGAACTCATCGTTAACGCAATTCAGGCCGTGCGCGCGGCACGTCCCGACGGCGGCCTCGTCACCGTGACCGTTCTTCGCAGCTCGCAGCCGGTCCTTCTCGAGGAGGACCGCATTCCGCCGGTCGACGGCTTTTGCGTCGAGGATGATGGCATTGGCTTTGACCAGAGCAACCGCGACTCGTTCGATGAACTCTATACCGAACTGAAGGCAGCGGACGGCGGCAAGGGCTTCGGGCGCTTCACCTGCCTCAAATATTTCCGCGACCTCTCGGTCGACAGCCGGTTCCGCGCGGGCGATACGCTGGCGCGCCGCACTTTCCGCATGGGCATGCAAAGCGACATCATCGTCGATGAGGTCGTCGAGCCAGCTGAGGGCGACACCACCGGCTCAAAAGTTACGATCACCGGCATTAAGTCGGTCAAATTTCCCGACAAGGGGCTCGATGCAATCGCCCGCGTGCTCGTTGAAAAGCTACTTCCCTATTTCATCGACCGTTCGTTCGAGTGCCCCAGGGTGGTTATTCGAGATGACAACGGCGGCGTGCCGATCATTCTTAACGACTATCTGATCGCCGAGCGCCGGCAGATCGTCGAGCTCGAGGTGGCCTCGCCCGAAGTTATCGTCGGCCCCGAGCCCGAGGCCTTCCACGTCCGGGTTTTCAAGTTCTATGCGCCCCGCAACGCCAAGAGCAAGATCAGCCTCGTCGCCCACCGCCGCGAGGTGACCGAAACGCCGATCCAAGCCTACATCCCCGAGTTTGCCGAGGAGTTCTACGAGCCGGCCAGCGAGAACGGTGCGCGCGACCGCAACTTCACGATCAAGGCCTATGTGTTCGGTGACTATCTTGATCGAAACGTTTCGCTTGAGCGTGGCGAGTTCGGCTTCGGCCGCGAGCCGGACCTCGTCTACAGCATCGCCCAACGTCAAATTGAGAAGGCGGCAGCTGATGTCGCCGAAGGTGCGATCGGCACCGAGATCGCCGTGCGTCGCCAGCGCAAGCAGGACCGCATCCGGGATTATGTGGAAACCGACGCTCCCTGGCACCGCCTCCTCAGCAAGGAGACCGATTTCTCAGCGCTGCCGATGCGCCCCTCACCCGAGGAGATCGAGATCCACCTGCAGCGCACCAAGTTCGAGGTAGAGGGGCGTACGCGCGCAGCGGTTCGACATCTTCTTGAGGATGCCAGCCCCGACGAGCTGCGCGAAAAGGTTGCCGAGCTTGCCGAGACGATATCGCAGACCGGTAAGAACGACCTTGCTCATTATGTGTCGTTGCGCCGATGCGTGCTCGCCTTGCTCGAGCGCACCCTCGAGAAGGACGAGCGCGGCAAATATCGATCCGAGGGAAGCGTCCATGACATCATCGTGCCGCGGCGGCGCGACAGCGAGGATCTGAACTACGAGGACCACAATCTCTGGCTCCTCGACGAGCGGCTCAACTTCACGAGCTACCTGACCTCGGACAAGCCGCTTGCCGGCGGCACAAGCGCGCGTGTCGATCTCGCCGGCTATAATCGGAAGGTTGCCTTTCGCGGTGACAACGAGCCGAGCAATGCGATCACGATCTTCGAGTTCAAGAAGCCGGGGCGTGACGACTTTGCCAATCCATCCTCGAAAGAAGACCCGGTCGAGCAGATCGTGCGCTATGTGAACGACATTCGGCGGGGCAAGTGTCTGACGCCGAAAGGGCGCGAAATCCGCGTGAGCGAGTCGACGCCATTCTACGGCTATGTCGTCTGCGAGCTGACCGCGAAGGTGAAAGACTGGCTATTCCAGGACAAGAACTTCACCGAGATGCCTGATGGGCTCGGCTGGTTCGAGACGCGGTCTAACATCAACCTCCACATCGAGGTGCTGAGCTGGGATAAGATCCTGAAGGATGCGACCATGCGCAATAAGATTTTCTTCACGACCCTCGGCATCTAGCGCGCCTCAGCTGCGCTTCTTAGTTTTCTTTCGTTCGTGGCCTTCTTGCTCACCGGCTCTTGAGCCTCATCAGGCGTTGCACGATCCGCTGACAATCCCAAGGGTGAGGCTGCCTCCAGACCGCCGATTTCCGAAGACCGGTCTTTGGCCGGTCTGGTCGCCGATTCGGTGGCTTTCTTTGCCGCTTTTGTGTCCACGCCTCGTCTCGTGAGGTCGATGCCGATGACACGGATGTCCTCGACGCCCGGGTAGTCATTCGAGATTAGGGTCCAGTGGCGTTGAAGCTCGTCGACCAAAGTCTCGAAAGTCTCGGCGCGCCTGCCGTTGGGCAGCTCCCAGTACAACTTGGTGCCCAGGTAGACGAGAACGAAGATGCCGCGGCTGGAGCGGACGTCGCGCAGATAGTCCCCGCAGAGCTGGATTTCGAGGCGCTCGAAGAGGTGGGGCCCAGTCCATTTATCGGCGAGCTTAAGTTCGGCCGGCACCGGGGCGTCGAAGCCGACGCCGAAGAAGCGCAGGTCGGGGCGTTTCGCGTCGGCGAGCTCCTCCTCCTGCGGAATGACGTAGCGGCCGGCGGCGCGGTCGCGGCACCATCCGCCGATGAACTTCCTAAACTCGGTCTCCTGAACAACGGCCTGCAGGATCGATGTGATGCTGGAGTCACCGTTCTCGAGATCGTGCTTCAGCGCATCGAGCTTGTCGACGGCATGGTACCAGAGCTCGCGATGATTCGCGGGAGTGCTGACCAAGGATTTGCTGAACTCATGGACTTGGAACGGCGTCCAGGCGTCCACGTCCGCGTCGATCGCAGCCTTGTTCTTCGCGTGGAAACCCATCCACGGCCTAGTTTCGGTGTCCGGGTGTGCACGAGCCATTTCAAGAAGCGCGAGAAACGCCTCTTTCCCCGGCGTCTCCCGGATAAAGGCTATCAGGGCATTGCGAGCGTCCTGGGCGTCATCGCGAAGACCAGGGGAGTAGACACCCGTGCCGGCCCGCTGGATGTCTTCCTTCTCGCGGATGTAGCGCGTCATCAGCAGATAGAGCGCCTTCATGTGCTCCACCGTCCGGTAGCCTTGGCGCGCGCGCCCTTCCTGCGACCTGCCGCCGACGAGCGTGACGATGAACCTCAGGGCGAACTGGGTCTGCTGTAGAGGGTCCTTCATGCCTGCCAAGCGAGCCGCGACGGCAGGGATGGCGGCTTCGGGGTCGACACCAACCCAGGCTGCGAACCAAATCGGGGAGTATGTCAGATTGCGTGTGGCGTTCGCCTTCTGGGAGACAATAGCCGCGATCGCTGCATCGGGGATCGCCGATCTGTTGATGATCGCAAGCAGATAGCCGAGGTTTCGCGTGTTGACTCTCTTCGCGCGCAGCTCCGGCAAGAGGGCCGGCGCGATCTGATCCCATAGCCAGTCACCGTGCCAGCTGGCGTCGTACAGCGCGTAGTGGCTCTCTCCCTTTGCCGTCTCGGTGGCGAGCTCATGTCTGATCTCCACCAAGAAGACCTTCGCCACCTCTTCGGGGAAGGCTTTGTTCAGCTGCGGCAGCCAGGAAGGGAATCCATTGAGCTCCTGAAGGGCGTAGCGGGTCGCAAGCTCTGCCTCGGCAGAACTGAGGGCAGAGGGCCAGTCGGTCGTCTCACGCGCCTCGATTGCCAAGCCGGTCAGGCCGAAGATCGTTGCGAACGGCGTGGTGTTGGCCGGCGCACCTTCCGAGCGCAACTGCGGCGTATAGTTTCGCCAGAAGGCGACGGCGGCATCGCGGAACGCGAGCGCCACATCTTCGCCGAATGTCGGCACGAGTGTCCGCCAGTTCCCATCGGTCCACCAGTTGTTCTGGCTATTGCCGCTGCGCATTTGCTCGTGGAGGTATTGCTGATCATGGGTGAATACTCCCAGCTTGCCGGGGTTTCGGATCGTATCGATGCGATCCTTCAATAGCCGCTTCGCCTCTTCGAGCGCTGCTGCCTCTCTGGCTTCCTCTCTCTCTGAGCGCCGCTTCCAGGCAGCCTGCTGCTGCTTGAACTTAGCATAGGCGCCCTTCGGCGGGTGGAGCAGCTTCTCGAGCTCGGCCTTGAGCTCGGCGTCGGTTGCGGCGTTCTTCTTTAGCCGCTCGCGCCACGCGCGCGGCTTTCCATTCTGCTGATAGAGAGCGAACGCGAGGGTCAGTGCGACCAGCGAGTCGTCCTTCAGCGGCTGGTCGGCGATGTCCTGGCACATCGCATCGAAGCCGGAGGCGTCGAAGCCCCAGTAGGCGCCAAATATCGACGCGTGCCAGTAGTCGGTTAGGCGGCCACCATTGGTCCGCTTGAGTCGCGCACGCTCGTCCGCCACGCAGTGCCAGAAGAGCGCGCGGTTGAGCTCCGGCCACGCCTTGATCATCTCGGGAAGCTCCTTGCGGACCTCCTCGAACAGCTCACGGCCATAGTCCTCGGCGAGCGGCAGCTGCCGCAGAATCGATAGGGAGTTCTTCGTGAGCGCCGCCGCGTCGCGCCTCTCGATCAGGCCAACTAGGGCGAGTCCGGCTGCCTGTCCCAGCCAACTATATCGCTTCGAGATTTCGCAGTGATGCCGCTCGACGACTGGCTTGCGCCGGAGCAGCTTGCCGAGGCCTTGAAGCAGTCTGGCGAGCATCGGCGCCGGCAGTTTGGATACGTAGTCGGCAAGAACCTCCGACACGGGATCCGTTTCATACTTCTTTTTGGCCGGAGCGAGCTCAAGTGCAGCCAGCAGCCAATCGACGTCGTCAGGATGCGACCCGAGTTCCCTCATTAGTTCGGCGAGCCAGCTGCGGCGGAAAGGATCACCCTCTGTCAGGATCGCCTGTCGGACGTTGGTCGCGTCCTGTCTGGACCCAACTTCGATCACGGCGCGGATCGCCGCCATGCGTGTGTACTTCGCCCGGGACATCAGAGCGAAGTGCTTGGCCTTGTCGGCGAGCGCGTTGATCCCTCCCTGATAGACCATGCGGAGTAGGAACCAGACGATGTCGTCGTCGTCCTTGTGCTTGTCGAGCAGCTCGCGGATGACGTCGGCCAGATCCGGATTAGTGAAGCGCTGGACCGCCGAGTATTCAGTCACACTGCGGCCGTGAGCCGGCTCAGCTAGCTGTTCGCACGACTGGCGTAGTATATTCGCGCGGGTCTCGACCGGCAGCTGGCTCGGATCGCCGCCCTCGAACAGGATCTCGGGCGCAAGGCGGGTGACGCGGTGGAGTATCCGCTGATCCAGAATCGCGAGCCAAGGCAGGACGGGGCGCATCGTTGGAACGACGACTTCAATGCCGTACTGGCGCCGGAAGAATAAGTTCTCGATCTTAGCGCGGGAGCCTTCATCGACGAGTAGGGCGTTGAGCCATTCCGCCGTGAGGAACTCGCGTACGGACCGATGATGGAAGCGGACGGTGCCGTAAATGCCGTCGTCGAATATAGGCCTTGTGAGGAGAGCCCGGCATTCGGCGTCGTCCCAGCCGGTCAGGACCTCCTTCACCGCGAGTCCGCGGTCATTCTCCTGACCATCGGGAACACGGATCGCCGACTCTTTGGCTAAGGTGGCGGCCGCAGCGACCAGCCGGGCTCCTTCGCGGATGCGCTTCTTCGACATCGGCCGGGCTTCGGCCCGATCTTGGTCGCGTTCCTCCAGCCGCTTGTCGATACTTGCGCGCATCAGATCCAGACGCGAGCCGATCCGTTTGTGCTGATTCCAGAACTCGACCGTCTCCGCGAGATCGAGCGGGCGCGCTGTGAACGACCACGCCTCGGCCCGGTCGACGGCTGTCCTGAAGGCCTTGAGGTCCGTGACCCCCTTGGCAGCTGCGAAGCGGTCGATCTGGTCGCCCTGAAGATCGTCGAGCGCAACGATGTGGAATGGACTGCGGCGATCCTTCTTTCCATCGGCGTCCGTGACCATGACCGCATTGTCGGTGTCCTGGTCTTCATCAGGTTCGCTTTCGGGCTGTTTCCACGGTAGTGCGCCCTCGCAGACCAGCAGATCGGTTCTGGGACGCCAAGCGTCGGTCCTGCCGGTGATCACGATGTGGACGCGCTGCAGCACGCCGCGCAGCTTTACGCCAAGCTTCCGGATCGCGCGCTCGAAGTCCTTGGGGTCCTTCAGCTTGGCCTCGTCGATGGAGTCGAGAAGCAGCCATCCGTCGTCGCCCGAAGCCACCCACTCCTCGAATTCCTCGAGCGTCCCTTCCTCGAAGCAGGCTTCGAAGTCCTGTGCCAGATGCTCGATGCGCAGGAAGAAGGCCGGCTTCTTCTTACTGCGGAGATCCTGGCAGACGTGGCGGATTTCCGCGGTCTTACCCGATCCGGCTTCGGAAAGCAGGATGACCCGCGCACACTTCAGCAGCTCCGGCCATCTCAGCGGTGCATCTCGGCGGAAGAGCCGCGTCAGCTCGGCTTCCTTGCCCTGTTCCTCGCTCAGCGCGAGCCGATGAAAGGTGCGGTCAAGCGGTACGAAGTCATCAAATCCGTCGAACATCCTGTCCCCCGTCGTGCCTTCGCTCGTGGGGAGCAGGCGGCTGTCACAGGAGAGTATCTACCCAGGGGAACTATGTCATCTCGCCGGTCGAAGCATTGATATCCGCTTCAGTTGTTTACTCATCCGAAAGCCGCCAGCCGCTTAACAGCCAAAAGGTGACGTTCCGATAAGCGCCCTCACCGGACATCCGCAGCATCCGGCGGTATCCTCGCAAGCAGACCTTGACGGACGGCCGACGACGCCGTGGCCGCCCCGCGGCGGGGGCAGTTGTTGCTTTGATCCGCCCATTGGCGTAGCTGCGCCCGCCCCAATCCCGGGTTCGTGCAGGAGTCACCGACAATGCCGCCAGAGTTCGAGATGGCTGATGCGTTGAAGACGAATGCCAGTGCTTTCTGCGCAGCAGTGGCGATCACCGAGAATGTTACCCTGTCCGACGACCGTATGCCGGCGATCGCTCGGCCAAAAGCTTCTCTCCGCAACGGTACGCTCACCTTCGTTCGCTCGGGCGGCCGGACGTTCGGCATCACCTGCCAGCATGTAATCGATGCCTACCGGCGTATAATCGCCGAGAATGACGGTCAATTCACCCATTCGATGCGGACCATGCTCAATGGGTTCTACGTCGTCATAGATCGTTTCGTGCGCCCCACGCCCCAACTGGGAGATCCGGAGTTGGATATCGCGATCCGCGAGGTCGATCCTGCGTTTCCAGCTGCACTTGGCAAACAGTGTCTGGAAATCGATGCAATGTCCGAGCCGCCCGTCGATCTTGCCTATGCGTTTGCCGTAGGCTTTCCCGAAACGCTCAAGTACGAAATCCACGAAGGGCACCAGTACAAAGTCTCGATGCCTCAGATGGAAATAGTCGCGGAGCTGTCTGGATGTCCTGACCGCCGGTTCGTCATGGCGAGCCAGCTAGAAGAGGATCTGCCCCATCTTAATTTCAGTGGCATGAGCGGCGGCCCCATTTTTTGGAGCACGGCGGACGAGTTTGGGCTGCTGGGCATCACCTATGAAGGTGGACCGGGTAGCTTTGGGCCATCAGTCAGGATCTACGGCGAACTAGCGACGCCAAACATTGTCCGCGGCTGGCTAGATCAGGTACCCGTTCAGAGAGCAGGCTGAGTTCATGACTCCAGCCGCTTATGACTGCCGTGCTGCCGCCTCGGCTTGTGGGTGATCCGTGCCGGTATCTTTGACTATTTCGGCGCCCGCCCTCGTTTCGCGGGGTGAACCGCCGCGATTCACGCGCTCGACTTAGCTATCCGCCGTCGGTCGGAGATCGGTGCCGCTTCAACTACTTTCCGGGACCGGTGCCTCGTTCTGAGGTCGGGGCGAACACTCGATAACGCTATCGACTTTAATGTTCCGCTTAAAGTCGCAGCCGGGCCAAGTGCTGCAGGTCTCGAAGGGGCCGTACTTACTGGTCTGCCGCTTCAGCATGCCCACCCCGCACTTCGGGCACGGCGTCAGTGTTTGACCATCGACTGTCTTGATCGCGAGTGTCCCGTTTTCCACGAGCTCAGTCAGGAAGCGGGAAGGCTTCGTCGTGCTCGTATAGATGCGAACCTGGCGCTTCGCGCGCGTCAGGGCGACATAGAAGAGGCGCCGCTCCTCGGCCGTCGGAAACGGGTCGGGCGCCGGCATCGCGAGTTGGAGCACGGGATCGTCCATGATCTGGCTCGGGAAGCCCCTGATCCCCTCAACCATGTTCAGGAGGAAAACGTACTCGGCCTCCAGTCCCTTGGACGAATGCACGGTCCGAAATTCGAGGTTGAGGTGGCCGCCAAACTTTTTCTGCCAGCGCCTCAGGTCGGCTGGCCGGTCATCACGGTAGCGGCCTAGCAGCAGAACCTTGATCTGGCCCCCATCCGGCGCGAGCTTTCCCGACCTTATGAGATGATGCATCCGCGCAAGCTGCTTCTCCAGGTGAGCCATGGCATCGCCTTGGTGCTCGAAGGCGTAGGCGACGAGCGATGGGTTCTCGTAGCTATTCGTGGTTTGAACAGTTTTGCGAATTTGCTGCGGGTTGGCCTGAATGAAGGCGCTTGATGCGTCGCACAGCGCCTGCGGGCAACGGAACGTCGTGTTCAGCATCAACCGCGTCGAGTGCTCGAATGTCTTGTCGAACTCCGTCATCACCGAGATGTCGGCACCAGCAAACCGGTTGATGCCCTGCCAGTCGTCACCGACGACGCAGAGGTGTGCGTGTTCGCCAGCGTTCTTCAGCAGCGCCTTCAACAGCCGCACGCGGGTCCTCGAGCTATCCTGGAACTCGTCCGCCAGGATCATCGTGTAGGGGCTTTCGAAGCGGCTGCTCTCGATGTGCTCGGCAGCGGCAAGCAGCATGTCGTCGAAGTCTATACAGTCGACCTCACGCAGCCGGCGTTCCCACTCGTCCGAAATCCGCGCGAAGAGGTCCAGAAATCTGGTCAGGCGTGCCGCGTGCCCGTCTGTCGACGATGTCGAGACGGCAGAGCGTAGCTGTTCATACGACAGTCCATTGCCTTTGACGTGCTGCTGAAACGTCCGGATGGTGGACGCCAGCTCCTCGTTGCTGACCGGTCGTTGGCCTTTCGGCTCCCGATCAGGGTCAAGATGAAGCTTGATGCCGCGGCGGGTCAGTTCTTCGGCGAGGCGGGTGAACCCGGCGTCGCTTCGTATTTCGTGCGAAGTGGTTTCGAAGAGCTCGGTGCCCATATCGGCATGTAACTGCCGCTTCCAGTGCACCCCTGCCAGATAGTCGCCGTCGAAGTGCTTGGGAGGCTTGCCCTCGCGGTTCAGGGCGAAGTGCTCATGGTAGAGATTGATATCCGGATAGAAGAAGTCTGGCTTGTACTGACGGTAACGTTCGGTGGCCGTATCATGCTCATAGCGCCGCTCGTACTCGTAGCTTACCCCGTGATAGAATAACCAATCCGCGATATGGGCCTCCTCCTGGCTCTTCACGACCTCGCCGTTGACGGTTTCGATGCCATAGCGCCCATTGCGGAAAGTATTGGGTGGCTCTCGAGTTGACCACGGACCGATGTCGCGTCCGTAGACGGTTCGGAACAGGTCCCAGTCTCTGCGGAAGTCAGAATCGCGCTGACGAAGGTCTTCGATGATCGTGACGATCTGGCGTACGTCCTGGCCGGGTTCCTCCATCCACGGGGCAAGCGACGGCTTCTTGCCGGTGGCTTTGCCAATTACCTGGAGGCCAAAGGCATGAAACGTCTTGGCCGTTATTCGCTCAATGCCTTCGAAGCCAGCGAGACGATCGTCGATCCTCTGCCGTAGTTCCTTGGCCGCATCATCGTTGAACGCCAGCAGAAGGATCTGCTCGGGCTTGGCGAACCCCTCGTGCAGTGCGTAGCCAGCTTTGGCGACCATCGTCGACGTCTTGCCCGAACCGGCTGCGGCAACAATCTGCACGGCGTCATCCATGCAGATGCAAGCCTCGACCTGCTCCTCGGTCAGCGGGTTCTTCTCGACCCTACCGAAGAACGGCTTGAGCCGCTCCTTCTGCTTGGCAAGGTAGTCGGCGTTGTGGGCGGCGAACTCGGCGAGGAGCTTCTCTTCGTCCGGGGGCTTGCCGCGCAATAAATGGTACCAGTGAGGACGGTTCGGCGGCGGGAACTTTGCGACGATCCAGGATGCGGTGCTCAGAGGGATCCAGCGCGTACGATCGACCGTTGCGTCCCACTGCGCGCGCCACTCGGCGGTCTTGCTTTGTTGATCGTCACCGCTCGTGCGGTTGCCGGATGTCAGCCCCGCGGGCTTGAGGCCGCTGCCGGAGCGGTCTTTGCTTCCGAAGGCCAAAAGCGCCAGGCCTGTGATTATCCACTCAATCAACCGCGCGTCCCTTTCGCGCGTGAAGGTTAGCCGCCTCCGTCAGATCCCGCTACGGCAAGCTATTCTCGATCTGTAGCGATTGCGTTCTCGGATTGACGTCACCGAGCGCCGCCGGCCGCAGGGGCAGGGGGAATTGTGGCGCCAGCATTCTTTGCCGCGATGGGGTTCGACGCGCCCCGACAGGGAGTACATGCCTCGAGTCGACTTCGGCGCGGCGTGAACTTGCGCCGGGCAAGTTCCAAAAACTTCGTTTTCTCAGGCCGAGTAGTTCCAATCATCACGTCGATCTGGAGATGAAGCGAGGTTGCTCGAGGCGGACTCGATGCTGAGCTGGACGGTGCCGCGTCGGCCGGCGGCATGTTGAGCCACCAGCAAGTGCAGCGCCCGTCCGAGGACCAGCGGATCGCGTCGTTCGACGGCTCGGACAACAACCGCGAAGCCGTCCTCACCCGCACGGCTGCGCATGAGGGCGATGATTTCGCCGTCGGCGTCTGCCACCGCCAGTGGTCCTTTGTCGGACCGGCCCGCGCCCAGCAGCCGGGCGGTGACCGCGGCCCGGTCGATCGGCGGGTCGCCGGCTTCGCGCTTAGTCGCCTGTTCGGCCTTGAGCTTTCTTGCTTCGGCGATGACGAGCTCGCTTCTGCCGGGGCGACCAAGGAGCGGACTCACCCTAGCAGCGTCGGCTTCAAGAATGTCATGCGGCGACGCGTAGGCCGCGACCACGTCGGCGGACCAGCCAGCCAATCCGACAAGAACGGACACTGTTGCTTTGCGGATGCGAAGCGCCTCCGCGAGCCGCGACTGCTCGTTGCCATAGAAGCGCCGCAGGGCACGGGCGTAGGACTGGCCGCGCTCGATGGCGGAGAGGTCGTGGCGGCCGTGGTGGTCGACCTCGGCGATCCTGAACGCCTCCTCGTCGTGTGCATCGCGCACGATCGCGGGCAGCATCATGTCGGGGTAGCCGTTGGCGCGCAGCCAGCACACTGACCAGTACCGCCTGGCGCCGCAGAGGACCTCGTAACGACCATCCCTCGTGAGCCGTACGACGATCGGCTCGATAACACCCCTTGCGGTGATGATCGCATTGATGAGGGGTTCGCAGCTCAGGAAGGTAAGCGTCGTGACGTCGCGGGCATTGGCCTTGCTGACCACGCAGTTCGCGGGGTCGAGCAACAGGATCTCGCCCGCGGTCAGCGCCTGAGTCTCCACCGGGGCGGCATCCATGGCTTCACCGGCGTCCTCGCTGGTAGCCTGGACCTCGAACGGCGCCGGAAGGCTGGTCGCGGTGTCCGCTGAGAGCCGTACGCCGTCGCAATCTGCAGCGTTATCCGTCCGCTCGTTTGCCTCGCCGATGGAGTGCTGGCTCAGGTCGTTGGGCCTCGTCGCGCGGCGCTGGCGCGGCAGGTCGAGGGGGAGGGTGGCTCGCTTGGTCATCGGTCGCTCCGCGTTTCTGAGCGCCGGCATCATCGCGACACTCCGATGGTAATCGGGGGGAGGCCTGGATCTGTCCAAGAAAATCTGCAGACCCGTGCCGCCAGCAGATCGCGACCCCTGGCACGATCTCGGGGGGCAGTCGCGCTGCGGTGGCGCATACCCCCCCGAGACGGCCGGCCGCCGTTAAGCGCTGGGCGGCTTCAGGCGCAATAACGCAAAAGTGGGGAGCCCAATTCTCGCGCCCAGCGACCCCCCCTGAGACTCTGCTGCCATGCGCAGGTCGGTGACAGCACTGTTCATGCAGGCATGTGTCTCAGGGGGATCGCACGTACGTACGCGTGCGCGACCCGCCTGAGACATAGGCGACTGACCTGACGTGCTTAGGCGCTTATGCCCCCGAGACAGGCGTGCTTGGTGCCCGGAGGCAAGCCCTTGGGCGCAATATCGCTAAAGTCCTGCACGGCGGTCAGGGCCGCTTAGAGCCCCACTGAGACACGGATGCCGCTGGCGCGCACGCATGCATTGGCGGAGGCAGCAGATCGGCACCGCCGAGATGAGGGGGTGAGACACGATTGAGGACACGGCGGTACCGGCGCGGTCGCCCCCCTGTGACAGGCGCGGTCGGTCAGTCGCAAGCGGTGTTCGGCGCAATAACGTAAATGTTACGCAACCCCGTTGCATCACATTTACCGGCCCCGAGACACCGGCGTGATCCACGAGGCCACGCAGACGCACAATTCTTTCCGCGCTCGTTGGACAACCGGTGACGTCCCCCCCATTGGCGTCGGTCATCGCAGTCGTGCCCTCCGTAGGGCCGATCGTCCGCCTTGACGGCGTCGTCGCCGCCCATTGCCGACGAAGGACCGAACCATGATCAACAACAGCACTTCCATCTCTGCCGACATCGCCGCGCTCGTCGCCGCCATCGCCGTCGCGCCGTTTCGGCCGGGGCTCAATCTAGTCGTCACTGCCGAGGACCCGTCGCTGCCGGTGGATTGGCGCTCCGCGGTCGTCTCGGTCGAGGCCCGCACGGCCGAGGAGGGCGCCATCGACGTGGTGCTGACGGTCGACAACGACCTGAAGCTCGGGTGTTCCGACACGATGCGTGTCGCCGAGGTCGCACGGCGGATGCTCGCGGGCGAGGCCTGCGAGGACGAGCGCGACTCCCTGCGCATCGCGGCCGCGCTGGCGGCGAGCAAGTTCGAGCACCTCGACGGCCGCTCGGCGCTCAAGGCGATCAAGAGCCTCCCCTCGTACCTGCAGCGTGCAGCGCACGCCGCAGAGCTCCTCCTGGCACGCGGCGATCGCGACTAGACGGGTTGCTGCTGCAGACCGCCCGGAACGATGCGTCCGGGCGGTCCCGCGCGGTCAGCCGTCACTGTCGGTAGCGCTATGTATCGTCCGAAAGGAGTCTCAGCCGCCTGCGGGCGGCATTTTCATGGCCCTCGAGCGCCCCGCTGCCGCCGCTGCTCGTAGTGCTTGTCTTGTGGTTTGGCGCGGGGGAGGGAAGCGCGCGCGGAAGCGTCGCGCGGGGCGATGGGCCTAGGGGTTGAGGGCCGGCTGGTGCCGGCCGAGCACAGCCCACCCGCCGGTGCGGGGCAGTGGTCAGAAGGTTTGGAAGAAAAACCCTTCGGCCCGCCGGGGCGGCGATCGCCCCGTCAGCATCGGACCCGAACATCATGTCATCATCAATGTCGCCGCGCGCAGTCGCGGCGTCCTACCCCTCCATCGTCGCATGCCTGCTCGAGCGCCTCGGCTACGGCCGGCCGCGTGCTGAGAGCCACGGCAGCTTCGCGTGCCTCGCGCTCGGCCCCGTCGGTCGCAGCCACTTTGGCATCGTGGCTGCACCGTCAGCTCCATCCGGTCGGCTCCTCCAGGCTGCTCGCGGCTGGCTCCGCCGCCAAGCCTGCCCGGCGATGCTTGCCGTGATCTACCCGTCGGGCGGCGACTGTACGCCACGCGCCCACCTGATTTGGCGCCGATCCGATTTCGCCGCCGAGGTGCCCGACGCTCGACTGACGGTCTCCGAGGAGGGCGGGATCGGCTTTCTCGGCGCTGATGGTGGCGGCGTGGCCGTGTGCACGACCTGCAGCACCTACTGCGTTGGCTGGTACAGCGAGGCGGCCGACCTCCAGGCGGCCTTCGCGGCCGGCACCGCAGCGTGGGCCGCGGCGCGCGCCGACGCCGGTCTGATGACCGAGGAGGTCGCGTGATGGCGAAGAAGCAAGGTAAGCAAGCCTCGCAGGTCTTCAGGAACGGGTCGGGCAAGATCGCCGACTACGAATATGCTGTGTTGCGGAGCGAATACTGCGGTCGCCGTAACAGCACCGTCCAATATGCCGCGGCCAAGCTCGGCGTCATCGACCCGGCGGCGGCGAACTGGCAGATCCAGCGCAGTTACGACGTCGTAATCCCGTTTGGCACGAGCGACGACTTTGCGGATCCACGCGCTCTGTGGGCGGCCTATGAGTCTGCGCGGCTGCCGCAGCAGCGTGACCTCGCGCTGGCACTGACGCTCTGGACGCCCGACCTCAAGACGATGCACGATCGCCTTGAGGCGGCGCGAAGTTGGGCATACGCGGCCTTCGTGCGGCGGCGGCGCTTGCCGGCGATGGTTGTGGCCCACAACCCGCTCGCCGCCGGCGTTCGCCATGACCCTCACGTCCACGTCATGGTTGCGGCGCGCGAACTCGGGAGCTTGGGCTTCGGGGCGTTTAGTGACCTGTGTCGCGACGAGCCGCTCAAGGCGCTGCACGCCGACTGGTCGGCGCATCTCCGCGCATGGGGGCGGGAGGACCACTCATGACGGTGATCGTACCGAGGCTCGATTGGCCGGTTGACCTTGAGCCTGCGTACACATCGCGCGCCGGCTTGCCGTGCCTCCGGGTCGCGGCCAACGGGTCACCGCCGGAAGCCAGCACGGAAGCGGAGTGGGGGTTGAACGAGGTCTGGGCGCGGCTGGCGCAGCCGCTGCCCTTGTGCGGCGCTCGCGCAATGCGCGGCGCCGCGAGCGGGCGCTCACTCCTCGCTGGCGAGCTCGAGAGCCGCGTTCCGTGGATGGCCCCGCTGGCGGACTTAATCGAACGCGAGTGCCGACTGGCGCTGGCGCTCGGTCGGCCATGGCTATCACTCCCACCATTGTTGGTCCTCGGTCCGCCTGGCGTCGGCAAGACCTACGCGGCGTCGCTGATCGCGCGGCTGGCCGGCTGCGGCCACGACAGACTCGACCTAGGGGGCGTGTCCGACAACCGGACCTTGGAGGGCACGAGCCGCGGCTGGAGCACCCCGCGACCCTCCTGGCCGGCCATCGTCATCAACCGATCGCGATCGGCAAACCCCGTCCTGCTGGTCGACGAGCTCGACAAGGCGGGAGGGAGCGACAAGGGAGGTCGGCCGCTCGACACACTGCTGGCAATGATCGAGCCATCGACGGCGCGGTGCTTTCCAGACCGCGCCCTCGACGCCGAGATCGACATCTCGCAGTGCAGCTGGCTCCTGTGCGCCAACACAGCTGATGTATTGCCGCGGCCGCTGCTCTCGAGAGTCGAGGTCATCATCGCGGCGCGGCCGCACCGCGCGCACGCCGAGATCGCGATCGATGGGGTGCTCGGGGACCTGGCGGCGGACTGGGGCTGGCCGCCCAACGCACTGCCGACGTTGCCGGCGAGTACGCGGCGCGTGCTCGCGGACGGGCTCGTCGCTACGGGCTCGATGCGGCTGCTGCGGCGCCAGCTGCGCGCGGCGTTGGCGACGCTCCTCGCTGACCAGGGGAGAGGGAGGATGATGTGAGCGACAAACAGGACATGGACGATCCGAATGACCGCTTCGGTGTAACCGCCAAAGCGATCCAGACTGCGGCCGAGCGGCACCGCGGCATCCTGCGCGCCGGCCTTTATGTGCCGACGCGCACCGAGGTCGCGGAGGCGCCAATTCAGTGGTTGGCATCGGTCCTGATGGACTGGGTGTGGGAGTCGCCCACGGAGCTGGTCCCGCACGACTATCAGGTTGAGGCGGTGATCGCGGTGCTGGAAGCGCGCTCCGACGCAGCCACCGAAGAGGTTCGGAAGCTGATCGCCGCGCTGCGCGGCGGCTGATCGACCGCCTAGTGTAGGACCTGAAATGCGGGCCGAGGACGTCGACTGCACCGTGCCCCAACAGCGGCTCTGCTCTCGCTAGGAGGCACGAAGCTGTGCTCCGTGGGTCATCGACCACAACGTCAGGAACGGTTGCGTGAGCGCTCACGCAATTGCGACATTTGGCGCTCCATTGCTGTTGCGAGCAATAGAGCTTCAATGGCGTGAGCGCTCACGCTATGTGCCAGCGCATGATCGATGAAGAAGCCGCTCGAGACGTTAACGCCCTCATCCGGAACGCACCCGCCGAAGCCGTCGGCGCCGCCGACCTCCTCCGCCTCCTCGCCGAGGGACCGCGCGACGAGCGGGAGCGATGGGCACTTGTCGGCGTGTTGGCCGGTTACCGTGCTCGCCCGCGGCTCGAGATGCTGGTGCGTGCCGGAGCCGTCCCTCCGCTCAAGCTCGCCCGCGTGGTGCGCAGCCTCGTCGCCGACGGGCACCTGCGGCGGGACAGTACGGGGCGAAGTCCGGGAGAGTGGGTGCAGTGGACTGACGAGCGCATCCGGCCAATTGACACTGCGACTGCTCGCGTCGGCAGCCCCAACAAGCGGCGTGGGCGCGCGTCGGCCGATGGCGTTTCTGACGCACAGTCGACCGCCGAGCGCAGCCGGCGTTACACCAAAGCGCGACGGGCAGAGGGTGCGGTCCGGAAGTCGTTGTGGCTAACGCCCGAGGCTGCCGCGGCACTTGAAGAACTCGCGGGATCGTCGAAGAGCGAGGTAAGTACTGGCGCGATTGTCAGCGATGCGATCCTGACGCTTAGACAGGTCCGCGGGTCCTGAGGGCGAGCTAACGGACCAGCCCACCCTGAGTTAGGATGACGATCAGGCAATCATCTGTCGTAGCTCATCGTAGGAGGCGACCTTCTCGAAGCGAGCGTCCTTAGCGACATCGCGGAAATAGGCCTTGGCGCTTGAGATGCGTTGCTGCTCGTCGGTTCTGAGTGACTCGGTCTCCGAGCTGCCCTTCGTTTCCGCCACGAAATAGACCCGACGCTCACCGGCTGCCTCAAACACTACGGCCCAATCGGGATTGTAGCGCCCACCATCTGGGACGGGGATCGAGAATCCTCGGGGCAGCTTTGCGTAGACAACGACATCCGTATCGGCCTCGAGGCGCTCGGCGAACGTCAGCTCGCCCTTCGAGTCAGCAGCTACATGGTCGTAGACATGCTTCAAGGCCGCTAACGTGAGGTCAGTAGCGCCCTCGCGCTGGTCCTCGGTAAAGATCGACACG
This sequence comes from Pseudomonadota bacterium, assembly GCA_023413015.1. Classification (GTDB taxonomy): domain Bacteria; phylum Pseudomonadota; class Alphaproteobacteria; order Sphingomonadales; family Sphingomonadaceae; genus Sphingoaurantiacus. The sequence continues at coordinate 21,317 of JAEZQR010000076.1, forward strand.
TCGAAGCGCTCGCCGGTCTTCTCGTAGCGTAGTGACTCGATCGCGAGCGCAACCTTCTCCCGACGGATCAACTCGGCGGCGCCGCGAAGGAACATTTCCGGGTTGAGGCCGAAGAGCGCAAACGTATCGGCGCGAACGCCTTTCAGGATTTTGCCGATTGTCGCCCGGGTGAGACGCGTCCGCGCGGCTAAGTCGCCGATGAGGTCGTAGCGCGCCCGTGTCGATGGGGAGGTCTGCTCGTGCCGGTATGTCGCCTTCTCCTCTGCGAAGGCATCGCCGCTTCGAAGGGCTTCCACATCCAAGTCCGTGCGAAGCTGCGCGCCCGAAACCACGACGATCTGGCGATCGACGCGAAGGTCGGCGTCGAGGCGTCGTACTGCTGCGGCGATCAGACGCTCACTGTCGAAGTCGGCAAAGTACACCGCTTTTTGATTGATGCGGTTCCAGAGTTCTTGGAATGCCTCCTTATCGAGGTTCGCGCGGCGGACCTGGAGCTTCACCGTCCTACGGTCGTCGCCGACCATCCGCTTCAGTGCCGTCTCATCGAGCACGGTGTCCACTAAAGCGATCAAGCCGTCTGCGAAAGGAGCGAGCGCCTCCGGGAGCGGTGCAAGGGTCCCGGCGGCCTTAGCTTCGTGCCAGGCGGGCTGGATCAGGTCGGCGTCGTTCACATAGTCGTTTCTGATGAGCCAGCGATTGAGCGCGTTCGCCTCGTCGCGGCTCAATTCGCGCGCGCCCTCTGGCATATAGATGGTCTTGCCGGTGAAGTAGGTCACGCTCGCCTCGCGCGGACGTCCCTTCAACGCTTCGACCATCTCGTCCTGCAGCCCGCGCGCGAATTCCTCGTAACTCTCCGACGCAATTACGGTCAGCACGTTGACATCGTGCACCTCCGGCCCATCCGTCCGTCGCCCCACGGCGTCGACGCTGATGCGCAGGCCGCGTCCGACTTCTTGACGCTTGCCAATCTCGTGGTCTGACTGCTTGAGCGTGCAGATGGTAAAGACGTTGGGGTTATCCCACCCTTCGCGCAGCGCCGAGTGCGAGAAGATGAAGCGTACCGGTTCGTCGAGCGACAGCAGGCGTGCCTTGTTCCTGAGGATGAGATCGTAGGAGGAGGCATCCTTCGCTTCACCCTTCTCCTCGCCGCGTGTATTGACGCCGGGGTCGACCAGCCGCCCGGACTTGTCGATCGAGAAGTAGCCGTCATGCACGGCGTCTGCCGGGTCTCGCTGAACATATGCGAGCCACGCCTGGTCAGAGGCGTCGAGCACCGGCAGCTCCTCGACCGCCTTGGCGTACTCCTCCTCAAACATCGCGGCGTACTCGCCCGCGAGCTTCTCGCCCTCAGCGCCGTAGCGGCGATACTTGGCGACCTCGTCAATGAAGAACAGGGACAGCACCTTGATCCCACGCGGGTGGAGCAGGCGCTCGCGGTCAAGGTGCGCGCGGATGGCCTCGCGGATCTGGACGCGCCGTACCGCCGCCTCGTCGGCGTCTCCGACGATCTTACCTTCCTCGATCAACACGCCGTTGGTGAAGCTCAGCGTCCGCGCGGCGGCGTCGATGTCGCTCACGGTATAGCCCTCATAGGCTGCGAGACCATCTGAGCGGTCCTCGAGGTCATCGCCCTTCTTCAGCCAGCGCCAGACGCGTTTTACCTTGCCGCTTTTGAGTGCCGTCTCGATCTGAACGCGCGCCTCTGGTGGCTTGTCGGCTGAGACTCGGAAATCAGAAAGGTAGAGGTAGCCGTTCGTGCCGGGCAGGCCCTTGACCGTCACGCCACGCACCGCGATGCGTTTGACGAGCCGACGGGTGTAGGCGTCGAGCGCGTCCAAGCGGTGTACGAGATTATGGCGCGTTTTATGCGTGGCTGAGTAGCGGAGCGCGATCGGCGCGTTGAAGCGGCCGAGCGCGTCCTGGGTCTTCGCGCCCTCGAGCCGTTGCGGCTCATCGAGGATCAGGATCGGCCGATTTGCGGCGATCAGGTCGATCGGGCGGCGCGACTGGAAGCCGTCCATCTCTCGGAACATGCGGAGCGTCTTCGACTCCTTACCTTCCGCGTTTACCTCCGACGCGAACGCCTGCGTGTTGATAATCATGCAGTGCAGACCAGGGCTGTCGGAGAATGCAAGGATCGGCTCTGGCCGCGCGCTGTCGTAGATGAAGCGTCGCACCTTGTGGCCGTAGCGAGCGTGGAAGTGCGCCTCGGTGTCGGCGAATGTCTGGAATACGCCCTCGCGGATCGCGACGGAGGGAACGACGATCACGAACTTCGACCAGCCATAGTGCTCGTAGAGGCGGTACATGGTGTCGATGTAGACATAGGTCTTGCCGGTGCCCGTCTCCATCTCGACGTCGAGGTTGACCCTCGCCGCCTTGGTGCGCACGAGCCCGTCGGAGGGCGGCAGGTTCTGCCTCATTTGGACGCGGCGAAGGTTCGCCAGCAACTGCGCGTCACCGAGTAAGAGGTCAGCGTTGCGCAGGCCCTCCTCGCTGAGCAGACTAGCCTGCGCCGAGACGTCGCGCCCGGGATCAATCTGATAGCTCAGGCCCTCGATCCGCGGCTGGCCCTCGAAGCAGTCGACGACGGAGTCTCCGGCGACCGCTTGATAATCAAGTTGCTTGAACTGCTGGACGGTCATGGGCGGCTCACAGCACGCGGATATCGGTGTCGGGCGCGCCCTGACGGATACGGCTCGCGACATTCTCCTTGGCCGCGTCACTCGCGAAGCCGTCGTCGCGGAACAGGACGCGCAGGGGCTTTAGGGCTCCCAGTGCGTCGGCTAGCTCTACGTCGACCCCGCCCACACCGCTCGACGGGCGCGCGAAGCAGGCAACTAGGGCAGCACCCGTCCCGCCGTCGGAAGGGGGATCGACAAACCAAATCGCCCGCCCAAGCAGCTCGCCTCTACGCACCGGCAGTGTGACGTCAACACCCCAACGCAACAAAGCGCCGAACAGCAGGTCCTCGTCCGAGCGGTCGTCCTTGATATGGTTGATCAACCCGTCGAGGGCCGCTTGGCTCGCCTCCGCCGGCGAAACGCGGACATCGTCAAAGTTACCGCTGTCGATCCGGAACGCGCGGAAGCCGACGTCAAGAGTAGATGGCGTCCGGCCCTCGGCCTTAGCAAGCATCTTGCCCGACCGACGAACACGCTCACGCGATAAGTCCGCAATAGTCCGGAAGCCGTACGAGAACTCCTCAGATCCCTCTTCGCAACTTTCGTCCAGCTGCACACAAATCCATCTAACGCGGGTTCCTACGCTTGCGTTGTACGCTTGAATAGCATGTGCCGTACTGCCCGAACCCGCAAAGAAATCAACGACGATATCATCGCCAGCAAGGCCGATCAGGGAAGCAAAATACCGAATGAGTTCTACCGGCTTTGAAAATTCAAAAGGTATGTCCAAGGTTTTCATGTCTGCGGAACTGTGGCGGCTTTGAAATCTATCCAAGATGTTGCCGGGTAGTTGTCCATCTCGCATTCGATCTAGAAGCCAGATCTTATAGGCGACGCTCCAAGGCGTTGGATTTCCATCAGAGTCAATCAGCGAGCTCTGAGAGCTTTTGATGAACTCGATGTTCCCAAGACCGAATTCAGTCTTGTATCGATCGTACGTCCAACGCCATACGCCGTCGCCATCCTGAGGGCGGACTTGGCTACCTTCCACCAGTTGCGGTGGCATCGTATTCCCTGGAGGTATGATTAAGGTGCCATCCGGAGCTTCGATGAAGTAACGTTGATTAGGCCGTATATCGAGCATCGCCTGATAAAGGCCCATGGATCTGTACTTCTCGCCAGCTCTCTTCCCCGAGGGCTGGACCTTAGTGTACACCTTATCGATGACGTTCTGGCTAATAGCTTCTCGAAAAGGAGATAATTCGAAAATATTTTTCGCGTATATTAGGACATAATCAACACTTGGCGAGAAGTATGTGCCCTTCTGGCCGCCAGTCTTAACAACTCGCGAGCATACGCTAACGAGATTTCCAGAGCCAAAGATCTCATCGAGTATCTTCTTAATTCCGTCAAATTCTTCTTGGCCGATAGAAACAAATATTGCACCATCGTCACGCAGCAAATTCCGGGCGAGCTTCACTCGCGAGTACATCATGCTGAGCCAGTCGGAGTGGAACCGGCCATTGGTCTCTGGATTGGCGACTAGACGCCCGCCAGACGCGTTGCGCTGGCCGCTGCCTAGCTCGTAGTCTTCGCGGCTTATCGAAAAGTTATCCTTATAAATGAAGTCGTTGCCAGTATTATAGGGCGGGTCGATGTAGATCATCTTGACCTTGCCCAGATAGGTCTCCTGCAACAGCTTCAGCGCGTCGAGGTTGTCGCCCTCGATGAATAGATTGCGGGTCGTGTCGAAGTCGACACTCTCCTCGCGCATCGGGCGGAGCGTCTTATCAATGGGCGTATTGGCGGCGAGCAGCGCCTGCCGCTTGCCCGGCCAGTCGAGCCGGTAGCGCTCCTGCGGCCCCTCGACTAGGTGGTCGGCGAGCGCCTGGCGCAGCAGATCGAAGTCGATCACTGGCTCGCCGCGATCCGACGCAGTCCCCTCCGGCCCCTCGGTCAAACATTCGGGGAACAGCTCGGCGATACGGCGAACGTTCTGCCGGCTAAGATCAGGCGTTGCCGCGGACAGCTTCTCAATGCTCATTCTCTAGTCCACTAGCGAGCGCAGCGCCGCTTCCGCAGCGCGCAGCGTTCGGTTCTTTTCGACTTGGCGTGCAAAGTCTGGCTCACGCCGGACTGCCCCTCGCAGTCGCTCGACCGCTTTGGCTTGAACTGTGGCCGCGGACAAGCGCTCAGCGTGCGTGCGAAGCGTCTCGCCTGCTCGCGCTGGGTGAGGCCACAGCTGGCGAAGCAGGGCGGCGTAGAGTCCTTCAAGCGACACGGCGGGCGGGAGGGCAGCGCGCGTGGCAGTCGTCGGGGTCCAGGGAGTGCGCCAGTGCTCTAACGTCACAATGTGCGTCGGGTCGGTGTCGCTCCGCCGCTTGTAGGCAGCCGCCGCCGCGATCTCTAGGCCATCCGGCGCATGCCGAATCAGCTCGAACCAAGTCTGGCGGGGCAGCGCCTTGTCGAGGTGCGCCAGCACGCGGTCGTCCAATGTCGGCCCGCGCAGGTGCAGGCGGAAGACCTGGATCTCGGCGACCTCCTCGGTCGGCGGCAGGTTGACGCTCCGCTCGAATAGCTTGAACGCCCATTCGATGCGTTCGACCTGCTCTTGATAGAGCGCGCGAATTGCCTTGCCGCCGCCAGCTTGCATAAACAGTTTCTCGCGGGCGACCGCGGTGCCAACACGCGCGGCATCAGGCCAGGCGAACAAAGCGCTCATCCCGGTCGCCGCACCACAACGAAGGCTATGAGCTCAAAGTCGTCGAGCCCGGCGACGTCGCCGAGCAGCGCGGTCGTTGGGCCGCCAGCGAATAGGCTGTCGACGTCGCGCCCGGCCTTCTCCTCAACCATTGATTGGACTGCTGCGTTCAGCAGGTCGGAATATGTCTCCATCCGGCGCCCGTCGTCAGTCTCGCGGTTGAAGGGCACGTAGAGCGCGGGGTCTGGCTCGGTGCGGCTCCGCGCGGCGCCGCGCAGCAGGTCGAGCGTGGTCTTCGGGTCGCTGTGCCGCACGAGTGCGGTCCCATCCTCGCGGACGTAGACAAGGTAGAAGGGATGCAGCCTGTTGTGCCGCTGTAGCTCGGGGGCGGCGTCGAGGTTGCGCAGGCAGAAGATCACGCCGGGCGGTAGGCCATCGGCGGCCGGCACAATCGCGTGCATGCCGAGCGGTGCGTCGTCGAGGCTGCCGCGCTCACGCACCCAACCGACGAGGTCCATGCGAAACTCGTTGAGCCCGAGGTCAGTGATGCTGACACCCTGGCGCACGTCCTCCAGGTCGAGCACCTCGGACTGGAGCCGCCGCATCTGGTCGCGGCGGTACTCGACGTCGTTTTCGCGTGCGGTGAGCGGGTTGTCATCGCCCGTCGCGGTCAGGTCGGCAATCACCATGCGCCCTTCGACACGGTCCTTGAGGTTGATGTATTCGTCGAGACCGATGTCCGGCCAGTAGCTGACGAGCTGGATGCGTGCGTTCCGGCTTCCGATCCGGTCGACGCGCCCAAAGCGCTGAATAATGCGCACCGGGTTCCAGTGAATGTCATAGTTCACCACCATGTCGCAGTCTTGGAGGTTCTGGCCCTCGGAGATGCAGTCGGTCGCGATTAGCACGTCGATGTCCTTCGGCTCGTCCTTGAGCCGCGGGATGAGCGCCTTCTGCTTGGACAGGGGCGAGAACAGGGTGAGGACCGCGTTGAAATCGAGGCTCTTCGGCAGCGTCGTCTTGGGATTGTCGGCACCTCCTTTGACCATGGCGATCGCCCGGCCGTCAGCTAGAACCGGCGCGAGTTCCCGATACAGATACTCTGCCGTATCCGCGAAAGCGGTGAAGATGAGGAGCTTCCCGTTGCCGGGGTTGATCGGCTCGCGCGCCTTGTCCTGCGCGAAGCGGATGAGGTGCTGAAGCTTCTCGTCGTCGCGCGGCGTGACGCGCCGCATCACGGCGAGTAGGCCTTCAATGAGCGTCGCGTCCGCCGCGACGTCGCGCTTGTAGCTCGTGAGGTCCATGTCGGCGAACGCGACGTGGACCTGTCCGCGTTCGAGGCCGCGGCCTTCGAGATCTTCGTCGCCGTCCGCATCGATCGCGGCTTCGCCGACTCCGGCATCCGCACCGCCTCGCTCGTATCGCTCGATCGCGACGAGCGTCTCACGGTGGACGTCGCAGAGGCGCTGAAGCGTAAGCCGGAACGCTTCCACTGAGCTCTCAAGTCGCTTGAGCAGGTTGACCCGCATCAGCGCCTTGATCGAGGTCTCGCGGTCGGCCTGACGGAGCGTAGCGCCCGCGGTCGCGGTGTCGTACAGCTCACCATAACGTTCCGCGCGGCTGGGGTGGACATAAGTCACTGGCGCGTAGACGGCGAGCGTCAGCTGGCCGAGTTCCTCGTAAATGGCTTTGAAGCGCGGAACATCGTCACGCGCGGTCAGGCCCGGTGTGAAGGAGCGCGGCTTCAGCCGCTCGGGGAAGTTGCCGATCTCGGCGGTGTCGTAATGTGTTGTGATGTGCCGACGCGATCGCGCAATCGTCACGCTGTCGAGCAGCTCAAAAAAGGCGAAGTCGAGCCGGTCAAGAATCGCTGCCGGGGTGCGCTCGGTGACCGGTAGCTCTGACCACTCGTTGAAGGCGCGCTGCGCCTGGCGGAAGATCTCCTCGACGCTGCGGCCGCTCTTGAGCTTGTCAGACAACGTGCGGCTGTTGCCCTCGTAGGCCAGCGCCAGCTGGTTGCGGAGATCGGCGAACCGGTTGTTGACCGGGGTAGCGGATAGCATCAGCACCTTGGTGCGCACGCCTGCGCGGATCACCTTGTTGAGGAGCGCGCGGTAGCGAGTATCGGCGTCGCCCTGCGTTTGCGTCGCGTCGTCGTTCCGGAAGTTATGTGACTCATCGATGACGACGAGGTCGTAATTGCCCCAGTTCACGAGCTCCAGCGGCATGCCCATGGACTCGCCACTCGTGCGAAGCAGATCGGTATGCGCCAGTACGTCGTACCGAAAGCGGTCTTCAGCCAGGATGTTGGTAGTCAGGTTGCGGTTGTAGGTCAGCCAGTTGTCCGCCAGCTTCTTTGGGCAGAGCACAAGAACCGACTTGTTTCGCAGCTCGTAGTACTTGATGACCGCCAGCGCGGTGAACGTTTTTCCCAAACCCACACTATCGGCAAGAATGCATCCATTGAAGGTCTCGAGCTTGTTGATCAAGCCAAGAACCGCGTCCTGCTGGAACTTGTAGAGCGTGCTCCAGACCTTGGTGTCTTTGAAGCCGGTCCGCTCATTGGGAAGCAGATCTTCGTTCAGGTCGTCGAGGAAGGCGCGAAAGATCACGGACAGCATCAGGTGGTAGATGCGCGCCGGCGCATTCTCCGCGTAGACCTGTTCGAGCTGGCGACAGAGATCGTGGGTAACGTCGACGAGACGGTCGGGCTCGCGCCAGAGCGCATCGAATACGCCCGTGTACCGCTCAATCGCTGGGCCATCATCGATCTTGTTGATCATGGTGAGATGGCCCGGCTGGTAACCGAGATCGGCGGCCGTCAGTCCGGTCAGGCCAGTGTAAACGGCGCCGGCCCCGTCTAAGCCACTCGCGCATAGAAAGGCCGGGATCGGGGCTCCTGCGTTCGCCTTGAACGTCGCACGCTCGCGGATCCAGCCGGCGCATTCGCGCGCCAGTGCGCGGCCAGTCATGAGGTTGCGAAGACGAATCTCGAACGGCGTTCCGGCAATATCACGCGCCTTCATCACTGGCGGAATGATGAACTCACGGTGCGACGTCCGGCCGGCGCCTCCATCCGTTACGAATGAGGGGCCAGTAAAGATGAAGTCGAAGGTTGGAACCTGCTCAAGCGCGGCCTTAAGCGCTGCGAACGCATGAATCGAGAAGCTCGCTGCGCTAGTTCTGACGCGCGTGCTGGACGCTAGCTCGGCTCGAAGGTCGTCGCCGAAAAGCTCCGACACGTTGTCGATGATCTTCATGAAGTTGTTGAAGCCCTTTGCTCGCGCAAACTCAAGCTACATGCGGATGACTTCCGGGGCCACTGACGGGCCACCCGAAGTCACAATTTCCGAATCTGCTTCAGAGGAGGCCGTTACTAACGCGTAGCGGGTGTCGGTCACGCCGTGACCCGCAAACCTGCCGAGAGCGCTTGGTAGTTGCCAATCAGCTCTTCGGTCTCTGACGCCTCGATGCCGATCACGGCCTCGAGCTTGCGTACCATGTCCTCTTCCGCGATCGGATCAATCGGCGGCCACTTGAGCGTTTCACGCCAGATCTCAACGGCAAGCTTGCGGACGGCACGCGCCAAGTCGGCGAGACGCCGGTCACGAAGTGCCATGTCGGCCCGGGCAAGCACCCACCGGCTGAGCACGACGAGCGCGAAGCAGTCGTAGGGGAGGCCCGCGGCGTGACCGACGATCGAGATGCGGCTCAAAAGCGCTGATTGCCGTCCGGACGGTAGCCACAGCCTCTGGAGCATCTGCACGGCTCGGATCGAGAAGCAGCGGTCGCGCTCGCGGTCGCGCGGCACAAGATGCAACGGATACACCTCATAGACGCCGGTTCGGTCTTCCAGCCGGAACGGGCGTCGGCACGCCTCGACCATCAGGCGGAGGATGAAGCAGGTCTCGGCCGTCAGCCGGCGCGGCGGCCGGTCTTGCCCGGCCTGCAGCTTGGCGAGGTAGCTGTCGAACGCCGTCATGGCCTTCAGCGCATCGGTGCGCCGACGGTCGATGTCGTCCTTGCTGTAGACCTTGGGCTGCGGCGCGCCCGCCAGCGCAGCCGACGAGTTGGCGCTCGGCACTGTTCCCTCGTCCGACTGCTCGCCGCGATCGCCGGCGAGAAGCGCTGCATCAAGATCGGCGTCGCCTTGCTCGTAATCGGCAATGCCACGAAGCACGATGCGGATCAGACCAATTGACTCGGGGTCGTCGAAATTGAGCGCTTGGTTTTCCCCCGTCGCAGGGGCCTCGGCAGCCATGGCTCGCCGAAAGTCTTCAGGGCTGTCATAGTTCTTGCCGTTGGCATCGGGGCCTGGGCCTCCCGTAGTGGTTCGTGCCCTCCCGGTTCGGCTCGGTTCGTTCTTGCCGCTGCCCGAGAAGATCAGGGAAGCCAGGCTCGCAAGGTCAAGGAGCTCGCCGCCTTGCTCGATCCGCTGGAATGCGTCGTGCAGACGCTGATTGATGACGCCGGTTGCTGCCCGCGCGAGTGCGGTCTCGTCGTTCAACAAGACGGGCCCGCTGATGCGACCATCGGCGAGGCGGATGCGAACGATGAGCGGATAGCTTGGGCGTTCGGGCAGCTGCAGCCGATGAATGCCGTTGCGCTCGCTCGTGAACGGGTGAGCGGTGTCACCGACCACTAGGCTCGCGCCGACGGACGTGCCGACCTGCGGCGACGGCTGCCAGCTGATCGCGCGACCGGCCGCTTGGATCGTGCCCGGCTGGAGCGGGCGCACCGATTGCGGCGTCCGAGGTGCTGCTGTCGTCGCTGTGATGTCGGACGGGTCGATTGTCCCCGAGATGTCGAGCCCGAGCGAGGCAAGCGCGGAGCCGGGCGCGACTCGTCGGTAAACGGAGACCTCGGCATTCGACGCCGGTGCGGTTAGCAGCCCGAGCGCCTCGTCCGAGCAGTTGGCGCTGCCGAAGAGAATATGGTCATGTTCATGGGTCTCGATCACGAAGATTTTGGCGTGGATGAAGCGGCCGGCATCGCTACCGCCGAAGACTGGAGCGAAACGCAGCGACGCCTCGATCGCGAGATCAGGCTTCGGGAATTCAGGCCGGGCGGCGCTGAGCGCAATGACCGTCTCGTCAGGACGGAAGGCCGACCGCAGTTCATGCAGCGCGTCGAGCGACGCGTCCCAGTAGGGCGACAGTACGACGAGCCGACGAACGGCGGTCCCGGCGACGAGGCCGTGTAAACGCTCGAGCATCGACAGACCCGTGCCGTTGCCCGCCTCGCAAAAGAGATCGACGAGGCTGCCGTCGCTCAGCTCGACCGGCTCCGCATTTGCCGACACATCGAAGAGCCAGTCTATATCGCGCTCGATCAGCCGCAGCTTCTGCCCGATCGCTGCGCTGCCGGCGGTTGTGAGCCAAGCGGCGGCGTAGTCGTACCCTTTGCGGATGATGTGGGCGAACGCGGCAGCGTCGGGCATGTCCTTGCCGCGCTTCCATTCGAAGCTCGCGATGATCTCGCGATTGCGTCCCCAGCCTGCGGCCGTGGCATTCGCCGAGCCGACGATGAGGCTGCCGCTGTCGGCGCCAAGCCTAAGATGAAGTTTCGGATGAAAGCAACCGGCCATGTGCACCGGCACGACGGCATAGCTCGTGCCGCCTTGGGCAAAGCCCTCGGGCGTCTCTACCAGCGCGCGCTCGAGCATCTGCGCGTCGGCGACGAGGATGTTGTTGTCGCAGCCGTAGGTGCGCAGTCGGTGCTGGACGGAGCCGTCATAGAACGCCGCATCGACCGAATAGGTCGTGATGATGGACGAGTGGAAGCCCGTGCGGGCGAGGTCCTTAAAAAGGCTGATTTTCTGCAAGGAAGGCCTCGCCGTCTGCTGTTAGACCGCGCGCGTCGACCAACCCCGCGTCGCGCAGGAAGCGGGTCAGATTGGACAGGCGGGGGTTGGTATAGCCGTAGCGGTCGTATTCGCCGTCGCGCAGGAGTCCGTCCTCGACCGTGAAGTGGTAGGTGAACGTGCCGCCCGCCGACAGCTTGCGACCAGCAATCGCGAGATGATCGCTGACCACATGCCGGTGAATGACAGCGGCAAGGACGTCGCCAACTGGCTCGCCAGCGTGGAGGTCGATCGTCTCCATCACGCCGGCCAGCGAACGCCCACCACGGCCGGCAGCACGGGCGACAATGCCTCTGACGTCGCCATCGCCGTCGGTCCAGCGGCTCCACAGCACGGCCAAAAGGGTGGCTGCATCCATGAGGACGCTGGCGGCGGGGCGGGTGCCGGTGCGGATACTGGCGCGGATGGAGCGGCCAAGCTGATCCTCGGCACCGGCGTAGGCGACGCCATCCTCGAGCGCCCAGTCGGCCCACGAGCTCACGGCCTCCGACAAAGCCATCGCGGCGAGCTCGGCGCAGAGGCGGCGGGGTTCACGACCATCGGGATAGGCATCGCGCTGCAGGCCGACCAAGCCATTGAGCAGGCTTTCGAGCGCGATGTGGCAGTATTCGTTCGCTTGGTACGCACGCCAGCGGTCGATGACTGGACCTTGCTGGTCATAGCGCGTGCCATCGGGCAGCCGCCGTTCGTAGAACGCATCGCGAAGCGCGTCGTCGTCTCCGATCGAGATACCTTGGCGATAAAGATCGAGGAGGAGCCAAGCTGTCGCCCTGCGCGGCTGAGCGCCAAGCTCGTCCTCCCAGCCTGCCAATAGGAATTGCCGGAGTTGGCTCATCTCAGTCGAGCCGGCCGGGATCGCAGCCGGATGCACGGCGTGGCCGATCTCGACCAGATCCTCGGCAGTTGCCGTGCCCTTCTCGATTGTTGCCTCAATGAGGGCCGTGACATGGCCGATCGATGTGGCGAACGCGTCTGCGAGCGCGCGGCCGTGGCTGTCGGTCACCGTTGGCACGGTCGAGCGCGTCAGGATGCCGAGGTCCGCCAGCATCGGAGCGTAGGCGCCACCGAAGTTGCCGTGCGCTGCCTGGAAGTAGCTGTCGCTCGACCGGGGATCGTCGGTGAAGGGGCGCAGATCGATTCCGTTGATTGCAGCCGCTTGGCGTCGGGCGTTGGCCCAATTGGAGCCGCCGAGGCCGTCGCTGAGGCCGGTGTCGGCGACGACCGTAGCAAGCGCGAACAGCGCCTCACCACGGCGCATGAACCGGCCGAAACGGTCGCGGTCGCCTGAGTGGTGCAGGCGCTCGTATTGCTGCACCAGCCAAGGATAGAAGGCGTAATAGCGCAGCCGGTTTGTGATGTTGGTAATGCCCGGCACCAGCGATTGATAGATGCGGATGCTCGTCGCCTGAACACCAAGCGGATCGAGTCCCAGCGTCCAGCTTCCGATCGTTGTCCAGTGGGGCATGACGTTCAACGCATGTTTCTCCGCCTCGTGGTCGACAGGACTTGCGAGCGATGCCGGCCTGCGTGGCAACTATGGCTGCCTCGTCGTGGTCCAAGGTGGCTAACGAAGCTCGCCGTTCGCAGCTGTGCCAATGCTCTCATGCGACAGGTTCCGCATCGCCGCCGTAAGGGCTGCCGCTTGGTAGTTCGGTCTCGTGAGGCGATAGATCGCATAGGTGTCGTTCGCTCATGCCGAAGGCCGGGCCGACCTCGAGTAAGGCGCTAGCGACTCTGTTGACGACCCTCTCATCAAAACTGGCGATACCGAGCGGCACCGGGTGGCCTGAGATCGCTCCAATAGGCGCGTGGACGAGGACGCATGTAGCAACGCCAGGCACCAGGAGGATCTCGGTGGCGCCGGGCACCACTAAGCCGCTGGCGGCCGAGAAGCGGTTGAACGCCGCCTCTATCCATCGAGGCGGCTGTCCGGTGGTGAGCACCATCGCCAGCGGATCGGACGTGTTCAGGCCGTTCTCGTTATTACGCTTCTTGAGTGCCGACCGTAGGTATTCCACCACCTCGGGTAGGGTGCCGACGCTGCCCCAATGCGGAACCTGGGGCGCAAGCCAGTAGATGGTTTCCGGGGTGCGCTTGAGCCCGCGTAAACCATAGCCGACGACATCGCTAAGCCGCCGGAAGTTCTCGGGCGTGAATAGAGAGCCGAGAATCGGAACGGTGGGCCGGTCGCTGCGCACGTCGCCCGCTCGCCCATAAGCCTCGCGGTAGTAGCGCTCGACCGCTAGGCCGTCCTTTCGCTTGAAGTCCTTCAGAAAGGCCGGAGCGATGTCGAATAGGAACTGATAGGCTTGATCGTCCTCGGCACGGCGGTGGACCTTCAGTCGCTCGCAATAACGAGCGGCAGCAATCGCGATCGCTTCCCGATCTGCAACTTCGAAGTCCGGGCGCCATTCGGAAAGGTCCGCCTCGCCCGCCCATGGCTTGGAGCCTTGGGCCGTCAGCGAGATCCTCACTGCGCTCGGAAAGCGGCGACCTGCTTCGACCGAGTCAATGGAGTAGAGGTTACGCCGAGGGCCACCGTTGGCTGTCCGCGACGGGCTGAGTTCGCCGAAGAAGCGGCGGAATGACTCTCGCACCCCGGACGTCGCATTGCTCACGCGCTCTGGGTCCACGACGGAAAGCTCTGGCAACTTAATCTCGAAGTCGGTCAGGTGGCGTCGGATCTCTGGGGCGAGTGCGATAAGATCGAAGCCATAGGTGCCCGAGCGATGCTCCACCTCGAAGATGGCAGGCTCGTCCGAGCCTGGCAGGAAGAGGCCTTGGCCGGTTGTCGTGAGGCTTAGCTGTCCGTCAGCTCGCCTGACGAAGTCAGCTTCCTCGACCTCGCGCAGCACGAACGACATTTCCCGCGGATCGTAGCCAAAGAAGGCGGCAACGTCGGTCTCCGACATCGTTCCGACGGTCTTGAGCAGGCGCAACAGGAACTCGGCCGTGATCGAGACCTTGCCGACCTCGGCTACCTTGTGCTCGACCCTGAATTGCCGGCACGGCAGAAGCACGTCGTATATCGCCAACGTGACCGGCCGCTCGTTCATGTCCTCCAGTAGGCCGGCTTTTCGTACCGTGAGCGTTGGTTTGGACTTCTCGACCATCAGGCGTTCTCTTTGGTTCGGTTGGCTGCGCTGGACGCGCCGCTCGGAAGCAACTCCGCGGCCGACATCGACGTCGCCGTTGCGTTGTCCTCTTCCCGCGCGAACGCGTCGGCCACTCGGCTCATGGGCTGACCTGGACGCCACCGATTTCGCGCGCCTACGATCACTAAGCGATCCATCGCGCGGCTCATGGCAACGTTGATGCGGTTCGGCCGCACCATGAAGCCAGGTCTGATCGTCGAGACCCCGTTCTGCTGAAGGCCAAGGTCATTGTTCCTGACCAAGGATAGGAGGACGATTGGGTTCTCCTTGCCTTGATAGCTGTCGATCGTGTCGATCTTCAAAGCCTTCGAGAAGACAGGCGGCAGGCCCGCGAGCTGCAGCTTCTTCCGTATGAGATCGCGCTGGGCGGCATACCCGCAGATGATGCCGATATGATGGGCATGAGACTGTGGTTGGCCGAGCCACTCGACGAATGGGGGGTGATCTGACCAGCGCCGTAACAGCGCCACGATGCAGTCCGCCTCCACCGGATTGCATAGGCTCTTTCCGAACTCAGGGCGACGTTGATACGCTGCCTCGCCAAGGCCGTCGGTCTCGACCCAGAGAAGTGGCCGCGCGAGTTCTTCGGGCAGGGCCTCGGGCGGAACGATGGGCTCGTGCCTCCCGTGCAGCAGCGTGCCGCCGTAGAAGCTCGACGAGACGAGCCGCCCGATCGGCTCGAGCATGCGATACTGCGTCTTCAGGCTCCCGCTCGCGGCCTGCCCGAACTTGCTCTCGAAGACGCGCGCGAAGTCGCTACGCTTTACCTCACCTTCGGGAACGCCCAACTCACTGGCAACAGCCTCGACGACGTCGGGATCGTGCTGAGGCTCGAGCTGTTCCTGGTCTCCGACGAGGACAATCCACGAGCCGGCCTGCATTGGGACCGCGAGCTCGCTCGCCGTGCAGCGGGCCGCTTCGTCGACGATAACCAGATCGAACGGCGTAGTCGTGAGCCCCAATGCGGACCGACCAAGGCCCACGCAGGTGCCAGCGACGATCTGTCGGGTGCCCGCAAGGAAGGTGTCGAAGCTGCGCTTCTCCGTTGAGACGCTCGTCACGAAATCGCGCGCGAGCGACGCAGCCGCCCGAAAGCGCGCGATGCGATCAGGACTTGGCCGCCGGCTGCGTTCGACCCGCGAGGAGAGATCGCGGATAATGCGATCGAGGAGATCATCAGTGCCGACGTCAGCATAGTCGTGGAGGTCAAGGGAGAGAGCGCTTAGCTGGCCGGAAAGCGCTTCTCGCAGGCTCGACACCCTGGCGAAGCTGGTTGCCTGATCATCGCTTGACGTAGCTGCGCCAAGGCCTTGCAGGACCGGGCGGACAGCGGTCTCCACGAACGTAAGGTCGCTCGCCAACTCGTGCGGAATGCCCAGAGATGTGGCAACGATCGACAACCGCTCACGCAGGGTTGCCTGAAACCGGTCTTTGTAGAGACGCTCCACCCGTCCGGCATGATACTGCAGCAGCCGTTCCGACACGTTGCCTTCATGACCGACGCGTATGATGCTCGGGGTCTCGCCACCCCGCTCGAAGAGCTTCAGCACCGCCTCGGCGGCATTGTTGACCGCTTCGTGGGATTGGCTTGCCAGAAGGACGTTCCGCGCGATCCCGGTTGTTAGCGCAACGTGGACGAGTGCCGAGATGAAGTGGGTCTTGCCCGTGCCGGGAGGGCCTTGCAGCAGCCCGAGGGGACGGATGCGGAGCAAATCCTCGAGCGCTCCGGCCTGATCATCGTTCAACCCGTAACGACGCTGCAGCTCCTCCTTGGACACCTTTAGGGGGAGGGTGATCGGAGACGATCGCGTCCTGGGGTCGAAGACCTTGATGAGATCCGCGGCGCGAGATTTGCCGGCCGTGATGCGTGTAACGGCAGCGTTGCGACGCTGGAGGCTCGTCTCTTCGAAGTGGCTAATGAACCTGAGCCGCTCGCCCTGCTCAAGTAGGGCCTGCGGCCCCCGCTGCGGATATCGTGCATCGATAGCGAGCAGATCCGGCTTCGAGCGTTGCAGGTCGAGGTCGCCGATGGCCTTCCAATTGCCACGCTGGTCGAGACGCTCAACGCTCACGCTATCGGTACGCTTGTACTCGAACACGCCCGACTCCAAGTCAAACGGGACGAAGTGGCGCTTCGCGTCCTTGCGATAGAAGCTCTCTTCCGACACGACTCCGTCGGTCTTCAGATCGCTCTCGACCTCGATGAGCTTCTCCCAGAGGGTGGCAACGTCCACCATCCCATCGGGGGTCGGTTCCTCCGCTAGCTTCTCTTCAAGCTCATCTTCCGCAAGCTCGGTGGCTGTGCTGCCTGCTACCGCTTCATCCGGTTCGTCGACAGGCTGCGGCAACGACTCCGCTGACAACGCCTCCTCGATGATCGGTAGCAAGGGGCGTAGGTCGGTCCTGGTCGTATCGACGATGTCGATCAAGGCGGATATCGCGACGGTCTCGTACTTGCTGATGGCCGCGATCCTCTGTTGGTCCACCTGCCGCCTACGCGCCCGAACCGGGTTGCGGCGGCCGTCGACCTCGATCTCGAGTTCCTCGCAGGCGCCCCGGACGATCACGCCGTTCCGTCCGACCGAGCGGCGGAGGTAATATCGCCCTTCGTCGGGTAGCAGCGGTCCCGCTGGCACCTCCCGCGCGGCGACAGCAAACTTCGGTGGGCTTTCTTCGATGCTCTCGGGCGCGGTGAGCGCTTCAACCAAGGGGAGAAGCGTCGCGTTCGGTGGCTCGCCCTCACGAATGATCTCGATGGCTCGCGCAACGCGAGCCGCACGCCCCTCGTCCAACGAGGCTGTCGCCAGCACCTCTTCGACGATCTTCGTAACGGCGAAGCAATCTCGTTCGAAGCGACCGCCGCGAGCCGGTGCGTACGCCGTGGAGATCATCTCGCCATCATCTGCGGCGGCGAAGTCCACGAGGTCGACAAGCACCGGCCGCTCGGGATCGTTGGCGTCGACGAGGATGTTGCTCGGCTTTAGGTCGCCATGCGCCACCCTCTGCTCATGCAGATTGCTAATCAGCCGTGCCAGCGCGGCGCAGAAGGCGAGAGCCTGCTCGGGCTTTGACCAGCGATCGCGCTCCTGTGCCAGCGATCGAGCAAGATCGCTGCTGTCGATCCATTTCTGCACCAGTGCCATCGCATCGCCGAGCCAGAAGACGTCGACGATCTCGGCACAGCCGGGCAAGGTGGCGGTTTGCAGGGCGCGGAGTTGCACGAGGAAGTCGAGAAGTCGCGGTCCCTCGCGCGTCTGGTCGCCCCAGCTCGCGCGCTTCCAAAGCTTGACGAGAACCTCCTGGCCTTCGACGCTTGACCGCCACATTGCGACGCGATCGTCGTCGCGCAGTTCTTCGACTGCCGGATACCGACGGAACAGCTGCATCTGGCTCTTGATCGTCGTCTGGAATGACTCCAGCCCTTCGATAACAGCCTTCGCTGACGGCTTGGCGGCAACGGCCTCGTTGAAGGCTGCCAGCGCGGCCCCGGCATTGGGGTAGCGCTCATCCGGATCCCAAGCCAGGCATGTCGCGAACCAATGGTGCAGCTCCTCGAACTCGCCCTTCGAGTCTGCCTCGGGCTTCCAAGCGGGCGGATCACCTGGATCCTGACCGCTAGGGTCGGCGCCAAACAGAAGCCGATGCACCGTGACCGCTGCGAGGAAGACGTCCTTGCGCTTGGCGTCGGCTCCACCCGAGAGCAGATCCTCTGGAAGTGCCGAGCTGGAGAGGAACTGAAATCGCTGATTGCCGAGTGTTTCGACTTGCGGGTAGCTGGCAGCCATCAGATGAGACAGCCGCACGGTCGAAGGTGGGCTGATCCAAACGCTGTGGCTACCAATGTCGAGGTGGGCCGCCTCGCTAAGGTGAAGCGCATCGACCGCGCTGACAATCTGGCGTGCGAGCTCGATCTTGACCTCGCGCGGTAAGGGTACGGCTCCGCCGATGGTGGCGTCCATCAGGCGCTTCAGCCGGCGCCGTCGGTCGTAGACCTCCCAGTACCCGACACCTTCTGTTTGGTCTCTGGCGCGCGTGTCGAGCAGGATGTTATCGCAGCGTTCGCTCGCGTCACGGAGGTAGGCCGAGACGCGCTGTTCGCGCCCAGCGATCTCCGCTCTGGCTTCAGGGGTCTGGAAGCGCCCTTCGGCGTGCGTGAAGTCCCACAGTCGCAAGGTGCCCAAGGTCGGCGCGGCGCGCTCGTCGGAGGCGTCGTACTCAACAAAGATCCTTCGGGGATGCTCAAAGACGGCATCATCCGAAGACGCGAAGAAGCCGCCATAGCTACGCCGTCCGGGCTGAAAGATGCCCTTGCGCACGTTGAAGAACTTTGCCAGCTGATCCTTCCACTCCGGCGACGTGAGCGGTGTCTCGACAAACGTGGGAGGGACGCGCCCGAACACTGCGCATCGCTGCGATACCGACGCGACGACGCTCATGAATCGGTCGAGAGGCATCACCGTAGCGATTTCGGTCTCGGCGATCCCCGACAAGTCTGCTTTGCCGGTGATCACGACTAGGCCATGCACCCGGGGTGCGGTGGCTCCCTTGCGGAACTTCCGAAGGTGCTCCTTGAGCTGCAGGTAGACGATCTGCGCGTTCCGATTGATCTTCGCGACTGGCGATGGGCCGCAGTGGCGACCATTGTGCAGCCATCCTCCATCCTGGCTCTCGATACGGCCGCCCCAGTCCTTCAGGTCGATCAGGAAGATCCGGTCATCCGCGACCATGATGATGTCGATCTCGCGGCTCTCGCCAGGGGCTGTTGCAAGATCCAAGTTACTGTAGGCGTACCAAGGGGCAGGTAGGCCCTGCAGAGCCTCGATGCCCTTGACCTCGCGCTTGTGAACACCCCAGCCGCAATTGGTGATGCGCATCGATAGCTTTCCCCCTCGCGGTGAATATCGCGGCGACGGTTGCGCAGCCGCAACATCTTTTTGCGCCCTGCTCGGGTTCGACAGGAAGTAAGTAGGTCTCGACGCAGGCGAGGACGCCGAACGCGGATCAGGTCTTGGGTCGCGGGTCGCTGCGCGAGTCTGCTTGGTGTCGGTTGAACGACAAGGCTGCCCGATCTATTCTTAGACGTAGGAAGACGAGCCGCTAATCGTGTGGACGGCGGCTCAGAAAAGAACGGGCGGCTTGAGATATGGCGTGGCACAGATTGGGCACGCGCGAAATTTCGGATCGAAAAACCGCAGATTTCTGCCAATTACGGCGGGCTCGCAACTACATTGACATCGCAGGGGTCGCAAGTTCAATCCTTGCCGCGCCCACCATTTTCTCAAAATATCAGACCTGGATTGAAGCTCCCCTTTTGCGGGGTAGGGTTCGAAGGCTGCTGACTTGCCGTCGAAGCTATTCCGCTGCGATCGTGGCTAAGCGGATCTGGCTGGCGTCCGACTCTTCCGAGCGCAGGAGGAATCTTACCTTCTTGGTGTTGAAGTCGAGCGAGACGCGCTCGAAGACGCGGAGCAAGTCGGCACCAAGCAGCATGGCGGGTTTGTTCGAGATGCCGAACTTCTTGAAGGGATGGGCGTCAGAATAGACGACCGGGATGTCGCCGATCGTCAGGCTGCCGATCTTCATCCTGGGAAGGACGCCGTAGTTCGCGGCGATGCTGCGGCCGGTGACGCCGATGAGTTCGGTCGTAGCTTGGTCGCCACGCTTGCGTCGCAGCAGCAGGCGCTTCAGCGCGCTGTTGCCGATGGTGGTCTGTGCGCCTGAATCGACGATGGCATACACACGCTCGCCATCGATCGACGCGTCGACCAGCACAAGCTGGCCGAACTTGCGCTTGGCCGTGACGACGATCGTATCCTTGTCCTGCGCTTCGCGGTAGGCGCCGGGCTTGATCGACATTCGATTGTCGGCGAAGTCCATGATGACCCGCTGGTCCTCGAGCGCATCGATTCCTAGCAGGCCGACCGCGCCGAGATTGCCATCAGCCAGGATCGGTGCCTGGATGTCGGCCACCTGCTTCGTGCCGACTTGCAGCCTGGCGATCCGTGTCGTCGACACGAGGTCGACGCCCGAGACGCTGTGCAACTGCGCCGAACGGTCGGGGGCTAGGCCAAGCCGCTGCGCGAGGCTGGCCGATATGACGGTTCGTTCGGCGCCCGTGTCCACCGCGAAGGGGAAGGGGCCCTGTCCGTTGATGAAGACATCGACGGTCATCCGCTGCAGCTTGTCCTGAGCGGTATCTACGACCGTTCCGGCAGCAGGATCAGCCGGCGCGGCGATGCCATTCCCAGTAAAGGCGAGTAGGATACCCGCTGCCAGAACAGGTTTTGCAGCCTTCAAGACACGACCCGTTACGTCCGTCACCCATATTCTCCCGAGCAGGGAAGTCAGATCACCCGAATATTACATCGGCCGGTCCACAAGGGCGAAGCGCATTCGACCAACAGCATATGCAGTCGATCAATGCCGGAACCGCCTTGGACAGGCTGGTCTGTGCGCCTAGACAGGGCCCGCACGATGGGGCTGAGCATGACATACGAACGGGGGGCACCGCTTCCAGCGGCAGCCGATCTTTACAATGATCTGACCGACGAGCTGGTGACGCCGTCGGGCTGGCAAGCGCTCATACCCGGCTTGATCGTCGCTGGACTTGCGACGCTCGCAGCCGGATATCTCGCCGATCACTACGGCGTCCCCCTAACGTTGATGGCGCTGCTGGTGGGACTGGCGCTCAACTTTCTGGGAAGCGACGAGCGCCTGGGGCCGGGGCTCGCCTTCGCCTCACGCACGCTGCTGCGCGTCGGCATCGTGCTGGTCGGGCTGCGGGTGACGATCGGGCAGATGGCCGATCTCGGCCCGCTCGCCTTTGCTACTGTAGCGCTGATCGTCGCCGCGACGCTCGCGACGGGTGCGCTTCTCGGACGTTCGCTCGGTTTCGGGGCCGCTTTCGGCACGCTTGCCGGTGGATCGGTGGCGATCTGCGGCGCGTCCGCGGCGCTCGCCTTCGCGACGCTGCTCGGGGAGCGTCGCATCGACCGGGCGCAACTTGCGCTCGTGCTGGTCGGCGTCGCATCCGCCAGCGCGTTCGCCATGTTCGCCTATCCCATCCTGGCGCATCTGCTCGACTTGTCGGACCGGCAGGCGGGCTTCATGCTCGGTGCCTCCATCCACGACGTCGCACAGGCGCTCGGCGCCGGCTATGCCGTCAGCCCTGAAGCGGGCGGCACGGCGACGATCGTGAAGCTGACGCGGGTGGCATTGCTCGCGCCGGCGCTCGCGGTGGTGGCGCTGTACCTGCCGCGCGAGAACGGGCGCCGAAGTTCGGGCGGGGCATTGCCGTGGTTCGTGATCGGCTTCTTCGTCGTCGCGGCCCTGAACTCGCTGCTGCCGGTTCCGGCCGTCGTCACGCGGTGGGGCGGGGATGCGGCTGCGGCGCTGCTGGCGGCCGCCGTCGCCGCGACCGGCATCCGTTCGCCGATGCAGGAGCTGCGACGACAGGGAGCTCGCCCCCTGCTGATCATTGTTGTCTGCTCGGCCACGGCGCTGGTGCTGGCACTCGCGGCGAGCCTGATGCTGCTCGACTAGATCACGATCCGGAACAGCGCGCCGCCCTCGGTG
>JAEZQR010000227.1 GCA_023413015.1 Pseudomonadota bacterium
TCTGGGCCGGCGGCAAGCTCCGCCGGGTCGATACCGACGGCAGCAACGCGCGCGAGATTCCGTTCCGCGTGAACGACACGCGCGGCGTCGCCGATGCGCCGCACCCGCAGATCGAGGTCGCGCCCGCCAGCTTCACGACGAAGATGCCGCGCTTCGCCGAGGTGTCGCCCGACGGGCGGCAGGTCGTCTTCGAAAGCCTCGGCAAACTGTGGATCAAGCCGATGGGCGCCGGCGCGCCGCGCCGGCTGCCCAGCAGCAAGGGCGACGCCTTCGAGCTGTTCCCGTCCTGGTCGCGCGACGGCCGGACGATCGTGTTCGTCGAATGGACCGACCGCGGCCTCGGCCGCCTGCGCACCGTCGGCGCCGGTGGCGGCAGCCCGCGCGACGTGACGAGCCAGCCCGGCCACTACGCCCGCCCGCACTTCTCGCCCGACGGCCGCACGATCGTGTTCGAGCGCGGCGGCGGCGGTGACCTCACCTCGCCGACTTGGTCGAACGATCCGGGGGTCTATCGCGTCGCTACCTCCGGCGGCACGCCGGCGCTCGTCGCGAAGGACGCCGCCGCCCCGCGCTTCGGTGCCGCGAACGACCGCATCTTCATGATCATGGCCAAGGACGGCAAGCGCCAGCTCGTGAGCACCGATCTCAACGGCGAGGCGCAGCGCGTCCACGCCAGCGGCGAGCTTGCGAACGATTATGTCGTGTCGCCCGATGGGCGGCTGGTCGCCTTCCGCCAGAACTATCAGGCCTTCGTGATGCCGCTCATGCCCGGCGGGCAGGAAGTGGCGGTCGACACCAAGGGCGGCCCGCTGCCGGTCACCAAGGTGAGCGACATGGGCGCCGACTATATCCATTGGTCGAACGACGGCACCCGGCTCCACTGGAGCCTGGGGCCGACCGTCTACACCGCCGATGCGACCCGGATGTTTGCATCCGCGCCGGTCGGCGAGGACGCGCCGAAGTTCCAGCCGCCGTCCTCGGGCGTGTCGCTGTCGATGGAGGTCGCCGCCGCCAAGCCGACGGGCACGGTCGCGCTCACCGGCGCACGGCTCGTGACCATGGCGGGCGCCGACGGCGGGATCATCGATGACGGCGTCGTGATCATCAAGGGCGATCGCATCGCGGCCGTGGGCCGTCGCGGCGAGGTCGCGGTGCCGGCAGGCGCCACGGTCGTCGACGTGCAGGGCAAGACGATCATCCCGGGCCTGATCGACGCGCACGCGCATGGCCGTCAGGGCGAGGATGAGCTCGTGCCGCAGCAGAACTGGTCGCTGCACCAGAACCTCGCGCTCGGCACCACCACGATCCACGATCCGTCGGCGCGGTCGAGCGAGATCTTCGTCGCGTCCGAGCTCCAGCGCGCGGGCAAGGTCGTGGGGCCGCGCATCTTCTCGACGGGCGAGATTGTCTACGGCGCCAAGTCCGCCGACGTCTATGCGCAGATCGACAGCCTTGACGACGCGCTCGCGCACGTCCGCCGGCTGAAGGCGCAGGGCGCGCACAGCGTCAAGAACTACAACCAGCCGCGGCGCGAGCAGCGCCAGCAGGTGCTTGAGGCCGCCCGCCGCGAGAACATGCAGGTGGTGGCCGAGGGCGGGTCGCTGTTCGGGCTGGACATGACCCATATTGCCGACGGCAACTCGACGCTCGAGCACAATGTCCCGCTCGACATCTTCTACAAGGACATGCTCGACCTCTGGGCCGGCAGCCAGACCTACTACACGCCCACGCTCGTCGTGAGCTACGGCGGGCTGGCGGGCGACCCCTATTGGCGGCAGGCGACCAACATCTACGAGCACCCGCTGCTGAAGGCGCACACCCCGCCCGCGCAGTTGCTCGCCGAGGGCGCACGGCGGATCAAGGCGCCGGAGGACAATTTCGTCGACGACGACAATGCGCGCGAGGCGAAGCGGGTGGCCGCGCTCGGCATCCCGGTCTCGATCGGCGCCCACGGCCAGCAGTCGGGCATCGGTTCGCACTGGGAGCTGTGGTCGTTCGTGCGCGGCGGCATGACGCCGGTCGAGGCGCTGCGGGCGGGCACGATCGTCTCGGCGCAATCGCTTGGCATGGCCCGCGACATCGGCTCGATCGAGGCCGGAAAGCTTGCCGACCTCGTCGTCCTCGACGCCGATCCGACGGCCGATATCCGCAACAGCGACAAGATCCACCGCGTGATGCTCGGTGGACGCCTCTACGATCCGGTCACGATGAACGAGGTCGCGACCGGCAACTGGAAGCGCACGCCCTACTGGTGGGAGTAGGGCGTTCCTCCCCCGGCCTCGGCCGGGGGAAAGGCTCCCGAAACGAAAACGGCCCCGTCCAAAGACGGGGCCGTTTCTTTTTACGTCGCTGAAGCTTTAGGCTTCGGCCGGTGCCAGCACGCCGGCGCCTTCCTCCGCTGCCTCGCGGCGGGGACGGCGGGGGCGGCCACGACCACGACGGCGCGGCGCCTCTTCCTCGGTCGGCTGAGCCTCGGCCTCGACGGCATCCTCGCCGCGCGACTCGTCACCCTCGCCGTCGTCCGAGCGATTGGCAGTGTTCATCGCCGACGTATCGGCCTGCGGCTCGGGCAGCGTGCGCGTCATCTCGCTGACGCGGATCGGCTCCGCCCCCTCGATCATGTCGTCGCGATCGTCGCCGTCGTCATAATCGTCGCGGTCGTCGCGATAGCGCTGGTCGTGCCGCTGGCGCTGCGCCTGCTGCTCTTCCTGCCGTGCGCGAATCTCGTTGAGCACGCGATAATAGTGATCGGCGTACTGCATATAATATTCGGCAGTAACGCGATCGCCTTGCATGCTCGCGTCGCGCGCCAGCTGCTTGTACTTCTCGAGAAGCTGATGCGCGTTGCCGCGGACCCGCACCTCGTTGCGGTTGCCCATGTCGGGCCGTCCGCCACCACCTGGCGCACGCGGGGGCCCACCGCGACCGCGGCGGCGACCGTTCTGACCGTTTCTCATCAAATCAATATCCCTGATCCATCCGCAAGAACGGAAGAGCGCATGACCCGCGCGAGCACAGAACCGAAACTACGGCCGTCTGCTGTTGGAAGTCAGCGGCGGGGGAGATTAGCTCACCCCAGCGCTCTTCCTGTCTAGCGGTATTGGTTGTTCGTTCCAAGCCCTAATTGCCGGGCAGCCGGATCGACACGCAACGCGGGAGCCCGGCGAGATCGCGGCGGAGCTGGGCCTCCATGCCCGCAGCGCGCGCCATCTGCATCACGAGATCGGCCTGCGTGTGTCCGATTTCAAGGTGCGCGGCCCCCTTCTCCGACAATATTCCCGGCAGGCGCGGCACGATCCTGCGATAGTCGTCGAGCCCGTCCGCTCCCGCATACAGCGCCGAAGCCGGCTCGAAACCGGCCACCTCATGCGGCAGCGCCTCGCCCGTGCCGATATAGGGCGGGTTCGCCAGCACCAGGTCGAAGCGCGCATCGAGCGCGTCGGTCCAGTTCCCCACCACGAAGCTCGCGCGATCGGCCAGCCCCAGTCGCTGCGCATTGTCCTGCGCCACCGCGATCGCTGCTTCGGACCGATCGACCCCGACGCCCCACGCCCGCGGCCACTGATGGAGCGCGGCGAGCAGCAGGCATCCGCTTCCGGTTCCCAGATCCAGCACATTCGGTGCCGCATCTGACCCCAGATCCGTCACCGCAGCCTCGATAAGCGTCTCGCTATCGGGACGAGGAATCAGAACGTCGGGCGTCACCCGGAAGGGCAGCGACCAGAATTCCCGCTCCCCGACGATGTGCGCGACCGGCTCTCCCCTCGCCCGCCGGGCGAAAAGCGCCTCGGCCTCCACTTCGTCCACTTCCTGCTCAAGGTGACGCAAAATCAACTCGTTGCGCTCGACGCCCAGCAGGTGGGCGATCAGCAGCTCCGCATCCAGCCGCGCCGTCTCGCCCGGCAGCCGTGCGGCGCCCTGGGTGATCGCCTCACGCGCCCGCATCGAGGTTGGCGAGCCGCGTCGCCTGATCCTCGGCGATCAGCGCCTGCACCAGCTCTTCGAGGCCATAGCCCTGCAGGATTTCGTCCAGACGATGCAGCGTCAGGTTGATGCGGTGATCGGTGACGCGTCCCTGCGGGAAATTGTAGGTGCGGATGCGCTCCGACCGATCGCCCGAGCCGACCATCGACTTGCGATCCGCCGCGCGCGCCGAATCGACCTTCTCGCGCTCCAGCTCGTAAAGCCGGGCGCGCAGCACCTTCATCGCCTTGGCCTTGTTCTTGTGCTGCGATTTCTCGTCCTGCTGGCTCACCACCAGCCCGGTCGGCAGGTGGGTGATGCGCACCGCCGAGTCGGTGGTGTTGACCGACTGCCCGCCCGGCCCCGACGAGCGGAACACGTCGATACGCAGGTCCTTCTCGTCGATCTTGATGTCGACCTCCTCGGCCTCGGGCAACACCGCGACGGTGGCCGCCGAGGTGTGGATGCGCCCCTGCGTCTCGGTCGCGGGCACGCGCTGTACGCGATGGACGCCGCTCTCGTATTTCAGCCGCGCGAACACGCCTTGGCCGGTGACGCTCGCGATCACTTCCTTGTAGCCGCCGAGATCGGCAGACGAGGCCGAGATCAGCTCGACGCGCCAGCCGCGCTCCTCGGCATAGCGCTGGTACATGCGGAACAGGTCGCCCGCGAACAGCGCCGCCTCGTCGCCGCCGGTGCCCGCCCGGATCTCGAGGATCGCCGACTTCTCGTCGGCGGCATCCTTCGGCAGCAGCGCCAACGACAGCTCGCGCTCAGCTTCCGGCAGCTTCGCCTCGATCTCGCCGATCTCGGCCTCCGCCATCTCGCGCATCTCAGCGTCGCCCGCCGGATCGTCGATCATATTGCGCAGGCCCGCGATCTCGTCGCGCAGCCGCCGCACCTCGCGCGCCTTTTCCGCAACCGGCGTCAGCTCGGCATATTCCTTCGACAGCTGCACGAAGCGCTCGGCCGCCAGATCGGGTCGCGCCATCTCCGCCGACAGTTCGGCGTGTCGCGCCTCGATCTGCGCGATGCGTTCGAACGGGACATGGGTCATCCGCGCACCGCCTCGGTAATGGCCCCAAGCGCCACCCGCCGCTGCTCGCCGCTCTTCAGGTCCTTCAGCGTCGCCTCGCCGGCCGCCAACTCGTCGTCGCCGATGATCACCGCGAAGCGCGCGCCCGCCGCATCGGCCTTCGCCATCCGCTTCTTCATGTTCCCACGCCACGCCTGCTCGGCGGAAACCCCCGCCGTCCGCAGCCGCTGCAGGATCGCAAGCGCCGCCGTTTCGGCCGCTTCGCCCATCGGCACGACCGCTACCTCGATTCCCTCGTCGGCCGGAGCGTCGGTCAGCATCGCCAGCCGCTCGATCCCGCCGGCCCAGCCGACCGCCGGCGTATGCGGCCCGCCCAGCGCCTCGATCAGCCCGTCGTAGCGCCCGCCGCCGATGACCGTGCCCTGCGCGCCGAGGTGCGTGGTCACGAATTCGAATGCGGTGTGGCGGTAATAGTCGAGCCCACGCACCAGCGCCGGCGTACGCTCGTAGGCGACGCCTGCCGCCTCCAGGCCGCGGCACACCTTGTCGAAGAAGGCGCCGGCTTCCGACGTCATGAAGGCATCGATCTTCGGCGCCTCCGCCACGAACTGCCGGTCGCGCTCATCCTTCGAGTCGAGGATGCGCAGCGGGTTCTTCTCCAACCGCTCCTGGCTCTCCGCCGACAGCGCATCGCGGTGCTGCATGAAATAGCCGATCAGCGCCTCGCGCCATCCGGCCCGCGTCTCGGCATCGCCCACCGTATTGAGCTGGAGCACCACCTTGTCGCTCAGCCCCAGCTCGGCCAGCACATGGTTCGCCAGCGCGATCACCTCGACATCGGCTGCCGGCTCGCCCGCGCCGAGGATTTCGGCGTCGAGCTGGTGGAACTGGCGATAGCGGCCCTTCTGCGGCCGCTCGTAGCGGAACAACGCCCCCCAGGCGGCGAGCTTCAGCGGCGCGAATTGCTGCCAGCCGTTCGACATATAGGCACGCGCGATGCCAGCGGTGAACTCGGGCCGCAGCGTGATCGACTCGCCGCCGCGATCCTCGAAGCTGTACA
>JAEZQR010000330.1 GCA_023413015.1 Pseudomonadota bacterium
GCGCCAACTTGGGCTGCACCCAGGCCGGCCGCATCGCCTTTGCCAAGAAAGGCGGCCGCCTCAACACCGACTTCATCGATAACTCCGCCGGCGTCGACTGCTCCGATAACGAAGTCAATATAAAGATCGCGCTCAATCCGCAGGTCGCGGCTGGTCGACTCGGGCTCGAGGCGCGCAACGAGTTGCTTGAGTCGATGACCGACGATGTTGCGACGCTCGTGCTGCGCGACAACATCATGCAGACGCAGGCGATCTCGGTGGCGGAGCGCGGCGGCGCGGCGGCGCTGCCGGCCTATGTCCGCGTCATCCAGATGCTCGAGGCGGCGGGTAAGCTCAACCGCGCCGTGGAGGGGCTGCCGTCGGACGACCTGCTCGCCCAGCGCGCGCAGGCCGGTCAAGGCCTGGAGCGGCCCGAACTCGCCATCCTGCTCTCCTATGCCAAGATGACGCTGAAGGAGGCACTCGTCGCCAGCCGCGTCGTCGACGATCCGGTGATGGAAGGCGACCTGCATGCCGCCTTCCCGCCTGTGCTCGTCGAGCGCTTCCGTTCCGCGATCGACAACCACCGGCTGCGGCGCGAGCTGATCGCCACCAAGCTCGCCAACCAGATCGTCAACCGCGGCGGCATCACGCTGCCGTTCGAGCTGGCCGAGGAGATGGGGGCAAGTCTCGCCGACGTCGCCACGGCCTTCGTCGCGGCGCGCGAGCTGTTCGACCTGCGTCAGCTGTGGCGCTCGATCGACGGTGCCAGCCTGCCGGCCGCTGTGCAGATGGCACTCCACCAGCAGGCGACCAACGGCCTGCGCACCCAGATGTCCGACCTGTTGCGTTCGGCTGATACGACCGACCTGCCGTCGGCGATCGTCGCGCGGCTGCGGCCCGGTGTCGGACACATCGCGGCGAAGCTCGACGAGCTGCTGCGGTCCGAGCCGCGGGCGCAAGTCGATCGGCTGGCACAGGAGTTGGCCCGTAACGGCGCGCCTGCCGACATCGCGCAGACGCTGGTCCGGATCCAGGCGCTCGACGGTGCGGTGGGCCTGGCGCAGCTGGCGGCTGATACCGGTGTCGACCAAGCGTCCGCCACTCGTGCCTACACGTTGCTCGGCGAGCGGCTGGGGCTCGACTGGGCGAAGGGGGTCGCGGCGCAGCTCAGCCCCTCCGACCCGTGGGAGCGGCTGCTCGTGGCCGGACTGGTCCGTGACTTCGAGCAGCTCCGCCTCGATCTGGTCCGCCGGGTGACGCCTGCCAACGGCGATCCGCTCGCGGCCACGCAGGCTTGGCTTGAGGCCAACCGCGACCGCGCCGAACGCGTCGCCGCCACGGTGCAGCGCGCCCGCCACGGTGGCAGCATCACGGTCGCGATGCTCGCCCATCTCGGCAGCCAGGCGCGGGCGGTGCTGGGCTGACAGGATCATCGCGCTCCCGGCCCATGAAAGGCGGGTCGGGAGCGCGGTTCAGCTCTGCTCGATCCGGTCCATGTCCTCATCGGACAGGCCGAAATGGTGCCCGACCTCGTGCACCAGCACATGCGTGACGAGCGCCTCGAGGCTCTCGCCGCTCTCGGCCCATTCGTCGAGGATCGGGCGGCGGTAGAGGAACACCGTGTCGGGCAGATTGCCCGACAGATCGACCGACTTCGCGACCGAGTGACCTTGGTAGAGCCCCAGAATGTCGAAGGGGCTCTCCAGCTCCATCGAGCGCATCACCTCCTCGTCGGGAAAATCCTCGACGCATAGCCGCACGCCGTTAAGGAAGCGCCGGAACATATCGGGCAGGCGGGCGATGGCATCGCGCGCGAGCGCTTCGATATCGGCGAGCGTGGGAGCAAGCGTTTGACGGTCGGACATGGTCCGCGACATAGGCGGACGACATATCCCTGCCAAGCCGGAGGCCGACAATGGTTGAGAAGCTGACCCAAGCCGAGCGCGAACGACTGTTGCCGACGCTCGAAGGGTGGGAGGTCGACGAGGCGCGCGACGGCATCCGCAAGAGCTATCGCTTCGCCGATTTCACCCAGGCCTTCGCCTTCATGGCCCGCGTCGCGCTGTTGGCGGAGAAGGCCGACCACCACCCCGAGTGGTTCAACGTCTACAACCGCGTCGACATCCTGCTGACGACGCACGACGCGAACGGTCTGTCGATGCGCGACATCCAACTCGCGCAGGCGATCGACGGATAGGCCCGCGGCCGACACGCGCGAAGCGTGCCGGCCGAGCGGCTCAGCTCGTCAGCGCGGCGCCATGCGGATGGCGCCATCGAGGCGCACGTCCTCGCCGTTGAAGTAGCTGTTGCGGCACATCTCGAGCGCGAGGCCGGCATATTCCGCCGGATTGCCGAGGCGCTTGGGGAAGGGGACGCTTGCCGCCAGCGCCGCCTTCACATTGTCTGGCGCGGCGTTCATCAGCGGCGTGTTGAAGATGCCGGGCAGGATGGTGTTCACCCGGATGCCCTCGCTCATCAGGTCGCGCGCGACGGGAAGCGTCATGCCGACCACACCGCCCTTGGAGGCGGAATAGGCGGCCTGCCCCATCTGACCGTCCTCGGCCGCCACCGAGGCCGTGTTGACGATGCAGCCGCGCTCGCCGTCTTCCATCGGATCGAGCGTCAGCATGCCGGCCGCCGACTTGGCGATGCAGCGGAAGGTGCCGACGAGATTGATCTGGATGACCATGTTGAACGCATCGAGCGGAAAGTGCTTGATCGCACCGGTCTGCTTGTCGCGACCTGCGGTCTTGATGGCATTGCCGACGCCGGCGCAGTTGATGAGGATGCGCTCCTGGCCGTTTGCCGCGCGCGCCTTTGCAAAGCCGGCATCGACCGACTCGTCCGAGGTGACGTCGACCTGGCAGAATACGCCGCCGATCTCGTTCGCGACGCGCTCGCCGGCTTCCGCGTTGCGGTCGAAGATCGCGACCTTGACGCCCTCGGCCGCCAGCGCGCGCGCCGTCGCCTCGCCAAGGCCGCTCGCGCCGCCCGTCACCACCGCCGAACAACCTGCAAGCTTCATGTGTGCCTCCGTAGGTGAAAGTCGCGTGCGTTATGAAACCACCGCTAACCCGTGCCAAGCGGAAGCGCCGCTCGCATTTGCATCAGGTGGGCGGCGGCTGGCCCGCCGGCCGCCGCGTCGGTCCCGACGCGAGCGACGGGCCGGTCGCCCCGGCTTGCCGCGCCACCACCGGCTCGCGACAGGCGAGATAGAGGCTCGACACGAGGATCACCGCGCCGCGGCCGGCAGGATGACGAGCGCGCCGCCGTTCACCCGCATCTGAGCTGCCCGTTATCGGACGAAGTTGACACGAAGTTCACACTAGCGCGACTGCCCCGTCGCGCGCAGGCCGATGACGGCTGTGGGGCACCGGCGCCTCGAACTTCACGCATATCGCAGATGAGAAAGAGCATCAGCGAACCGAGAAGCGACTCGGCCCGGCCGGAACGTAGCCAGAACATGCGCTGTAGGAAAATGAAATCACCCGCGTCCGCGGCATGCGTCGAGCACCTCGTACGCAGAGGAGACCAGCGTCGTGTAATGTCCGGTCGGAGCTTGATGCAGACGTAGTGCCTTCGACAGCCCGTCGAGATGCCATTCGCCATGGCCAGCAGCGCCCAGGTGTCGGCTGTGCCGTGTCACATCGCGACTTCGGCCGTGACATGGGCGAGTTCAGGCGATCAGCCTTCCGTGTAGGTTAGCAGGTCGCGGCGGGAGCTCCTCCCCTCGTACGTCCAAGCGTGACCGATAACCTCGGTGGGCAAGGGCCGCCCGAAGGCGCTCGCCGCGAAGGCGTGGTCGGCTGGATCGGCACCGGCGAACAGGAGTCGCCTCAGCAAAGCCTCGCTGCCGGCCGAGCCTCGTTCAGCTGTCGAGCAGCCGCGACAGGTGCGCGATGTCGCCGTCGAGTTCGCGGTCGGTGCTGCGCAGCTCGTCGATGCGCTTCACCGCATGCATGACGGTGGTGTGGTCGCGCCCGCCGAAGCGGCGGCCGATCTCGGGAAGCGAACGTGGTGTGAGTTTTTTGGCGAGGTACATCGCCACCTGCCGCGGCCGGGCCACTTCGCGCGCGCGCCGCGCCGACATCATGTCGGCGAGCTTCACGGTATAATATTCGGCAACCTTGCGCTGGATCTCGTCGATCGTGATCTTCTTCTCGTGCGCGCGCAGGACGTCGGCGAGCACCTGACGGGTGAAGTCGAGGTCGACCGGCTTGCCCACCAGCGTCGCGTAGGCGACGACGCGGTTCAAGGCGCCTTCGAGCTCGCGCACGTTCGAGGTGATGCGCCGCGCCAGGAATTCGATGACGTCCGGCTCGACCTTGACGCCCGGCAGCCGCTCGAGCTTCGACATCAGGATGTTGAGCCTGAGTTCGTAGTCGGCCGGGTTGATGTCGGCGACCAGGCCCCAGGCGAGGCGCGACAGGATGCGCTCCTGGATGCCCTCAAGGCTTTGCGGGCTGCGATCGGCGGTGATCACCAGACGCTTACCCGCGCTGATGATCTCGTTCATCGTGTGGAAGAACTCTTCCTGTGTCGAATCCTTGCCGGAGATGAACTGCACGTCGTCGATCATGAGGAGATCGACCGAGCGCAGCCGCTGCTTGAAGGCGATCGTCTCCTTGGCACGGAGCGCGGCCAGGAATTCGACCATGAACTTCTCGGCCGACATGTAGGCGACCTTGGCGTCCGGTTGCCGGCGCTTCAGCTCCCAGCCGATCGCGTGCATCAGGTGCGTCTTGCCGAGGCCGGTGGTGCCGTGGAGGAACAGCGGGTTGAACCCGATCGGGCCGCCTTCGGCCAGCGTGCGCGCGGCATTGTAGGCCAGCTCGTTCGACTTGCCGACGACGAAGGCATCGAAGCTGTAGCGCTCTTCCAGGCGCAGGCCGATGGAATCGACCGGTGCCGGAGCAGCCACGGCCGCCTCGGCGACCGGCGACTCGGCCGGGGCTTCGGCTTCGGCCGCACGATCGCGAATCGCCGGCGCCACGATCAGCTTGATCGAACGGACCTGCGGCAGCTGGGCCGTCCACAGGCCGCGCAGCCGCTCGAGGAAATGATTGCGGATCCAGTCCGCCATGAAATGGGTGGGGAGCGCGAGCGTCGCTTCACCATCTTCGATGCCGACGAAGTCGATGGGCTTCAGCCAGCTGTCGAAGGTGCGTTGCCCGAACTCGGCGCGCAGCACGGCACGGATCGCTTCCCAGGCGGCCTTCGCATCGTCCCCGCCCCCGAGGAACAGCGTCGAGACGCGCGCCGTCGCTTGTGGATTCGTCGCCATTTGCTCCCTCATGCCCGACCCGCGCCACCCCAGGCGAATCGGCAGATCCGTATCGCTGTTCCGGCAATTTCAAACGCAACCCGTACTCACCAGTCAAGGTCAACAACCGTCAAGTGGAAATGAGGTTCCACTTCGGACCGGCGGCGTATCTTGATAGCACTGGCGACCTAGAGCCGAAGACAAACAAGTAACCTAAGTTAAACCTATTCTTTACACGCAACATCGATCGCCACCCGAATATTTATCGAGTCGGCGTCTTCCCAGCCGCTTACTTTACTGATTCGGGGCGCTTGCCCCTGTCGGCGCCAAAGCCGAGGACCACAGTATGCAAGCTGGCGAGCCGCGATCAAGAGACTCAAGCTTCACGAAACCGAAATAAATCGATTGACACGGCAAACCCCGGTTTTCCGCAGATTTCCGCCAAATATCTGATTCTGCGGGCAAGTTTTCCACAGGTCTGAGTCGTTCCCGATTCGTCGCAGGGTGCGCATGCAAAAAGGGCGCTGCGGCCCGTGCCGCAGCGCCCTTCTCGTCGTTCGGAAGAGACTTTTAGGCGAGCGCTTTGACGCGCTTGGCCAGCCGCGCGATCTTGCGGGCGACGGTGTTCTTGTGGAGCACGCCCTTCGCCACGCCGCGCATCAACTCGGCCTGCGCCGCGCGCAGCGTCTCGACCGAGGCGTCCTTCGCGCCGCCTTCGATCGTCGACTCGGCCTTCTTCACGAAGGTGCGGATGCGGCTGACGCGCGCCTTGTTGACCTCGGCGCGGCGACCGTTGCGGCGGATGCGCTTGCGCGCTTGGGGAGTGTTGGCCATTCCAGTCCTCGAAAATCTTTGATCACGCAGGGCCCAAGGCCATGCGCGGCGCGGGTTCGCCGTCGCCGGGAAAGCGCGCTAAATATAGCGAGCCGCGCTCCCGGTCAACGGCTCCGGCCCCTTATTTGTGCGAGAATTTCGCCTCGCGCTTCTCGACGAACGCCGCCATGCCTTCCTTCTGGTCGGCAGTCCCGAACAGCCCGTGGAACAGCCGGCGCTCGAAGCGCACGCCCTCGGCGAGCGTCGTCTCGTAGGCGCGGTTGACCGCTTCCTTCGCCGCCATCGTCGAGAGGAGGCCATAGCCGGCGATCTGCTCGGCCGCCTTCACCGCCTCGTCGAGCAACTGGTCGGCCGGGTAGACGCGGCTGACGAGCCCGATGCGCAGCGCTTCGGCGGCATCGATCATGCGGCCGGTGAGCACGAGGTCCATCGCGACGCTCTTGCCGACCCATTTGGCGAGTCGCTGCGTGCCGCCGGAGCCGGGAATCACGCCGAGCTTGATCTCGGGCTGGCCGAACTTGGCGGTTTCGGCCGCGAACGCCATGTCGCACATCATCGTCATCTCGCAGCCACCACCGAGCGCGAAGCCGTTGACGGCCGCGATCACGGGCTTGCGCGTGCGCGTCAGCTCCTCCCACGTCGCGGTGATGAAGTCTTCCGAATAGACGTCGGCGAAGCCCTTCGGCGCCATCTCCTTGATGTCGGCGCCGGCGGCGAACGCCTTGCCGTGGCCGGTCAGCACGATCGCACCGATGTTGTCGTCGGCATCGAACGCCTTCAGTGCTGCGGTCAACTCGCTCGTGAGCTGGTGGTTGAGTGCATTCAACGCTTCCGGCCGGTGGAGCGTGATGATGCCGACGCGGCCGCGCGTCTCGATCAGCAGCGTCTGATAGTCCGCCATGTCCTGTCCCCTATTGCTGGCAGGTCGCGCAGAAGAAGCTCGACCGCCCCGATTGAACCACGCGCCCGACCGGGCCTTCGCACACCGGGCAGGCTTCGCCCTCGCGCCCGTACACGCGCCATTGCTTTTGGAAATAGCCGAGCTCGCCGTCGACCTGAACATAGTCGCGCAAGGTCGAACCGCCCGCTTCGATCGCGGCTTCCAGCACCTGCCGGATCGCCGGGGCGAGCTTCTCCGTCTCGGCTGCCGTCACGTCGCGCCCCGGTCGCTCGGGGTGGACGCCCGCCATGTGAAGCGCCTCGCAGACATAGATGTTGCCGAGCCCGGCGACCACGCGCTGGTCGAGCAGCAGCGCCTTGACCGGCGAGGCGCGTCCCGCGAAGGCCGCCGCCAGATGCGCAGGCGTCAGCTCGGCGCCCAGCGGCTCGGGGCCGAGGTCCCTAAGGGCCGGGTGCACATCGAGCGCGTCCGTCGCCGCGAAATCGAGCGAGCCGAAGCGCCGCGCGTCGTTGAAGGCGATCACGCGTCCCGCATCGGTTTCGAACAGCACATGGTCGTGCTTCTCGATCTCGGTCGGATCGAGCCGCATCCGGCCCGACATGCCGAGATGAAAGATCATCGTATCGCCGCGGTCGGTATGAACGAGGCCGTATTTCGCGCGCCGCCCCATTCCCGTCACCGTCGCGCCGACCAGCCGCTGTCCCAGATCCTCCGGCAGCGGAAAGCGCAGGTCAGGCCGCCGGGCCTCGACGCGCGCGAAGCGCCGGCCGACCCAGATGGGCTCCAGACCGCGGACGACGGTTTCGACTTCGGGAAGCTCGGGCATGGATCAGCGACATATGGCCGGTTCGCCGGCGCGACAACCCTTGCCGGCTGCACCGAGGAGCGTCGCTCGGCAATCATGGTGGCTCAGCGCACGAGGAAGCGCTCCTTCTCCTCGCTGGCGATCGCTCCGACCATGAGCCAGTTCTGCCGCTCCCGCTCGGCATCCCCTAGCGCGCGATGCCGGACGGGTTGGCGCTCGGCAACGTGCCGGACGTGCCCGAGAACCCGGGCGACCGCTCGTTCGAGTTCCGCTCCTTCCAGAACCGGACAGAGCAGCTCGGTCGCGAGCGCCTGCCGAGCCTCGTCCGTATCCCGAAGCCGGATCGCATGGCGAGGAATCCCGGCAGCCCGCAGCAGCGCGCTCAGCCACTTGCCGTCCCATGACGGCGCGCTCGCATAGAGCTGGTGGCCGCCGAGCACATCGATCATCCGCCTGGCAACGCTGTCATGCGGCGTGCCTTCGATCTCCAGCATCGGCCGGGCGATCCCATGGACGGCTTCGGCCTGCGGATCCCAGTCGGTCCATTGCGGCGCCGGCCGGATGAGGTGGGCTTCCGATCGGCCATCCTCGAAGACCCACGCCACCTCGATCGGATAGCTGGTCTTCCCGAGCGAGGAGGCTTCGAAGTCGAGAAACGCGAGCACCCCCGATCAACGCCCGGGCGCATGACTGGGTGCCCGAGGTTTTCGGAAGCCTTGCCAGATCTTCCCGAACCTCGCTTAGAACAGCCGGGTCAGCAGGTAGAACAGCGCACCGA
>JAEZQR010000344.1 GCA_023413015.1 Pseudomonadota bacterium
CCACGGCGCGCCAGCCCCCCAACGCGACCGGTCACTGCGTGACGGCGCGCAAAGCCCCCCAGGCGCAGCCAATCACTATGTGATTAACCTATGTTAATCCCATTGGTTCCGTCCGCCCGACCGGCCGTGCTTCCGGAGCGCCGCATGGAACAGCGCCGCGCCGCTGGCCGTTCGCGCTTGGCCTGAGCGGACTGCCCCCTCGGGTCGCTCAACGTTCGCGGGGTCCGCCTGTGCAATCGAGGCCGGTGCCGAAACAGGCCGTGCTGATCGTCAACGCCCACTCGCGCAAGGGCGAGGCGCTGTTCCGCGACGCGCGTGCAAAGCTCGAGGCCGCCGGCATCCACCTCCTCGCCGCTCATGCCGTCCACGATCCCCGCCACCTCGACGAGATGGTGCGCTCGGCGGTGCGCACCGGCGCGCCGATGGTGATCGTCGGCGGCGGCGACGGCTCGCTGTCGGGCACGGTCGACGACGTGGTGGGCTGCGACTGCGTCTTCGCCGTCCTGCCCTTGGGCACCGCGAACAGCTTCGCGCGCACCCTCGGCCTCCCGCTCGACCTCGACGGCGCGGTCGCGGCGATCGCGAACGGCCGCCGCCGCCGCATCGATCTCGGCATGATCGACGACGATTATTTCGTGAACGCCGCCGCCGTCGGCCTGTCGCCGATGATCGGGGAGACGGTGCCGCCCAAGCTCAAGCGCTGGCTGGGCCGCCTCGGCTATCTCGCCTGGGCGATCCGCTGCTTCCTGCGCTTCCGCCCGTTCCGGCTGATCGTCGACGACGGGCGCAGCGTCCACCGCCTGTGGACCACCGAGGTGCGCATCTTCAACGGCCGCTTCCACGGCGGCGTCGAGCTCGCCGAGACCACCGACGTCGACAGCGGCGACATCGTCGTCCAGGCCGTCACCGGCCGCAGCCCGTGGCGGCTGGTGCGCGACTGGTACGCCAAGTTCTTCAAGCTAAGCTCGCGCGACGCCACTACCACCGAGTTCCGGGCCAAGTCGCTCCGGCTCGACACCAAGCCCCGCCACCGCATCTCGATCGACGGCGAGGTGCTGGCGCGCATGCCGGTCACCGCGCGCGTCGCCGAACGCGCGATCGAGGTAGTGGTCCCGGCGGAGAGCGGCGACTAAGGCCCGATCGGGTGGGGTTGGATTCACCGCTTACCCATTCCGTCATCCCGGCGAAGGCCGGGACCCAGGACAACAGTCGGTACTGGGTCCCGGCCTTCGCCGGGATGACGATTTCGTATGAGGCGATCCTGCTCTAGCGCGCCGCGCCCGGCGGCGGCAGCATTTCCGGCCGCCGCAGCCGCCGCGCCAGCGCCGCCAGCATCTCCGGCCGGCCGAGCTTGGCGATGGCGCAGCTCGAAACCCAATAGCCGCCCGGCTCGCCGTACAGCACGACGCGCACCGGCTGTCCCGCCTGCGTATAATGTTCGGTGCAGGGGGAGGGCGGCGTCACCTCGCGGCGGCCGTCGACCACGAAGGAGGCGAGGTCGGCCATCTTGAACAGCGTCGCGTCGGCCGGCCCGTGCCACACCTGCGTCGCGCGCAGCACCTCGCCTGCGCCGGTCGCCGGGTCGAGCGGCCGCGCGACGACGGCATCGATGATCGCGGCCGCCCCCTTCATGAGTTCGGCCGCCGCCAGGTCGGGGTCATCGTCGGTGGGATCGGCCTGGCACTGGCAGGCCGCCGCTGCCCCGCCCCAGCCGAGCAGCAGCGCGAAGATCATGGCGCGAAGGAGCATCGAACGGCCCTTCCCTGATCGCGATGGGGGATTCTCCGCCCGATGGCGGGGGCCGTCAAGCTGTGATGGGGGCAGGGGAGGGGCCGCGCCTCGTGATGTGCCTGTCATTCCAGCTCATTCCAGCGCAGGCCAGGTCGCATCGCCCCCTCCACCGTCATCCCGGCGGGGCCTGTCCTGAGCCTGACGAAGGAGCCGGGACCCAGAACGGCGGGTGGTCTGGGTCCCGGCCTTCGCCAGGATGACGCCACGAAACCAACCCCGCTTGACAAATAGGAAACCAAATGGGTTATTCCTGCAAATGACGATCAACCGCATCCCCATCGACGCCGGCGCCGAAGGCCTGCTCGACTTCACCCCCGTTCCCCGCCAGTGCAACCGCCACGACGGCTGGACGCCCGATCGCCAGCGCGGCTTCATCCGGGCGCTCGCCGCGCTGGGCTCGGTCACCGCGGCGGCGCAGGCGGTGAACATGGCGCGGGAGGGCGCCTACCAGCTCCGCCTCCAGGACGCGGCCGGCGAGTTCCGCGCCGCCTGGGCGAAGGCGCTCGATCTCGGCGTCCGCCGCCTCTACGACGTCGCGGTCGAACGCGCGATCGACGGCGTGCCGGTGCCGGTGCTCTACAAGGGCGAGGTGGTGGCGGAGCGCCGCTGGCACGACAACGGCCTGCTGATGTTCCTGCTCCGCCATCGCCTGCCGGAGCTGTTCGGCGCGCTCAATCCGCCCGGCTGCGGCACGGCGCGCGGGGGCGCGCTCAACGTGCGTCCCGAACCGAGCATCGAGGAGGTCAAAGCGAGCATCCTCGCCAAGCTCGACGCGATCGACCGGCACGAGCTGCGCCGGGAGCACTGGACCCCGGAGAAGCTCGACGCCTACGTGACGCTCCACGGGCCGGAGGCGACGGACGACCTCAAGCGGCGGCTGGTGGCGGTGCGGAACCCGGTGGTGGCGGAATATCCGGGGCTGTTTGAGGGGGTGGAGCCCTGAACCTCCTCCCTCGCCCCGCCGGGGAGAGGGCGACTCGCGGCAGCGAGCGGGGTGAGGGGGGAGGCGTGGTTAAGCGGGTGTTGCAGGTTTGGAGTAGGGGTGCGCTTGTAGCGATGTGGACGCTGCCCTGTAGGTCGTAGCGATTATTTGAAGAAGTCCGAAAGAATGTGAAACTTCAGCTGCTTTGGCGCGGACGCCGGCACGAGGTACTTGGCGATATCAGCAAACACGGCGTTGATGTCGGCGAGATCGGTATCAGTGTAGATGAGAACGAAGATACCTTGGTGACGGAAGAAGTCCTTATGCTTCTTCATCTCTTTTTCGAAGTTTCCGGCCGCCAGCTCATTGATCGCCTTTTGCGTGAGGCCTTTGAGCCCTGTGAGTTCGCCGTGGCTCGACCAGGGTGACAGCTCAAAGCCGACCTTGTTCATTGTCATAGGATCGATGACGCAGAAGTCCAATCGGTACTTGTGCTTAGCGGTGAGCCCTGCGTAGCGCAGCTCTGGGATAAGGAGCGGCACCGTGTGCGGATCGGCCGCCGCCCGTACGAACTCCGAGTATCGCTCAGCAATTTTGATCTGATACTTCGAGCCCGAGTGTCGAACGAGCACGTTCTCGAAGAAGTCGAGATAGGCATCGACGTCGGCGAAGGTCTGGCGCTTGTCCTTGCCCGGGATGACGAGGCCGGTCGTTAGCACATGACCAATCGACCAGTAACGCGGGCGAAAGTGCCGGATTTCGCTCTTATCGTTCTCCCACTGGCCGTCATGGAAGCGCGGCGTCACGAGCAACCCATAGTGGGCGTTATTCTGGCCGATCCAAATCGCTGCCTCATCGACTGTTGGGCGCTTCTTCGCTAGCTCGTCATAGTGCTTAAGGTATGACCGTTGCAGGAACAGCATCAGGTACTGCTGAGCGGTAGGTGACGCCTTGATCGTCTCGTACAGGTTGTCGTAGGCGGTCTTATATCCAGTTGTGCTCAGGTGCTCGCCTAACCCCTCAAGCCATAAGCTGGCGTAATGCTCAGGCGAGGTGATGACTTCGTTCCTCAGGTCGATGAACTCATCCGACTTTCCACCGATCTTGGCGTTGAGCGATGCCTCGGAGTCCCAGCCAGTCTCGGCAAGCACCCAAGGCAGCATCTCACGCAATTCGGTTGTCATTTCCGCGATGCGGCGGTTGCGCGCCGTCCTATCCGGGTCTCGCTTCGCCATAGCTTCTCGTTACTGATCTTCTATGTTGCCCAGCAGATGGTGACGCCCCGGTCGGGCTTCCGCTGCTTAGCCCCCATACCGGTCAACATAATCGACCCGGCCTGCTGTAGCGCGATAAGCACATCCTTGAACTCAGGTTCTGTC
This sequence comes from Pseudomonadota bacterium, assembly GCA_023413015.1. Classification (GTDB taxonomy): domain Bacteria; phylum Pseudomonadota; class Alphaproteobacteria; order Sphingomonadales; family Sphingomonadaceae; genus Sphingoaurantiacus. The sequence goes on from JAEZQR010000344.1 coordinate 4,093, forward strand.
ATCGCAAAGCGCTCAAGCGTCGCCGGCATGACCTTCTCGTAAGGCGCCGAACGTGCTCGCGCGAGCTGTGCCGACAACCACACCGTGGCGCGGGCGATCTCAGGCCTACGCAATTCTTCAATACTTCTTGGTGCGCTCAGCTCGGTCGCGCCAAATAGCAGATCCTGCCCAGTCCTGGCAGCACGGCGGTCGTGCTTAGCCTCAATGCGCGAGACCTCTTCGGCCTCCATCGCTTCGCGCTCCACCTTCCGGAACTCGATTAACCCCTTCTCGTGGCGAGTGCCGTAGAACAGATAAAAATGTGAGCGATCAGCGGTGGCGCGCTGGATGCGCGCTGATAACACGTGATCGAAGTCGCCTACACGCTTGAGCTGTGAGCGGAATAGCTCGACTACTGCTTCCTCGCGACCCATGCCCTTGGCTGTTAGCTTCTCAAAGCGAGTGCGCCATTCTGGATCGCCGAAAGGAAGCACATATGAGTTGCGGATTTCAGGGCGTGAATCGTCGAGGAAGCGGTTCACATGCTCGTACATGAAGTTGACTATCACCTCTCCCGGCCGGCGCCGGAGAAGAGGGGCCAAGCGCTGGAGGTCGAAGCTCCAGCCCTTCGGATCGATAGAGACGAGTGCGAAAGCGTTTCCAACGAGTCGCTGCACCTCTTGGACACGATCTTCGAAGCGGCCGTGCAGCGGCACCGCCTCGATGTCGGGAACGGCCTTTACCGCCGCTGACAGGCGCTCAAACGCGCTTTTGCCCTTTTCGACGAACACGCAGCGCACACGTCGCTCAAGGCCATGTGTCTGCTTGAGGTCGGCACGCACCTGCCGCAGCAGCGTCATCGCAATCCCGAACGAGGTGTCGTCGTAGCCCTCTGTCTTTGCAGCCCAAGGGCCGGAGAAGCCATCCACGAACACAAAGTCGGGCTGCTTCCACAACACGTTGCGTGCGACGCGCTCAAGGTAGCGTCTTAGGATGAGATGCTTGATGAATGTTTGCTCGCGGCCACGATAGACGTCGGGGAGCGACACGGCCGGCTGAAGCACGCGCGTCACTCGGCGGCGACTAGTACTGCAGGCCGCGATGGAAACTGGCTCCATTCGCACCCATCAAGCTCGCGCCCGCCGGACTTTGGACGCAGGCCACCCCACTGTTTGAAGAAGAATGCAATGCTCTGTTCGGCACATTGATCACGGATCGAACGCACCCAGCTATGCTCAATCGGCCGTGCCCCTGGACCGGACTCACCGCCGACGATCACCCAATCGATGCCGGTCAAATCGACATGACCGAGCGGTCCAATGAGCGGCTCAACGGAGAGAAAGCGCACCCCTGCCGGAGCTTCACGTAGATGAGCGATACGGCCTGCGGCTCGATTATCTTCGACCGACACGCCGCACCATATGTGCCAAGGACCACGACTTGTCCCATACCTGCGCTTTAAATAGTCGCGCATGAGTGAGCTACGCTTGGTGAGCACTTGGAAAACATGCCAGTCGGCGGCCTCCATCGTGTCGAATACGCGGTCGACAAAGGCGTGCGGCACATCCTTGTGGAAGAGGTCGCTCATCGAGTTAACGAAGATCATGCGCGGCCGGCGCCAGCCAAGCGGCTGGCTTAATCGCTCAGGTCTAAGCGTCAGATCGAAGCCGTGCTCGAACGGGTGGTCGGCAACACCGCGGAAGCGCTCGGCGAAGCGTTCAGCGTAGCAGTTATCACAGCCTCGCGTGATCTTGGTGCAGCCGGTCACTGGATTCCAAGTGGCATCGGTCCACTCGATCGCGCTGTTGTCAGCCATAAACCGCCTCCGCCTCCTGCGTGACGAGAGTACAATATCAAGAACGAAAACAGAACGAAACAGTTGCCGATTAGCGACCGTAAACACCTGTCGAGAACTCAATCGGAATCTTCGAAGCCTTCTGCCACGGCTACAGGGGCTTGTCGCCGGCTTTGTCGCGAGCACGCTTTATGTAGCTACCGCCGTTCGCAGGTGGCTAAACGATAACCGTAACCGGTAGAGTTAAATTAAGAATATAGCGCCGCAGGCAAAGCCTGCGTCGTCGGTCGTGTCGTCCGGCATCGCCGGCCGCACGCCGGCCGGGCTTCGCCGTCTCCGCGTTAGCTAACGGACGCTGGCGTCCGCTTCGCTAACTCGGTGCGGCTCAGCCTTCATCCCCCATCCTGAGCGCCGCGATGAACGCTTCCTGCGGGATTTGGACGCTGCCGTATTCGCGCATGCGCTTCTTGCCCTCTTTCTGCTTCTCGAGGAGCTTGCGCTTGCGGGTGATGTCGCCGCCATAGCATTTGGCGGTCACGTCCTTCCGGAGCGCGGCGATGGTTTCGCGCGCGATCACGCGGCCGCCGATCGCCGCCTGGATCGGGATCTTGAACAGGTGGCGGGGGATTAGGTCCTTCATCCGCTCGCACATGTGCCGCCCGCGGCTTTCCGCCTGGCTGCGGTGCACGATCATCGACAGCGCGTCCACCACCTCGCTGTTCACCATGATCGTCATCTTCACGAGGTCGCCCTCGACATAGCCGGTCTGGTGGTAGTCGAAGCTGGCATAGCCGCGGCTGATCGACTTCAGCCGGTCGTAGAAGTCGAACACCACCTCGTTGAGCGGCAGCTCGTACACCACCTGCGCGCGGCCCGCGACGTAGGTGAGGTTCTTCTGGATGCCGCGCCGGTCCTGGCACAGCTTCAGGACCGCGCCCAGATATTCGTCGGGCACGAAGATCGTCGCCTCGATCCACGGCTCCTCGATATGGTCGATATAGACCGGGTCGGGCATGTCCGCCGGGTTGTGCAGCTCGATCATCGAGCCGTCGTTCTTGTAGATCTTGTACACCACGCTCGGTGCGGTGGTGATGAGGTCGAGGTCGTACTCGCGCGTCAGCCGCTCCTGGATGATCTCCAGGTGGAGGAGCCCGAGGAAGCCGCAGCGGAAGCCGAAGCCGAGTGCCGCCGACGTCTCCATCTCGAAGCTGAAGCTGGCGTCGTTCAGGCGCAGCTTGCCGAGCGACTCGCGCAGCTTCTCGAAGTCGGCGGCGTCGATCGGGAATAGCCCGCAGAACACCACCGGCTGCACTTCCTTGAAGCCGGGGAGCGCTTCGGCCGCCGGGCGCTTGGTTTCGGTGATCGTGTCGCCGACGTTGGTCTGCGCCACTTCCTTGATCTGCGCGGTGATGAAGCCGACCTCGCCGGGGCCCAGCTCGGGCAGATTCTCGATCTTCGGCCGGAACACGCCGACCCGGTCGACCAGATGCTGCGTGCCCGCCTGCATCATCGTGATCTGCTGGCCCTTCTTCAGCACGCCGTCGACCACGCGCACCAGGATCACGACGCCGAGATAGGGATCGTACCAGCTGTCGACGAGCATCGCCTTCAAGGGCGCATTCCGGTCGCCCTTCGGCGCCGGGATATATTTGACGATCGCTTCCAGCACGTCGTCGATGCCGATGCCGGACTTGGCCGACGCCAGCACCGCGTTCGAGGTGTCGAGGCCGATGATGTCCTCGATCTGCTGCTTCACCCGCTCGGGCTCGGCCGCCGGCAGGTCGATCTTGTTGATCACCGGCACGATCTCATGGTCGTGCTCGATCGACTGGTAGACGTTCGCCAGCGTCTGCGCCTCGACGCCTTGGCTAGCGTCCACCACCAGCAGCGCGCCCTCGCACGCCGCCAAGGACCGCGACACCTCGTACGCGAAGTCGACGTGCCCCGGCGTGTCCATCAGGTTCAGCACATAGGTCTCGCCGTCGCTGGCCTTGTAGTCCAGCCGCACCGTCTGCGCCTTGATCGTGATGCCGCGCTCGCGCTCAATGTCCATGTTATCAAGGACTTGCTCGCTCATTTCGCGGTCGGACAGCGCGCCCGTGCGCTGGATCAGGCGGTCGGCGAGCGTCGACTTGCCATGGTCGATGTGCGCGATGATCGAGAAGTTGCGGATGCGGCTGATGTCGGCGGTCATGCGAGGCCAATAGCAGCCGCCACGCTTGACGCAAGCCGAGCTGCCGTCGCAGCATGCGCGCGATGCAAGGCACACGCCCCAAGCTCTATACCGCAGCACTCCTCGGCCTCGTCGTGTTCGGCGCGCTCGTGGTCATGGATATGCTCCGTCCCGGCCTGCTGCCGGGCGGCGTCTCGCTGCTGATCTCGCTCGGCCTCGCCGTCTCCGGCATCGGCGTCCTCGTCCTGCGCCCGCGCGGCAAGCGCGTCCGCCCGCACGAGGCGCCGCCGTCCGACTTCACCGCCGTCCTCGACGAACGCCGCCGCTTGGCGGAAGACGCCGCGCGCCGGCCGCCGCGTTTGCCTCCGCAGGGAGAACAGGGAGAAAGCTGATGCGCCACGTCGCCATCGTCGGATCGGGTCCTGCCGGCTACTACACCGCCGAAGGCCTGCTGAAGCAGTTTGGCGACGAAGTCTGCATCGACATCATTGACCGGCTGCCCACCCCCTACGGCCTCATCCGCGCCGGCGTCG
>JAEZQR010000346.1 GCA_023413015.1 Pseudomonadota bacterium
CCCTTGCGGAAATTGTCGGCGACGGCATCGCTGCCGAGCACCTTGTGGGCCGCGACAAACACCTCCGGACCGTCGACCGTCAGCGCGGTGACCACGCGGGTCGCGCACAGGCCGACGCCGCAGCTTATGCCCGCCATGCGCGAATCGTTGGCGATGCGCGGCTGCACCAGGACACCAGTCGGATCGCCAGAGCCGAGTAGGCGCTCGGCAAGCTCGCGCGCGCTCAGGCGCCGGCCGCTCTCGATCCAGCCCTCGCCGTCGCGCTGCAGCGCCATCGTGTCCTCGCCGTAGGAGCCGCTGACCGGCTTTACGAACAGCCGGTCGGGCCAAGCCGGCATGGCCGCCATTACGGCCTCGACGTCGCCGAGCATCGGGAAGTCGCCATTGCATGGCGGGCCCGACCGGCGCCCGACCACGGCCGTTATCGGCGCGATCGGCACGCCATGCGCAACGAAGCGCTCCGAGGCCAGCACCTTGTCCCGGACGACGAATTCGACATCGAAGGGATGGAGGATGCGAAGCATCTTGTCGTTGTGCGGATGCTCGCGGAGATATTCGCGCCACGTCGAGCGCGGGCGGTTCATCAGGTCATAGAGGAAGAAGTCGACGGGGCCGAGGTTGTAGCGGAGCCGCGCGTCGAGCGTCTTGCCGAGGATTTCCGGCGTCCGCAGCGCCTCATAGGCGAATGCCTCGCGCGTGATCCGGGCATAGTCCCCGACGACCGCAGCCAGTTTCCTGGCTCGCGACAGACCGGCCCCGACCGGTCCCTGCGTGTCCGGGCGAGCCGTCGCCACCTCCGCGCTTGAACTCATAAGCTGCTCCAACGTCCCTGCTATTGCCCCGACGAGCTACACCGGGCGACGCCGCGTCGATCCCGCGACTGAAGACCAATCCCGGTACGCCGCGCCGTGGCGTTGGTTCCCCAGCCCCTTCGGGTCAGGCGCGTACGGCGATGCGGCGGAAGGCCTGGCCCGAGTAAAACAGGAAATTCTCCTCGAATCCGCTTGGCCGCCCGGCCAGCCGCCAGAGGAAATAGTGCGCCGCGCCATAGATCGCCGCCCCTGCCGCGACGCAGGGCAGCAGCAGGACGAGCTGCTCGAACGTCCCGCGCGACGGATCGAAGCCGGGCGAGATGAGCGCGAGGCCGCCGAGCATCACGAGCGCGGCGATCATGCTGCGATAGCAGGTGATGAACGGCGCGAACGGCGTATCGTCGGTCATGTCCGCGACGAAGCGCAGGTTGAGGCCGATCGCGATCAGCAGATAGACCCCGACGCCAAGCGCCGCGCCGCGAAGGCCATCCAGCTGGATGCCGAGGTAGACGGCCGGATAGGCAACCGCCAGGACGATCGCTGAACGCACGAACATGGGCCGAACCCGATGCAGCGCCATGGCAAGGCTGTCGGTCGCCGCGGCCAGCGTGCCGATCGCCAGCACGGGAGCGAGTATCTGGAGCGGCACCGCCGCCGCCAGCCACTTGGCGCCGAACAGCACGAGGATGATCTCGCGCGCATAAAAGGTCATGCCCAGGCTGATCGGCAGGGCGAGCCCTAGGATCGTCGCCTGCGCGCTGCGATAGCTGGTCCGCAGCCGCGCCGGGTCGTCCTTGATCGCACTCAGCGCCGGGAACAGTACGCGGCGCAAGGGAGCCATCATCTCTTGCGTCGGAAGACTGGCGAGCTGCTGGGCCGCCGCGTAGACGCCGACGGCGCCAGTCCCGAGGAACTTGCCGATCAGCACGCGCGCCGCCATCGAGCTGAGCTGCGCCATGATCCCCTGGAAAGTCAGCCAGGTGCCGAAGCCGATGAAGGATCGCCAGTCGGCGAGCCCGAGCCGCGGCCGGTACGGAATTCGCCAATAGGTGAGCGACAGCTGGAGCAGCCGCTCGACGACCGTGGCGAGCACGATCGCCCAATAGCTCCGGAAGTAGACCGCCGCCGCAATGCCGCTCAGCGAGGCCACCATCGTCGCGATGGTCTGGCGCCGGAATTCCATCGAGAAATCGACGTTGCGCTCGAAGATCAGGAACGCCGGGTTCTTGAGACCGTCCAGCAATACGGTCACCGACAGCACCTGAAGCACCGGCTCCAGCGCCGGAACCTCCATGAAGCGCGCGATCGGCCCGGCCCCGGCGAAGACCACGAGTGCAATCAGCAGACCGCGAAGCAGCGTCAGAGTGAAGGCGGTATCGAGATGCGACTGATCCAGCGTGTCGAGCGCGATCACCGCGCTGTTCACCTTCAGATCGCTGATCGTCTGGAAGAACGCCACCGCCGTGATGGCGAGCGTCGCGATACCGAAGTCGCCCGGCGTGAGCAGACGGGCCAGTACGACGAGGTTCAGCAAAGAGAACAGCCGGACGATGATTCGGCCGCCGGCGAGGAAGGCCGCGCCCTGCAGGGCACGCCCGCCCAGATTCTTGCTGCTGCGTGAAAAGTTCATGCGATCGCCGCGTGCCCCACCTGAGTTCCCGCGTCAGGAACGCCAGGTCACGGCGAGGGTTCAGTCACCGGCGCGCCGGGCAGCACAAATATTCTACGCGGATACGCATCTGCCGATCGATTGCGATCCGCACCGGATCGACCGGTGCCATCCCGGCAGAAGCGAAAGCTGTCGCTTAGGGCAGTGTCGGCGCCGCCGTGACAGGCGATGCGCCGCCGGCGCCTGTTGCCACCGCCGGCGCGGTGGACGCGGCCACATCCTTCGCTGCCGCCGCCACGGCCACGGCCGGCGCCGCAGCCTTGGCCAGCACGCGCTGCGCCGTCTCGATCGGCGCCGCGAACGAGGTGCCGGTGCCGCCGACCGCCATTCCCGTTGCGGTCATGGTCGGCACGTTGACGCCGAGCCGCCACACATAGTCGTAGCCCAGCCCCTCGCCCGCCTCGGGGCGGTTGGTGCGCGTCCACGGCTGCCCGCTCGCGTCGACCGCACCGACCAGCACCGCCTTGGGATAGCCCGCGCGCGCGGTCTTGCGGTTGCCGGGATGATCAAAGCCGTCGTTGCCGGCCGCCATCACCACCATGACGCCCTGCGCTGCCGCATCGTGCACCGCCGCCACGATCGACGGATCCTCCGGCATCGACAGCGAGATGTTGATCGCGTCGACGCCGAGGCTCGTCGCCTTGCGGATCGCGGCGGCGAGCGGCGCCGGCGACGGTTGGCACGGCGGCGCGGCGCCTGCCGGGCAGCCGGCCGGATCGTCGATGCGCAGCGAGACGATATCGATCGCGCCCTTCGCCTCGCGGTTGATGATCGTCGCGACCATCGTGCCGTGATCGTAGCGCGGCTGGAACGCCGGCCGCGCCCCCACCATATCGTGCTCGGCCACGACGACCGACTGCAGTTCGGGCGTCCGCGCGACGCCGCTGTCGATGACCGCGACCAGCGGCCGCGCCCATCCCGCACCGCCCGTCAGAACGCAGGCAAGTGCCACCAAAACCTTGAATCCACCCCGCATGGAACGGCCCCCCGACCGAAAGAGTAATCATGATTAACAGGACGTTCGCGCAGCGGCACTGCCGATGCGACAGACCGAAGTGCGGCGGGACGCCGCATGGAGGCGACCGACCGTGCGCAAATGCCGACCAGAACCGGAACGGCTATGGAGCGCTGCCGTTCAAGTGGCTCCCCCTTAAGCGGGACAGAGGAGACACGCATGAACAGCAAGATTGCGCTCGCAGGCGCGGCAACGCTCCTGCTTGGCACGGTCGCCATCGCCCAGACGACGGGCACGACCGGCAGTACCGGAACCACCGGCACGGGCACGACGGGCACCACCGGCTCCGACAGCCAGACGATGGGTACGACCGGCACCACGGGTGCGGGCACCCAGTCGACGACCACCCAGTCGACCACGACGCCCCCGACGACCGGCACCACAGGTACGATGGGCACCACTGGCACGACAGGGACGACCCAGGGCACCTACGGCACCGGAACCGGCACGACGGGCACGACCCAAGGGACCTACGGCACGGGGACCGGCACGACCGGGACAACCCAAGGCACGACTGGCACTATGGGCACGACCGGCACCACAGGTACGACCGGTACCATGGGTACGACAGGCACGACCGACACGACGGGCACCACCGGCACTACGGGTGCGGGCACGATGGGCACCACGGACACCGGCACGACCGCTACGGGGACGACCGGCACCAGCCAAGGCACCTATGACACCGGCACCACGACCGGCGCGGGTGACACGACTTACCGCCGCGCCGGCGAGCGCGGCTGACGACCGCGTACGGAAACCGGCCGCTGCCCCTCCCCGGCGGCCGGTTTCAGTGCGTCAGTGGAACAGACCTGCGGCCTCCTCCGTTGAAAAGGTCTCCGCAATTTGGCCTTCAGGGAGACGCTTATGAACTGCAAGATTGCGCTCGCCGCCACGGCTACGGCGCTTCTTTTCGGTACCGCCGCGGTCGCGCAGACCACCACCACGACCACCCAGACGCCTTATGCGCCCGGTACGACGACGACCACCACCGGCACGATGGATACGACTCAGTCCACGACCGGAACGATGGCCACCACCGGCGCCGGCACCACGACCAGCGCGGACCTTCCCAACGTCCAGGGTGACCTCAACAGCACGCTGACCGTCGCCCCGGCCACCACGCCGCCGGCGCAACCGACGAGCACGACGCGCTCGGTGACGACCGGCAACACCACCACCACCACGACGGTCACGGTCGTGCCGAAGGCGGCCCCGGTCGCCCCCGCCCCGACCACCGGCGCTGGCGAGATGCAGACCCAGCAGGCTGGAGAGCGCGGCTGACGCACGGTTCCGGAACCATCTTCGGCGATCCGGCCGCCACGCCCCGCGCGCGGCGGTCGGCTCGCGCCTACGCACTCGTTGGCTGGTTCCTGGTCACGACGGCGATCGGCGTCGCCGCGTCGCCTGACATCGCCGCCTCGCAGCCGCGCAACATTCGCGTCGCGATCGACCTTGCGCTTACCGACCGAACCGATCTCGACGCCTTCTACCGGGCGCACGGCCACCGTCCGCTGTGGATCGAGGACGACGCGCTTCGTCCGGAGGCGGAGGTGCTCGTCGACCGTCTCGCCCGCGCCGCCGACGACGGCCTCTCGCCCGACAGCTATAGCCTGTCGCAGCTTCAGGCTACGCTGGCCGCCGCCCGCACCGGCGACCCAACTGCGCTCGCGCAGGCCGAGCTCGCGCTCAGCCGCGCCTATGCCGATTACATGGTCGATCTCCACCGCCCCAATCCGGCGGCGTCGATGGTCTATGTCCATGACGGGCTGGCGCCCAGCCCGCTCACCACGCGCCAGTGGCTGGAAGCCGCCGCCCGCGCCCCCTCGCTCGCGCAGGCTCTCGTCGACGGCACGCGCATGAACCCGCTCTACGAGGAGCTGCGCGCCGGCCTCGCCGCCTATCGCGCGCGCTGGTCGGTGCTGCCGACGGTCGCGGTTCCAGACGGCCCCGCGCTCAAGCCGGGCATGAAGGGTCCGCGCGTCGCCGCGCTGCGCCAGCGTCTCGGCCTCCCCGCCGCGCCGGCCCGCTACGATGCGGCGCTCACTCAGGCGGTGCGCGACTTCCAGTCGGCGCATGGCCTGCCCGCTGTCGGCGTCGCCGGCCCGTCGACGATCGCCGCGCTCAACGCAGGCCCCGCGCATTACGAGCAGCTCATCCGCGCGAACCTCGAGCGCGCCCGCGCCATCCCGGCCGATCCCGGCCGGCGGTTCATCCTCGTCGATACCGGCAACGCCACCTTGCGCGCCTATGAGGACGGCCGCGTCGCCGAGACGATGCGCGTCGTCGTCGGCAAGCCGAGCGAGCCGACGCCGGCGATGGCCGGCCGCATCTCGTTCGCGGTCCTCAACCCCTACTGGAACCTGCCGCCCGACCTGGCGCGCGTCCGCGCGCAGCGCGTGCTGGCGCAAGGCGTCCGCTACCTAGCCAGCGAGCGTCTCGAAGCACTGTCGGGCTGGGAGGAGGGCGCCCGCCGGCTTGCTCCCGACGAGGTCGACTGGCAGGCGGTGGCGTCCGGCCAGCAGGAGCTGCGCATGCGCCAGCTGCCCGGCGGGCAGAACTTCATGGGTAAGGTGAAGTTCATGCTGCCCAACCGGCTCGGCATCTATCTCCACGACACGCCAGAAAAGCAGCTGTTCGCCGACCCCCAGCGCCGCTTCAGCTCGGGCTGCGTCCGCCTCGAGGACGCCGCACGCTTTTCGCGCTGGATCTTCAACGGCAATCCGCCCGATCCCGACACCGCGGCGCTCGACCAGCACGTCGACCTGCCAGAGCCGGTCCCGGTCTACATCACCTATCTGACGGCGGCACCCCGCCCCGGCGGCTTCGACTTCCGCCCGGACATCTACCGGCGCGACCCGACGCTCCTCGCCGCGCTCGATCGCGGCGGCGCTGGCGGCATCAAGACGGCGGCGCGCTGACCCGGCTTACCGCCGCGGCAGCGGCCCATAGAGGCGGGGAGCGAGCAACAGCCACCCGAGGTCGGGCAGGTCGGGCGGCGGGTTCGCCTGATCGATCTGGTAGGCCTGCATCGCGCTGACCGGGCCGTAGATCTTGAGATCCGCCAGATGCCGCTTCGTTGCCTGGTCGAACGCTTCGGTCGAAGCATCCGGTGCGGCGGCGACCGGCGGCACCGCCGCGGTCTCGGTCGCCGCCTCCTTGGACTGGCGGTCAACGGTGGCGGCCGGCAGCAATGCCGGATCGTGGACCGGCCGAGGCGTCATGGGCGCAACCTTCATCGGCGCTCCTCCAAGCGAATGCGGGCAAAGCCCAGCTACCCAACCATCATGATTAGGCGCCGAATATTACCAATTCCCTAACGCCGGACGTCAGTGCCGGGTCGGCAGCCGCGCAATGAGCTGATCGAGTTCGGGCGCGGGCGGCGGCCCGTCGAAGGCCGCTTCGAGCAGATGTCCGACCGCGCGCACCTTGTTCGGCAGCCGCCGATCGTACTCGTGGCTGATATAGTGACGCTCAAGAAGAAACCGTTGAACCATAAATACACCGAGCAACTCTTCGGGTAAGTTGAGATCAATCGATGTCGGTCCGCTTGGTTCCGGAGAAAGATATTCCGCTGAGGAATCAAGCGCATCCGCGCTGGAACGCGTTGGCGTACGATCGGTTGGTAGATCGGCTCGCGCCGTCCCCTTGGTCCCTACCCCGCGAACGTGCGCGGGCCACTTGCCGTCCGACGCCGCCTCAGCCCGGAATCGAGATCCAGGTCTCGCGAGCTGCTGCGAACAGCGCGCCGTTCGCCGAATGGAGCGCGGTGCCGGCATAGTGCTTGCGCCCCTCGTGCCGGACCGGCCAGGCGGTCACGATCAGCGGTTCGCCGACTCGTGGCCGGTCGAACACATGGGCCACCATGCGCCCGAGCAGCGCGGGCCCCGCCTGCGCCTGAACGGCAAAATAGCCGGGGCAGTCGAGCGCCGCCCACACGAACTCGGGGCGCACGAGCCCATCGTCGTCGCCCAGGCTGGCATCCGGACGCCAGGTTGCCGCGAACAGCTCGGTCCCATCGTCGAGCGCGCCAGCGAAGATGCGCAGCCCGTCGCCCGGCGAACGTCCCGGCCCGCAGACGAAGCAGGTGGGGAAGACATGCTCCTCGAAGCCCGTGTACCGCCGCTCCGCCTCGATGGCCGCCGCCATCGTCGGCGGCCGCGGCACATCGAATTCGACCGCCGAAGGCACGGCCGAGGCGACCAGCGTGTCGCCGTCGAACAGCCCCGCTCCCGCAGGCTCGAGGCGCACCTCCAGATCGCGGTCGAGCGGCGGCCGGCTCTGCAACGTGACCTGGCACGCCGCACAGCCCAGCGCCTGCGCGAGCATCCCCGCCACATAGCCGCCGTTGCCGCTGTCCGGCGGCCCGCAGAAGCGGTGATCGATGCGAAAGCCAGCCATGGCACCCCTCCGAAAACGGTCGCCTACACGCCCTCACCTGCGACAGCCTAGACCCAAAAGCCCGGCGTCGGTAAACGCCTGTCATGGACGGGAGGCGGACGGCTCCAAGCCCCAACCGCCCACGACCGATTTTCACATGATCGCACAAAGCCGTCGCAGAACCCGGTGGGCTCTGCGACGGCTCAAGGTCAGTCATCCTAGATCGACGAGCGTCGCGCTAGACGAGTTCGGTTTCCTTGACCCGCCGGCGCATCTGCTCGGCCCGTTCGGCGTCCGCCTGCCGTTGTTCGCGGATGGCATCGGCCCGCTTGGCCAGTTCGGCCGCCTGGCGCCGCAGCTCTTCCTCGCGGCGCTCCAGATCATCGGTACGGTAATGGCACATGGTGCCCTCCTTCCCCCGCAAGAAGCCTACGCACGGTCGCGGACGCGGTTCCGAAGAAGATTCATCTGAGCCAGCCCTATTCGCCGCCAGCACGAAGCGAGCTTCGCGCAGCCGAAACGGCAGGCTACAGCTGCCGCTCTCCGCCTCCACAAGGACCCAGCCATTGACCGATCGAATGAATATCGAGCCCCGCGTTCTCGAAGGCACGCACGTTCGGCTGGAGCCTGTGGCTCCCGCCCACCGCGACGCGATGTACGCGTTGCTCGATTGCGACCCCGATACCTGGGCCATCTATTCGATCAGCGGCTACCGCGAGAATTTCCCTGCCTATTGGGACCTGATGCTCGATACGCCGAACCGCCTCACCTACGGCGTATGGGACAAGGCGACCGGCCGCCTCGTCGGCACCTCCAGCTACTTCCAGATCGATCCCGTCCACCGCACGCTGGAGATCGGCTACACCTGGTACGCGCCCGACTATCGCGGCACCTACGTCAATCCGGAGACCAAGCTGCTATTGATGCGCCATGCGTTCGATGCGGGCGCGCTCCGCATCCAGTTCTGCGTCGACACGCGCAACGCCCGCAGCCAGGCCGCGATGTCGAAGTTCGCCACCAGGGAAGGCGTCATCCGCCGTCACAAGATCACCTGGACTGGCTACTTGCGCGACACCGCCCTCTTCTCGGTGATCGACAGTGAATGGCCCGCCGTCGAACGCTCGTTCGAGCAGCGGCTGCAGAAATTCGCTGCCTAAGCTCGGACGGTCATCGGCCCGCCACCGACTCGCGGACCACCTCTGCCCGATTCGCCATCATCTCGGCTTCCACCGCGACGCTGGCCCGCTGCCCCTCCAGGAAGGACCGGCGCTCCGCCTCGCTCCACGGCGAGGTCATGCCCCACTGCTCCATCTCGTCGAATACATCCTCGCCCCGGCTCAACTGTCCCACCATCTGGACGAAGGCGAGGATCGAGTTGGTCCACCCCAGGATGTGCAGCGCCTCCGCGATCTTGCCGGTCAGCTTGTCAAGGTGGCGCTTGCGGTCATCGGCTTCCTCCAGCAACCGGCACGCGCCTGCGAACGTGCCGTCCCACGGCACGCCATACGGGTTGGTATAGGTGCCGCTGTCGTTCCACGGCTTCCAGTAGAAGTCGTGCTTCGGCATGTCGGTCAGCACCGTACCCGTGTCCGGCACCGCCTTGCCTTCGCCGCGCCCGCCGCGCGCCGGACCGCTCAGCGCGTTGCCGTACTTCGCGGGGTCGGCGGCGCGGAGCATGAACATCAGCACGCCGGGCGAGCGCCTGCGCCGCGTGCCGACCTTCTCGCCAGTCGTGCGGTTGAACACCGGCTCCTCCAGCCCGTCGATTGCCCACTCCATCGCGGTGCGCTCGAGGTCGAGCCGGTTGCGCGCCAGCGCCGCGTCCCACGCCCGGCGGAAGCTCTGGCTACGCTCGCGCAGCCGATATGCGCTCGTCGTTCCCAGCCCGACCTCCCGGCAGGCGGCCGCGACGTTTGGGTTCGCGCTCAGCGCCTCGATGAACGCCGTCTGTCGCGCCAACGTCCACCCGTCGTACCGCTCCTGCAGCACCTGCTCGAGTTCGACCGTATCGTCATCTGGTTGTTCCATTTCCGATTATATAACCAAAAGGGTTATCTGTAGGAAAGCGTTTTCATGCATGTAAGCCGCGGCTGGGATTCAGGCCGCCGCGCCACCTAAACATTACCCATCCGTTATTCAGAACGGGTTCAGCGGGCGGCGCTACTTCTCGGCTTCGGAAGCCGGGGACGCGAGGGGCGACACTTCGGCGGACAACTCCAGCAGCCGACTGAAGGGGCAAGGAATATGAAGAAGCTCGTCACCGCCATCGCCGCCGCCGCCGTGTTCGTCACGCCGCTCGCGGCCACTCCCGCCTACGCCAAGAAAGGCCACAAGCACGGGGCCTATTCGCAGGGCTACCGCGATGGCCAGCGCAGCCGCTCCTACTCCCGCTGCCGCAAGGACTCGAACGCCGAGGGCACCGTGCTTGGCGCGGTCGCGGGTGGCGTCGCGGGCAACGTGCTCGGCAAGCAGGGCGACAAGACACTGTCGACCGTGGTCGGCGCCGGCCTCGGCGGCCTGATCGGCCGCGAGATCGACAAGAGCGAGAAGAACTGCCGCTAAGGCGCTTCCCGCCTGATTAAGCAAGGCCCGCCGGGAAACCGGCGGGCCTTCTTTTGAACCGGCGGCTCAGCCGACCAAATCGGTCGCGCCCAGCCGGCCGAACTCCCCGACCATCCATTCCACGAATCCGCCGATCTGCTGACGGACATCGGCCGAGTGCAGGACATCTGGGCCGACGGGCGCCGCCGCTTCGGCGACGACGGGCCGTGGCTGCTGGGTGAGTTCGGCATCGCCGACATCATGTTCGCCCCGACCGCCGCGCGCTTTGTCACCTACGGTGTCGACGTCCGTCCCGAAGCCCGCGACTATTACCAGCGCTTGCTCGCCCACCCGCTGGTGGCCGAATGGTTCGCGCTCGGCCAGGCCGATGCGGTCATCCCCGCCTGCGAGGTCGGCGCCTAGCGCGCCCACCGTTCGAACCGCCCTGCCGAACGCAGGCGATCAGTAGAATTTAACCTGGATCAACAACGGACAGCGCCAATCGGCTAAACTGGCCGACCCAGCGCCGCCCGCGCGAGCCCTGGGTCTTGTGCAACTGCGGGAGCCGCGCCGCATGGTCACCCCCCAAGACATCGGCCCCTTCGGGAGCCTGTTGCAGAGCGCCGCGGATGCCAACCGTCACCCTCATCGTCCGCAGGTCGAAAGCGAGCCCAGGGCCACTCCGCACGACTCGCCGCCATCGGTCGGGCATGGCACGCCGGCAAGGACCAAGGTCGTCATCACTGTCGACATGGAGCCCTCGGTCGCCGGCGCCTTCGACGATCCGACGCTCCGTCCGCTCCTCCACGAACCGGTCGCCGGCATCGTCGGTACGCGCAGCGAAGCACTGGGCTTCCTGCTCGATACGCTGACGTCGCACGCCCTGACCGCCACCTTCTTCGTCGAGACGGTCCATACCCGCGCCTTCTCCGACCGGGAGATGGGGAGCTACGTCGAGATCCTCCTGGAAAAGGAGCAGGATGTTCAGCTCCACCTGCACCCCTGCTGGCTCGCCTATCGGGATGGCGAGCTCGATTCCTCCCGGGGCAGGAACGACAACTGCAGCGACATGACCACGGCCGATCTGGCGGCCCTGATCGTCAAGGGATGTGAGCAGATCCACGCCTGGACGGGCCGAGTCCCCACCGGCATGCGCACCGGGAATTTCGCAACGTCGATGAGCGTCTTCGAGGCGATGCGCGCCGCCGGCCTCCACAATTCCTCCAACATCTGCGCCGCGCGGTTCCGGCCAGCCGAGGCGGAACTGGCGGTCGCCGCTGGCGCCCACGAGTTCTGCGGTATCCGCGAACTGCCGGTTACCTGCTTCATCGACAGGAGCCCCGTGGCGCGCGGGCCGCTCAGGCCGCTGCAGGTGAACGCGATCTCGGCCGCCGAACAGATCACAGCCCTTGAGCAAATCCATGCGCGCGGTGGCGGCGTCGCGACGATCATCACGCATCCGTTCGACTTCCTGAAGCAGGGGGACTATCGCTTCTCGGGCATGCGGGCGAACCGGGTGGTCCAGCGGCGGTTCGCCGCCCTGTGCCGCTATCTCGATGCGCATCGCGACCGGTTCGAGGTGGTCACCCTCGACCAGGCGGCCCGCAGCGTGCCAACCACCCTCATGGCGCCGATCGTCGGCCACGCCCTCCTCTCACTGCTCAGGACAGCCGTGCAGGTCGTGAATGACTATGTGCTTTAGCCGGCGGCAAGATCCTGGCGGTTCGTTCGGCGATCAAGCGATGCGTGTCTTCCGGCGTCTGCTCCGGACGCCGACGCAGCAGAACGGACATATTGGGCGCCAGCCAGCCCGGCCCCACGCCCATCAGCAGTGCGGCGATGCAGGCGGCGCGAGCAGCGGCTGACGCCCTCGCGCTTCCGTGGAAGGCGGCGCGTGCCCTGAGCCAAGCCTGACCGCGATCCGCCGCATCGAGGTCGACGTAGCGGCCCTTAAGAGCGCGCCGCAGGCCGAACGGCGACAGTCCGCGCTGGAAGTCCCGGCCGATCATCCGGTCGATTGCTTTCGGCAGATAATTCACGAGCCAGCGTCGCGAGTGGATCTCGCGGGGCCATAACCGGTTGCTGGTGCCGAGGATCAACAGGCAACCTCCCGGCTTCAGCACGCGGTCAATTTCGGCAAGCACGGCGGGAAACACGGCCAGATCGACATATTCCAGCACGCTGTTGCACAGGATGAAGTCGAACGCCCCCGCCTCGAACGGCAGACGACCAGCCGGCGAAATCCGTTGGAAGCGAACGTCTACTCCATATTGCGCAGCGTTGAGACGCGCGAGTTCGATGGCTCCGGCATCGATGTCCACCGCATCGACCTTGCCCCCCATGGCGGCCATCACCACCGCCGAGCCGCCGAAGTTGCATCCGAACTCCAGAACCCGCTTACCCTTCAGCTGGAGCCCGTAAGCCTCGATGACCACCCGGAGCCGCGACCATTCGTAATCGACGTAACCGCCTACCCACCGGCTTCGGGGATCGTACCCAAGCCGAATGGCGCACTCGTCGAAGCTGCGTTTTGCAGCCTCTGACACAATGGCCGGCCGAACAGCGGACAGGGGTATATCCTCATGTCGTGATATCGCCGGCTCCAAATCGGCAACCGCCTGAACGTTCCGCGAAGAAGCTCATCCCGGCGCAATTGCGCCCTAAACCTCGATCTGCGTGCCGAGTTCGAGCACCCGATTGGGCGGGATGCAGAAGAAGTCGGTCGGGTCGGACGCGTTGCGCTGCAGGAACACGAAGATCAGGTCCTGCCAGTAGGGCATGCCGACATCCCGCGACGGCCGGACCATGTGGCGATCGAGGAAGTAGGTGGCGGCGAGCGGATCGGCCGGCACCATCCCGCGCCCGGCGGCCTCCTGTAGATCGCGGGGGACATGGGGCGCCTCCCGGTAGCCGTAGGTGAGCGTCGCGCGCGCGAAGTCGTGGCCGACAGGCTCGATGCGCAGCCGCTCGTCCTCCTCGGCCCAGGGCCGCGGCACGCCGCGCACCGCGAGGACGATATTGTGCTCGTGCAGCACCTTGTTGTGCTTCAGGTTGTGGAGGAGCGCCCGCGGCGCGTTGTCGAGGTCGGGCGTCAGGAAGATGGCGGTTCCCGGCACGCGCCGCGGCGGACGCATCGCCAGCATGTGCGCCAGCACGTCGAGCGGCATCGCGTCCTCGCGCTCCTGCTCGGCCATGATGCGCCGGCCGCGCATCCACGTCAGGATCAGCAGGCCGATCAGGCCGGCGACGAGCAGCGGCACCCAGCCGCCCTCGACGACGCGCAGGATGTTGGCGCCGAAGAAGATCAGGTCGATGGTCAGGAACGGCGCGATGAAGGCCGCCGCGAGCCCCAGCCGCCAGCCCCACCGCCGCCAGACGACCACGAAGGCGAGGCAGGTGGTCACCACCATCGTACCGGTCACCGCGATGCCGTAGGCCGCCGCCATCGCCGACGAATTGCGGAACGCGAAGACGAGGACCAGCACGCCGAACAGCAGCAGCCAGTTGATCACCGGCAGGTAGATCTGTCCGGCCATCTGCTCGGATGTCTGCTCGATTCGCAACCGGGGCAGCAGGCCGAGTGCGATCGCCTGCTGCGTGATCGAATAGGCGCCGGTGATCACCGCCTGGCTGGCGATGATCGTCGCGAGCGTCGCCAGCACGACCAGCCAGACCCGCAGGCTCTCGGGGGCCATCAGGAAGAACCAGTCCGAATTTGCGAACGGCCGTCCCGCCCGTTCCGCCGCTTCCAGCACCGAGAGCGCATAAGCGCCCTGCCCGATGTAGTTGAGCGCGAGCGCGGGAAACACCAATGCGAACCAGCCGAGCTGGATCGGCAGGCGGCCGAAATGCCCCATGTCGGCCGTCAGCGCCTCGGCTCCGGTCACGGTCAGGAACACGGCGCCCAGTACGAACAGGCCGGTGACGCCGTGATGGAGCAGGAAGCTCACCCCGTAGATCGGGCTGAACGCCGCGAGGATCGCCGGCTCATCGGCGAGGTGCCACAGGCCGAGCCCGCCGATCGCCAGGAACCAGACGACGCAGACCGGCCCGAACAGCCGGGCGACGCGCGCCGTCCCGCGCGCCTGGATCGCGAACAGGGTGAACAGGATGACAGCCGTCAGGACGAGGATGCGGCCCGGCGTGATCGCGCCGTCCAGGCTGGGGACCGTCCGAAGCCCTTCGACGGCTGATAGCACCGACAGGGCCGGCGTGATGATGCTGTCGCCGTAGAACAGCGCCGCCCCGGCCGCACCGAGCGTCAGCACGACGGCCGATCGCTTGGTGGCCGCGCGCTGTGCCAACGCCATTAGCGACAGCACGCCGCCCTCGCCGTTATTGTCGGCGCGCATCAGGAACAGGACGTACTTGACGCTGACGACGAGGATCAGCGCCCACAGCGCAAGCGAAAGCACGCCGAGAATTTCCGCGCGCGCGATCCCGCCGGCGGCCGCCTGCCCCAGCGCCTCGCGAAAGGCATAGAGCGGGCTCGTGCCAATATCGCCGAACACGACGCCGATCGCGCCGATGGCCAGCGACAGGCGATGGTGCCGCGGGACTGGCTGGGCCGGCGGCGGGCTGGCGACGGCTTCGACGGATGCGGACATGGCTGCGGCCCTGGCCTGTCGGCTGCCGCCTCCGAAGCCGGCAGCGCGCCAACCTCAATCGCACGCCATTGTACGGCAATCGCCCGACCCGGCATAGGTACGCGGCCATCGTGCCGGCCAGTTCCCGGAGCCGAAGTCGATCCGGCTACGGCAGGTCTTCGAATGGCACAAGCTCTGCCTTTGCCGTATCATAGCGCCAGACCGTTGCCTGCCCGTCCGTGCCGACGTTGACGAGGGGAGCGCTGTAAGGCTGCGCCTTGCCCGTAGTGATATTGCGGTCGATCACCGTGATCGCCTGATCGATATCGGTGAAGTCGACGCCCTCCAGCGCACTCAGGCCGTAGTTCCACCATTGGAGACGAAGCAGTTCGTCGATGACGTCATGCGGAAAGCGGAAACGTATGATCTTCGCCGGCACTCCACCAACGATGGCATAGGGCGGCACATGGTTCGTCACCACCGATCGGGCCGCGATAACTGCCCCATCACCGATCGTGACACCGCGCCTGATGAACACCCCTTCGCCGAGCCACACGTCATTGCCGATCTGGATTTTCTCGGTGCGATTGGCCATCGATATGCGGAGCGCTGCAGTCGCCTTGTCGACCATCGCACGATTAGCTTCATAGAAGGCACTCAGGTCACCAACCACCTTTGCCCCTGTGAATATCGGCGAGGCAGACAAGAAATCCGTCGGATGTTCGACTTGTCCAGTGATAATATTGCTCGCAATCGAGCAGAAGCGCCCTACCGATGCGATATGGCGCATGAAAGTCGCGCGGCCACCCATGTAGCTATAGGCGCCGACGAAATCGATATCGTAAGTACCTCGCCGAATATTTACGGGAGATTCGAGCAAGGTTCCATTTTGTCGAGCGAAACCCAACACGGCATCAGGAGCAATCTCCACCCCATGTGCCACGCACGATTTGATCGTTATAGCGGAAAGCGGTTCTGCCACCTGAATTCCTCGGAAACAACTCCTCCTGTATCAAACGGTTGATATTAGGTTTTATTAATTTCAGCTTACAAACACCGTCAGTCGCGGGCTGTGAGATCAATAGGAATAGATAGCAGCGCGGCATCGGCGCAACTCACGAGGTGGACGACGGCGCAATCCACCGGCGAGACGCCGATGCCGATGGAGACCGAGACATGCCCGAGGATGCGCCCGCGATAGGCGAGCAGCGCGACGCCGATCTCATGCCGAAGGCGCTCCGCGCAGTCGACGGCGTCCGCTTCGTCCATGTCCGCGAGCAGCACGGTGAACTCCTCGCCGCCGTCGCAGCCGCGGAATCGCTTGGCCTGCGCTACCTGATCGGGATCATCAGATGCGCATAGGGCGTGCCAGCCCACATCACATAGGGGGCCGAGGTATCCGGCTGCCGGCCCGACGGATGGCCCTTCAGAAGCTCCCGCGAGCCGACGACCATCACATGCGGTCCCGTCTTGACCCAGGCGTTCCCGGCCGTCGGCTTCTGGGCATAGGGATCGGTGTTGCTGGCGTCGGTCCCGCCTTCCAGCATATACATCAGTCCCACCGTGTTCGCCGGCGGCGGCTTATGGCCGACCCACGCCGTGACCCACTTCATGGCGTTGGCGTCCATGCACATCGGGTCCGGGCCCGGCGTCGCGGGGCTGTCCGGCATGCAGGTCCAGCCGTTCGTCCCCTTGCGCAGCGTCTTCATCGTGCCGTCCGCCTGCAGCGTCACGATCGCGGCGTGGCGCGCGACCGATGCCGGTGCTGCCGACATCGCGCTCCGCACCGGATCGGCGGCTGCCGGGGCCGCTGCGGCCACGCCTTCCAGATCGGAGTTCCAGCTCGTCAGCGCCAGCAGCGCGCTCGCGGACAGGATCGTCCGGGTCGCAGGATGCATCATCGCTTCCTCCTCACCTTGCGTGAGGACGCGCATCTTCCCCCGTTCCGGGCCCGATGCCCACGGCGGGATTGCCGCGGCGGCCCGCCGCTACCGGTCCAGGCCTTCCCGAATCTTCCGCGCCAGCTGGGTGACCGTGAATGGCTTCTGCAGCAGCGACACGCCCTCGT
>JAEZQR010000008.1 GCA_023413015.1 Pseudomonadota bacterium
ACGATCACCGACCCGTCGAGCATCCACACCGGGCCTTCGGGAAACGCCAGACCTTCCGCGATGATCTCGAAATCCATGGCCACCTCTCCCTTTTTCAGGTCCGAAGCCTGGAACGGCGGCGAACCGAGGGCAAGGGGGCTGGTCAGCACCCTCGTCTTTGCACTAGCCTTGGAGTTCACGATCCGTTCGCAGGGGTAAGTGCGTGATCGAAGTGATCTTCTTCGTGGTCGGCGCCGGGGCAGCGCTGGCGCTCGGCTGGTTCGTCTGGGGCCGGGGCTTGGCCGCCCTGCGTATCGAGCGCGACGCGCTGTCGGAGAAGTTCGCTGCCGCCATCCGCGACCTCGCTGGCGCGCAGGCCAAGGCCGACCGACTGCCCGCCGCCGAGACCGAGCTGGCGGACGTCCGGCAGTCGCACGCCCGCCTCGATGCCGAGTTGGCTGCGCTGCGCGCGGCGGCAGCGGAGCGCGACCGCGCCCACGCCGTGCAGCTCCAGCAGATGAAGGAGCAGTTCGGGCAGCTCGCCGGCGACGCCCTGAAGGGCGCGCAGGAGCAGTTCCTGCGCCTGGCCGACGAGCGCTTCGCCAAGCACAGCGAGGTCGCCGACAAGGGACTGGCCAAGAACAAGGCGGAACTGGCGGAGCTCATCTCGCCGATGCGCGAGACGCTCGCCCGCTACGAGGCGCAGCTCAAGGAGATCGAGGCCGCGCGCAACGACGCCTATGGTGCGCTGAAGGAACAGATTGCCACCGTCGCGCAGGGGCAGATGGCCGTGCGCGACGAGGCGGCGAAGCTCGTCTCCGCGCTCCGCTCAAGCGGCAAGACCGCCGGCAGCTGGGGCGAGCAGCAGCTGCGCAACGTGCTCGACATGGCGGGCCTGCGCGAAGGCATCGACTATACGCTGCAGACCAGCACCGACTCGGCCGACGGCAAGAAACGCCCCGACGCCATCATCCGACTGCCCGGCGGGCGCGAGCTGATCGTCGACTCGAAATGCTCGCTCAACGACTATCTCACGGCCGGCGAGGCGGGCGACGAGGACGGCCGCCGCTCCGCCTATCGCCGCCATGCGCTTGCCGTGCGGACCCACTGCAAGGGGCTCGGCGAAAAGGCCTATTGGCAGGAATTCGGCAAGGCCGCCGACTTCGTCGTCATGTTCCTGCCGGGCGAGAACTTCCTGTCCGCCGCGCTCGAGCATGACCTGACCCTGCTCGGCTGGGCCTTCGACCAGCGCATCCTGCTCGCCGGTCCCATCAACCTGCTCGCCATCGCCAAGACGGTGGCGATGGTCTGGCGGCAGGAGACGCTGGCGGAAGAGGCGCAGAAGATCGGCGAGCTGGGTGCCGATCTCCACGCCAGCATCGCGACGATGGCCGAGCATGTGGCGCGCGTCGGTGGCAACCTCGACTCGGCCGTCAAAGCCTATGACGACTTCGTCGGCTCGCTCGAGCGCAACGTGCTGCCGAAGGCTCGGCGCTTTACCGACCTTGGTGTCGAGAAGGGGCGCAAGTCGGTACCGGCCTTGGCCGCCGTCGGCCGGAACACGCGCACGACGGTCGCGCCCGAGCTGATTGCGATCCCCAAGCCCGAGGCGGCGGAGTAGCTGCGCCTAGCCTGCGCGCCGCCGCTGGTTGAACACTTCGTACAGCAGGACCGCGCAGGAGACGGCGACGTTCAGGCTGTCGGCCTTGCCGACCATCGGGATCTTCACCAGCGTGTCGCACGCCGCCTCATAGTCCGGGGGCAGGCCCGACTGCTCGTTGCCCATGAACAGGAAAGTCGGCGCCTCGTAGGTCACCGCCTGATAATCATGGTCGGTGTTGAGGCTCGCGCCCACCAGCTGCCCCGGGCCTTGCCGCAGCCATTCGAAGAACGCCGGCCCATTGCTCTGCACCAACTCTTGCGTGAACAGCGCCCCCATGCTCGCGCGCACCGCCTCGACCGAGAAGGGATCGCACGACTGGTCGAGCAGGATCACGCCGCCCGCGCCGACTGCATCGGCGGTGCGCAGGATCGTGCCGAGATTGCCGGGATCCTTGAGCGACTGGCACACCACCCAGGCATAAGAGGCGTTGCGATCGATGTCCTCGAGCCGCCGCTCCCGGATCGGGAATACGCCGACCAGCGCCTGCGGGTTGTCCTTGCCCGTCAGCTTGTGAAGGATATCCCGCGTCGTCTCGATCGCCTCGCCGCCCGCCGCCTCGCACTGCCGCACCAGCCGGTTGAGCAGCGGGTGGCCTGCCGCCTCGGCGGCATAGACCAGCATCCTCGGCATCGACCCGGCCTCGACCGCTTCGGCGACGATCCGCATGCCTTCGGCCAGGAACAGCCCCTCGCGCGTGCGGAACTTCTTCTCCCACAGCGACCGGATGCGCTTGATCGTCTCGTTCGAATGGCTGGTGATGATGCGCGGCATGGCCTCCGCTTAGCTGCGCCCGCTCGCGAACGCAAAAGGCCCCGCCGTGGGCGGGGCCTTGCTGAAATCGGCGTGCATGGGGTCCTCAAGGGACCGTCGGCGTCACCGGACAGTCGGTGGG
>JAEZQR010000073.1 GCA_023413015.1 Pseudomonadota bacterium
GCCGCTCAGGCCGAGCCGAGATTGGGGTCGGCGATCCACATCAGGCGTTGTGCGGCGCGGCGGGCGAAGCGCAGCGTCTCCGCCTTGCGGCGGGCGGCGTTGAGCGGAAAGATCGCCGCCTCGCGCACCATAGCGGCATCGAACCGGTCGGCGACGATCAGCCCGGCCCGTTCGGGCATGAAGTGCGGCTCCTCGAGCACGGCGAGGTCGAACTCGTCGGGCACCGCCCAGAAATAGCGGTCGCAATAGTCGAGATACTCGGGCCATTTGGCATCCCCGCGCAGGTCGGCGAGCGACACCTTGATCTCGACGAGCGTGATCCGGCCGTTCTCGTCGATACCGATCACGTCGGCCCGGCGGCCGTTGCCGAGTGGCACCTCGCACTGCGAGGCGTAGCCCTGCCGGTAGAGCAGCCGGCCGACGCCGCGCGCGACCTCGGCCGCATTGGGCGCGCGCAGCTCTTCGAGGAGGGGATCGACGATTTCAGCCATGTCCCCGTTCCTTAGCGGAACGGGAGGCGAACGTCAGCGCCGCCTGACCACCGCGGCGCTGCGGCAAGTCATCTCAGCGCGCGGCGTAGAAGACGTGATTGCCGACCGCGGCGACGCGCTTGAGGCGGCCCCAGCCCGGCGCCACGCGCGCGGCGTGGAAATGGGTCGCGTTCGGCACGATCTCGCGCCAGTTGTCGGTGGCGGCGACCACGGCGATCGCCTGCGCGGTGCGCCACATCGCGCTTTCCGCCGGCCGGTCGGAACGGCCGTCCCAGGTGAAGGAGAACTGGCCGCGCTGATAGACGACGCCGCAGATCGACGGGGCGAAGCGGCCCGACTCGACGCGGTTGAGGATCACCTGCGCCACCGCGAGCTGGCCTTCGAGCGGCTCGCCCTTCGACTCATAGTAGACGGCGGTCGCGAGGCAGCGCATCTCCTCGTCGAGTTCGATCGAGGGAAGCGCGGTGATCTTGGTGACGAGCTCGCGCAGCGAGCCCACCGCCGGCTCGGCCGCGGTGTTCGTCTCGACGAGGGTGTCGTCGTCCTCGACCCGCGCCTCGAGCGTCGGGGCAGCGACCGGCGGCGTCAGCGACGCCAGCTGGAGGTTGGACGGCGAAAGAGTGGCAGACGGGGCACCGTTGCCGGCCGCGTCATCATGCGCTCCCATCATCTGGGGAACCTCGCCTGCTGCAAGCAGGACGAAGCTGGCCATGGCCGTAAGCGCGACGCGGACCGAACGGATCATCAACCCAACCCACCGTGCAGCGGTTCGGTTTCGGGCGCGATCGCAGGCGATCGATGTTGCGCTGAAACGTTACCCGCCGTCTGGTCTTTGCTCCGTTTGACCCTGCGTTGGAGCGCGACCTAAAATGCGATGGCGCCCATTCACAGGTGGAACGATCTAGATCAACTCATCGTCGACGAGTCGTTCTGGATTGGCGGTATCCAGTTCAACGATCCATAAATCCGGGTCGTAGCAGCTTTGTCTTTCGAGATATTCGTTAACCTTGGCTAATTCGTCTTGGCCCGCTTCGGTGGCGATTGTCCATGCATAACCACCCTGCCGGTTCATCGTGCGCGTGAAGACCTGGATGCTGCCGTCGCGGCGGCGCGCAACGAGGATGATCTGCCCCGCCGTCTCGTCCCCCTTCTTCGCCACCGTCGCGAAATCGCCGACGGCATTGGCACGGCGGACCAGCGCGTTCACCGCCAGCTTCGCGGTGAGCCGGGCGGTCATGCCCGGCGGGCCGCGGCGTAGGCTTCGAGGCTGCCGAGCGCGATGCGCGAGCGCATGAAGGTGCCGGTGCCGCGCCCCACCTCCTCGCCGCTCGAGTCGATCAGCCGGCTTTCGGCGATGAGCACGCGCCGCTGGCCGCTGAGCCACCGCCCCTCCGCCGCCAGCTTTCCCTCGCGGACCGGGCGCGTCAGGAAGATGTTGAAGGCGGTCGTCAGCACGAACATGTCCTCGACCAGGCTGTTGGCGGCGTAGAAGGCCGCGTCGTCGAGCATCTTGAAGTAAACCGTACCGTGCGCTGCGCCGGCGGCATGATAAAGATGAGGCGAGACCTCAAACTCGATGCGCGTCCGGCCCGGCTCGGTGATGTGCAGGCTGGAGACGAACAGGTCGTTGATCGGAGCCGAGGCGTAGAGCGCCTCGAGCGCGCGGAAATGATCGCTCATCGGACCGGCGGCAGCTGGGTGATGCGGCCGTCGATCGGCTCTTCGGACTCGATCAGACCGAGCTTGGCCGCGCCCTCGCCGAAACGGGCCAGGGCGCCCGCGGCCCCTTCGGGGAATACCAGCCCCATCAGCCGCCCCTCGACCCAGGCGACGACCGCAGGAAAGCGGCCGTAGCGCGGCAGCTCGGCATGAACCGGCGTTCCCGGCGCGAGTGGGACGTCGATCACGACCTTGAGTCCGCCGGCCGAGATGTCGCGGATGCGGCAGGGAAAACGCTGTCGATTATAGACGATCGCGCCCGCCAGCATGACGGTGCTGCGGCGCATCCGGCGTTGGTCGTTCGTCATCTGCCCACCCGCCGTAGCCTCCCGGCGACCGCTCGTCATGCGGCGCGACTGTGTGCGCCGTTCGCTAACATAGCATAAATGGCGTCGGCGGATGTCGAGCCGCGCAACTTCTCGACCATGGCGCGGTCGCGGAACACGCGGCTGACGCGCGCTAGCGCCTTGAGATGATCGGCCCCCGCGCCCTGTGGTGCCAGCAGCAGGAACACGAGATCGACCGGCTGACGGTCGAGCGCGTCATAGTCGACGGCGCTGTTCAGCCGCGCGAATAGGCCGAAGACCTTGCCCAACCCCTCGATCTTGCCGTGCGGGATCGCGACGCCGCCGCCGAAGCCGGTCGAGCCCAGGCGTTCGCGTTCGAGGATCGTCTCGAGGATGCGCCGCTCCTCGAGGCCGGTGAGCGCAGCCGCACGCGAGCTCAGCTGCTGGAGCAGCTGCTTCTTGGAAGTGGCGCGCAGATCGGCCGTGACCGCCTGCGGCTGCAGAAAATCGTGCAGGTCCATGGACGCGGCGCCTCGAAAAAGCCGGCGAATGGGGCAGGCCACATAATGGGCGCAGCCCGCCCCGTCTAGTAGCGTCAGGCCTTGGGCTCGACCCAACCGATATTTCCGTCCTCGCGGCGATAGACCATGTTGTAGGCGCCCGTGGCGCTGTTCTTGAACAGAAGCGCGGTCGTATTGCGCAGGTCGAGCATCATCACGGCGTCCGCGACCGCTGCCTCGGGCACGTCGACTTTCGTCTCGGCGATCACCATCGGATTGTCGGTCGGCTCCTCCTCCGTACGGAAGACCGTGTAGCCGGCATTGAAATCGAGCGGCGGCCGCTGGTTTGAGCCGACTTCGCCGTTCGGCTTCTGCGCCTGCCGGTCCTTCAGCCGGCGCGAATAGCGGCGCAGTTGCTTCTCGATGCGGTCGGCAGCCATGTCGAACGCCTGCTGCGCATAGGGACTGCGCCCGGTGCCCTTGAGGATGACGCCGTTGACTGGGATGAGGATGTCGCAATTGAAGCCGTTGTCGTGCGGACCGGATTCGAGCGTGACGTTCGCAGCTACCGCGCGGGTGAAATATTTCTCGGTCATTTCGCTCACCCGGGTGGTGGCGAGTTCCTTGAACGCGTCGCCGACGTCGACCTGATGCCCCGAAACGCGGATGTCCATGAACGGCCTCCTGAACTAGCTTTTGTCCACTAGATCAACTTGGGCCACGCCGCGCGGGTTGCAAGCCTCAGGCCAACAACCAGACCGGGTCTTTCAGCTTTGCGACGAATTCCGCGTGGCGCGCGAGCTCGGCTTCGGAGGCCGAATGCGGCCGGGGCTCGCGATAGGGCCGCTCCACCAGCTGCACCGAAGCACCGGACACCTCGGCAACGAGATCGAAACCGATCTGCCGGCCGCCCAGCAGCTCGACATAGACCTGCGCCAGCAGCTGGGCATCGAGGAGCGCGCCGTGGTGGACGCGCATCGAACGGTCGATCCCGAACCGCGTGCACAGCGCATCGAGCGTGTGCTTGGCGCCCGGCAGCTTCTCACGGGCAATGGCCAATGTATCGGTCGCGCGTTCGATGAAGATCGGCGGCTTGCCGCACTTGCGCAGCTCGGCGTTGATGAAGCCCATGTCGAACATCGCATTGTGCGCGACGAGCTGATCCTTGCCGATGAAGGCGAGGAAATCGTTCACCACCTCGGCGAAGCGCGGCTTGTCGGCAAGGAACGCGTCGGACAGGCCATGGACCGCCTCGGCCTCCTTCGGCATCGGCCGTTCGGGGTTGATGTAGACATGGAAGGTGCGGCCGGTCTCGATCCGGTTCACCAGCTCGACGCAGCCGATCTCGACGAGGCGGTGCCCGTCATCGGGGGAAAGGCCGGTGGTTTCGGTATCGAAGACGATTTCACGCATTGCGGCACTTATCCACGCCCTGGCTGCGCAGACAATCGACGATGCGACGAACCGCGGCACGCGTCTCTGCAAGTCCGCAGCCGGTATCGATCACAAAATCGGCGCGCGCCCGCTTCTCCGCGTCGGGCATCTGGGTCGCCAGGATCGCCTCGAACTTTTCGGGCGTCATGTCGGGCCGCGCCAGCACCCGCGCGCGCTGAAGTTCGAGGGGTGCCGAGACCACCATCGTCGCATCGACGCCGCGCCAGCCGCCCTTCTCGAACAGCAGCGGCACGTCGAGTGCGACGACGGCTTCGTCGGCGTGGCGCACCATGAACGCCGCCTGCGCATCGCGAACCAAGGGGTGGACGATCGCCTCCAGCCGCGCGAGCGCGGCCGGATCACCGAACACCGATTGCCCGAGCTTGGCGCGGTCGACGCCGTCCGCACCGGTCGTGCCCGGAAACGCCGCCTCGATCGCCGGCAGCGCCGCGCCGCCCGGTCCCTGAAGGCTACGCACCTCGGCGTCGGCGTCGAAGACGGGTACGCCGAACTCGCGCAGCATCGACGCCACGGTCGACTTGCCCATGCCGATCGAACCGGTAAGGCCGAGCAGGATCATGACGTCAGCAAGGTCCGCAGCTCGGCGTCATGCTCGCGCGGCGGCGAAGCGCCGAAGAAGCGTTCGAAGGCGAGCGCCGCTTGGCCGATCAGCATCGACAGGCCGTCGACCACGGCATGCCCCCGGGCGCGGGCCTCGGCGAGCAGCGGCGTTTCGAGCGGGCTGTACACGATGTCGTACACCACGGCGCCGGGCGGCACGTTCGAGAAGTCGATGCCGAGCGGCGGCTGACCAGCCATGCCGAGCGAGGTGGCGTTCACCACGAGGTCGAGCACGCCCGAACGATCGTCCCACACGAAGTCGAGCGGACGGCGGAAGCTGTCGATGGTGGTGATCAGGCTGTCGTCGGGCGCGAAGCCGGCGCGCACGGCGCGCGCCTTCGCCAGATCCCGGCCGATCACCACGATGGTGAAGCCCTGCGCGTGGAGCGCATGCGCGATCGCGAGCGCCGCGCCGCCCGTTCCGATGATCCGCGCCATCTTGAACAGCCAGGACCGCGCGAGCAGCGGGCGCAGCGGTTCGAGGAAGCCTTCGGCATCGGTGTTGTAGCCGACGAGGCCGTCGTCTTCGACCACGATGGTGTTCACCGCACCGACCTGGGAAGCCATCTCGTCGATCCGGTCGAGATGCGGCAGCACCGCCTGCTTGTGCGGCACCGTGACGTTGACGCCGCGCAGGCCGAACGCCGGCAGCGCGCGGATCGCCTCACCGAGCCGGTCAGGATGGACAGGGAAGCGGCCATAGTCGCCGTCGAGCCCGAGCTTTTCGAGCCAGAAGCGATGGATCAGCGGCGACTTCGAATGTGCGACCGGCCAGCCGATCACGCCGGCCGAGGGCGGCAAAGTTGCGGTCACGATGCGATCACTCCCCGCGTGCGCAGATAATCGAGCACGGCAAGCAGCGGCAGGCCGAGCACGGTGAAATAGTCGCCGCGCACCCGTGCGAAGAGCTGCGCGCCCAGTCCCTCGAGCCGATAGGCGCCGACGCAGCCGAGCAGTTCATCGCCTTCGGCATCGAGATAGATTTCGAGCCAGTCGTCGCTAAACGCGCGCACCTGCAGCGTCGTGGTATCGACGAAGCGCCATACCGGCGTGCCGTTCTCCGCAACCACGGCGGCGGAGATCAACCGATGCTCCACGCCCCGGAGCGACCGGAGCTGCGCCGCCGCCGCGGCGCGGTCGCCCGGCTTGTCGAGCATCGTGCCATCGGGCAGCGCCAGTACCTGATCGGCGCCGAGCACGAGCGCGCCGGGAATGCGCCGCGAGATCTTCACCGCCTTGGCCTCGGCCAGCGCATCGGCGACGGCGCGAGGGCTGGCGCCCTCGGCCTTGAGGGCGGCCTTGAGCTCGTCCTCGTCGACATGGGGGGCCATCGCCTCGTGCGGGACGCCGGCATTCGCCAGCATCGCGCGCCGGGCCGCACTGGTGGACGCGAGGATCAGCTTCATTGCGCCTGCTCGAACGCGGCGGCCGCTTCGTCGCGCGCCTGGACGAGGTTGATGATCGCCGCCGCCGTCTCCTCGATCGAGCGGCGGGTAACGTCGATCACCGGCCACTCATTGTCGGCGAACAGCCGCCGGGCGAACGCCAGCTCCTTCGCCACCGCGTCGGGATCGACATAGTCGGTTTCCGGCGCGCGACCCAGCGCCAGAAGCCGGTTGCGACGGATCTGCACCAGCCGGTCGGGCGAGGTGGTAAGCCCGACGACGAGCGGCTTCTTGAGCGCGAACAGCGTCGCGGGCGGCGGACTTTCGGGCACCAGCGGGATGTTCGCCACCTTGTAGCCGCGGTTGGCGAGATAGATGGCGGTCGGCGTCTTCGACGAGCGCGACACACCGGCGAGCAGGATGTCGGCCTCCTCCCATTCGTCCGCGCCCTGCCCGTCGTCGTGCGCGATGGTGTAGTGGATGGCATCGACGCGCGCGAAATAGGCGGCGTCCATCATGTGCTGGCGGCCCGGCTTCTGCTTCGCCTCCTGACCGAGGATCCGCGAGAAGCCCTCCATCACCGGATCGAGCGCCGACACCGCCGGCAAGCCGAGCGCATGGCAGCGCATTTCCAGCCGGGCGCGCACCGCGCCGTTGACCAGCGTGTAGAGCACCAGCCCCGGCCGCCGCGCGATCTCCTCGACCACGCGATCGAGATGGCCTTCGGAGCGGACCATCGGCCAGAAATGCTTGATCGCCTCGACGCCTTCGAACTGCGCGAGCCCCGCCTTGGCGATCGCCTCGAGCGTCTCGCCGGTGGAATCGGAAACCAGATGAAGGTGCAGCCGGATCATTGTGGATAAGCCTCTGCGCAAACGCTTAGGTTTGGGGCGCGCAACCCGCAAGCGTCGTCGAACCGGGATTCCGCCCCCGACGGATTCACGCACTGTCCACAGGTGGATCAAATTTTCGGGGTGCCTGTGGATAATGTGGAGGATGATTGCGACTCGTGGAGTCAGCGCGAGTCGCGCCGCCGGGCCGCTGTTGGCAATCGCGGGGCTTGCCGATAAACCCCGCTTTGCCGGGGTCCAACTACCCCATCAATATTCTATGAATCAGTTTGTATTGGAGTTGGGATGCCTGTGAGCCTGTCGCCCGACCGTCCGCTGCTCGCTGTCCTGCGCGGCGAACGGCGTGACCCGCCGCCGGTGTGGCTCATGCGTCAGGCGGGGCGCTACCTGCCCGAATACCGGGCGTTGCGCGCCGAAAAGGGCGGCTTCCTCGAGCTCGTCTACGACAGCGAGGCGGCGGCCGAGATCACGCTGCAGCCGATCCGCCGCTTCGGCATGGACGGCGCCATCCTATTCTCGGACATCCTGATCGTGCCGCATGCGCTGGGGCAGGACCTGACTTTTGGGCCCGGCGAAGGCCCACGCCTGACCCCAGCGCTGAGCGATGCCGACTGGCGCGGGCTGACACCGAACTTGGCGAAGTTCGCACCGATCTACGACACGGTGCGCCGTGTGGCTGCCGCGCTGCCGGAGACGACGACGCTACTCGGCTTCGCGGGCTCGCCCTGGACGGTCGCGACCTACATGGTGGCCGGCCATGGCAGCAAGGATCAGGCCGAGACGCGCCGCCTGGCCTATCGCGAACCCCAGGCCTTCGGGTCGCTGATCGACCGCATCGTCGAAGTTACGGTCGACTATCTTTCCGGCCAGATCGAGGCCGGCGCGATGGCGGTGCAGCTATTCGATAGCTGGGCCGGCACGTTGTCGCCCGAGCAGTTCGACCGCTGGGTGATCGAGCCCAACAAGGCGATCGTCGCGGCGCTGAAGGCGCGCCACCCGGACGTGCCGGTGATCGGCTTTCCGAAAGGCGCCGGCGCCAAGCTTGTTTCCTATGCCGAGCGCACCGCCGTGGATGCGGTCGGACTCGACGAGACGGTCGATCCCGCCTGGGCCGACGCGGCGCTACCCAAGGGGCTGCCGGTCCAAGGCAACCTCGATCCGCTGGCGCTGATCGCCGGCGGCGAGGCACTACAGGCTGGGGTGGCACGCATCCGCGCCGCCTTCCGCGACCGGCCGCACATCTTCAACCTCGGCCACGGCATCCTGCCCGACGCGCCGATCGCCCATGTCGAGCAACTGCTGATGCTGCTTCGGGAGGGCAAATGACCGGCTGGCTCGGCGGCGACGCCTATCTCTGGCTGAAGGCCGCGCACCTTATCTTCGTGATCTTCTGGATGGCCGGCATGTTCATGCTGCCGCGCTTCTTCGTCTACCATATGGCGGCAGCGCCGGGGTCGGCGGAGGACGCGCTATGGATCGAGCGCGAGCGGCGCCTGCTGCGCATCATCGTCAATCCGGCGATGGTCGTCGTCTGGGTGCTCGGCCTGACGCTCGCCTTCGGGATCGGCGCCTGGTCGATGGGCTGGTTCCACGCCAAGTTCGCGATCGTGTTACTGCTGTCGGGCTATCACGGCTGGCTTGCCGGGCTGCGCAAGAAGTTCGCGCGCGGCGAGCGCCCGGTCTCCGAGCGTGCGCTGCGCATCGCCAACGAGGTGCCCAGCCTGGCGACGATCGCGATCGTTATTCTGGTGATCGTGAAGCCGTTCTAGACATTGGCCGGGCTTGTGCCCGGCCGATCATCGTCAGGCCTTGTTGGGCAGCCCATCAAGGTCCCAGCGATCCTTTTCCGTCAGGCCCCTGCCTTCGGTGATGCTGTAGATTGCGGTCTGGACGATGCTCTTGTGCTGCTCGGTCTCGACCTTCTTCTTGGCAAGAATAGCAAGCAACTCGCGCATGTCGGGATCGGCGGTCAAGCCGCCGATGCTGTACTGCATGCCATCCATTGAAGGCGACCGGCTCTCGTTCAGGCAATATCCGTTGAACTGAACGATGAACTTTCGCCGCTTCTTCTTCTGTTCTTCGTCTTCTTTGAAACCGCCTGGCCCGCAGGGTGTGTAAGGCATCTCAACCAAAACACGCTCGACTAGAAGACCGTTCTGACCGTCTCTGAACTGTGAGTTCAGGATGAGGCCGTTCCGGATGTCGATTGGCAATCCATCGGCACCTATGATTATACCATTGTCCATGCAGAAGGCGGCACAGACCTTAACGGCGCCACCGCTACCGACCGTCAGATTCTTGTCCTTGCATTCGCCGCTTTCGGCATCGACGCCCATAATCGGGCCATCCAAACGTACACCCCGAGGTAAAGCAAAAGGTTGGGTGACAGGCTGACCGGGGTCGTCGCCAAAGCCAGGGCGTACTTTGTTGACCTGTGCCTGAGCGGGATTGGTGATAGTAGCGATCGCAACCGCGAGCGCCGCGAGGTTCTTCATTACGTTGGCCTCCTGAGTTTTGATGCAAACTAGCACGAGGCTCGTCGGCAACCGAAGGCCCAACGTTCATTCCTGTTAATGAAAATCGCCGAACCGTTGACTTGTTTAAATCCGAAGCTTAGTCAGTGAACAAACCTCCGTTCGGAGGCGTCTTCATTTTCCGGCCCTAACGATAACGATAACCGTCGCCGGGCCACCCTCAGCATCAGAGCTGCATCTCATGCACCTGCACGACCTCAAGCGTAAATCGCCTGCCGAACTCGTCCAGATGGCCGAGGAACTGGGCGTCGAGAACGCCTCGACGCTTCGCAAGCAGGACCTCCTCTTTTCGATCCTCAAGGCACTGGCCGAGGAAGGCACGCAGATCACCGGCGCCGGCACCATCGAGGTGCTGCCCGACGGCTTCGGCTTCCTCCGCTCCCCCGAAGCGAACTATCTCGCCGGCCCCGACGACATCTACGTGTCCCCGAGTCAGGTGCGGAAGTTCGGCATGCGCACTGGCGACACCGTCGAGGGCGAGATCCGCGCGCCGAAGGACGGCGAGCGCTATTTTGCGCTGACCAAGCTCAACACGATCAACTTCGACGACCCCGAGGTCGTCCGCCACCGCGTCAACTTCGACAACCTGACGCCGCTCTACCCCGACGAGAAGCTCAAGCTCGACACGATCGACCCGACGGTCAAGGACAAGTCGGCGCGCGTCATCGACATCATCAGCCCCCAGGGCAAGGGCCAGCGCGCGCTGATCGTGGCGCCGCCGCGCACGGGTAAGACCGTGCTCCTCCAGAACATCGCCAAGGCGATCACCGACAACCACCCGGAAGTGTTCCTCATCGTGCTCCTGATCGACGAGCGCCCCGAGGAAGTCACCGACATGCAGCGTTCGGTGAAGGGCGAGGTAGTCAGCTCGACGTTCGACGAGCCGGCGAGCCGCCACGTCCAGGTCGCCGAGATGGTGATCGAGAAGGCCAAGCGCCTCGTCGAGCACAAGCGCGACGTGGTGATCCTCCTCGACTCGATCACGCGCCTGGGCCGCGCCTACAACACCGTGGTCCCATCCTCGGGCAAGGTACTGACCGGCGGCGTCGACGCCAATGCGCTGCAGCGGCCGAAGCGCTTCTTCGGCGCGGCGCGCAACATCGAGGAGGGCGGCTCGCTGTCGATCATCGCGACCGCGCTCATCGACACCGGCAGCCGCATGGACGAGGTGATCTTCGAAGAGTTCAAGGGCACCGGCAACTCCGAGATCGTGCTCGACCGCAAGGTCGCCGACAAGCGCATCTTCCCGGCGATCGACGTCGGCAAGTCGGGCACCCGCAAGGAAGAGCTGCTCGTCGAGAAGGCGACACTGTCGAAGATGTGGGTGCTGCGCCGCATCCTCATGCAGATGGGCACCATCGACGCGATGGAGTTCCTGCTCGACAAGATGAAGGACTCGAAGACCAACGAGGACTTCTTCGCGGCGATGAACGCGTAGCGAGCGCGGCTGGCGGTCAGCGCCACGAACCGCGTGCGGTTCGCGAGCTGTCGCCAGACTCGCGCGAGCGCCGGCCGGCATGCGCTCGGCTTCGCCGAGCGGCATGACCGACGACGCGGGCTTCGCCCGCGGCCCCCCTTGCTTTCCGGCCGGTTCTTTGCTTCGCATCCGAAACTGCTGAACCTGCCCTGCCCCTAGGACGTTAGGCGAACCATGCTCGACATCTGGCACGCGATCGCCGCCGACTTCTCGAACATCACCTCGCCGGCTGCGCTCGCCGCGTTCGTCCAGGTGCTGATGATCGACATCATGCTCGCCGGCGACAACGCGATCGTCGTCGGCGCGCTCGCCGCTGGCCTGCCGATCGATCAGCGGCGCAAGGTGATCATGATCGGCATCATCGCCGCGCTGGTGCTGCGCATCATCTTCGCGCTGGTGGTGACGCAGCTGATGCAGATCGTGGGCCTCATTTTCGCAGGTGGCCTGCTTCTCCTCTGGGTGTCGTGGAAGATGTACCGCGAGCTACACCCGGCCGAGGGCGGCGGCTCGCCCGAGATCGAGGGCGACGAGCGTGCCGGCGTCGCGCCGGCCAAGAGCTTCGCGAGCGCGGCCTGGGCGGTCGCGGTCGCCGATGTGTCGATGAGCCTCGACAATGTGCTCGCGGTCGCGGGTGCGGCGCGCGAGCATCCCGGCATTCTGATTATCGGCCTGCTGCTGTCGGTCGCGCTGATGGGCATCGCCGCGAACTTCATCGCGAAGTACATCGAGCGCTACCGCTGGATCGCCTATGTCGGCCTGGTCGTGATCCTCTACGTCGCCGGCAAGATGATCTACGACGGTATCGTCGACCCGAGCGTCGGCATCGCGACGCTGGCCGGCTGATCGCCGCCTATCGATAAACAGCGGCTGGACAGGCGCCCGGCGTCCGCTAGCCTTCCCGAAAAAACAGGGGAGGTCGTATGGCAACGGTCAGCCGAGCGCTGGAAGGCACACAGAGCGGCGCGCGCGTCACCTTGTGGATGCTGCTCGTCGTCTACATCCTGAACTTTCTCGACCGACAGATCGTCAACATCCTCGCCGAGCCGATCCGCAAGGATCTTGGCCTGTCCGACACGCAACTCGGTTTGCTCACCGGTCTCGCCTTCGCGCTGTTCTATGCGGTGCTGGGCATCCCAATCGCGCGCTACGCCGACCGGCCGCAGACCAACCGCGTAGGGCTGATCTCCGTCTCGCTGGCGCTGTGGTCGATGATGACGGCGCTGTGCGGGCTGGCGCAGAATTTCGTCCAGCTGCTGCTCGCCCGCGTCGGCGTGGGCGTCGGCGAGGCCGGCTGTACGCCCGCCGCGCATTCGCTGATCTCCGACGCGGTGCCGCGCGAGAAACGGGCGTCGGCCATTGCCTTCTACGGCCTCGGCATCCCGATCGGCAGCCTGATGGGGATGATCATCGGCGGCCAGCTCGCCGATCTCATCGGTTGGCGGCAGGCATTCCTGATCGTCGGCCTGCCCGGCCTTATCGTCGCGCTGCTGTTCTGGTGGCTGGTGCGCGAGCCGCGCCATCACGGCGCTGCGGCGGTGCCGTCGTCAGCGAAGGGCGCGAGCTTCAGCGAGGCATGGGCTGAAATCCGCGGCTCGAAAGCTTTCCTTCCGCTCACCATCGGGGCCGCCGCCGTGGCCTTCCTGTCCTACGGCAAGGGCGTGTGGGCGACGGTGTTCTTCATCCGCACGCACGGGCTGACCCCGGGCGAGGTCGGGCTGTGGCTCGGCGTGAGCGCCGGCATTGCGGGCATTATCGGCACCTGGGCGGGCGGCTGGCTCGCCGATCGCTACGGCAAGCGCGATCCGAAGCATTATCTCACCGGGCCGATCCTCAGCATGATAATCGCCGCGCCGCTGCTCTACCTCGGCTACAGCGCCGAGGACTGGCGCGTGGCGCTGGTGTTCATCTTCCTGCCGACGATCGCCAATACGCTCTACTACGGCCCGGCCTATGCCTGCGCGCAGAGCCTGGTATCGTCGCGCGCCCGGGCGGTCGCCGCCTCGCTGATCGTGTTCGCGCAGAACCTCATCGGGCTGGGGCTCGGGCCGCTGTTCTTCGGCATGCTGAGCGATCATTTCAAGCCGATGGCGGGCGAGGACAGCGTCCGCTGGGTGCTATACGGCGCCGCCTTCCTCGGCCTCGTCCCCGCCTTCTTCTTCTGGCGCGCCAGCCGCCACCTCGCCGCGGAGATGCGCCGCGACTGAGAGCGGATGCAGAGAGGCAAGAGAAGGAGCTCGCACATAGCGGGCCCTGTTTGGACACTCACGAGGTCAGGTGCGGAATTCGGGAAATAGTGCCTCGACCTTCGATTGCAGGTCGCTTGGGCTTGGCAGTAGCCCGTGGCGGTCGAGCAGCTGGTGGACCATCTCGGCCTTCGTCGGGCCGATCCCGGCGATCGCTTCGAGCCCGGGAAGCTCAGGATCGACGAGCCGATCGGCCAGATCGCCGAGCGTGCGGTAGCCGGCGGCGATGAGCAGCTGGCGTACGCCCGGCGGCAGGCTGGAGGCGTTGACGGTGAAGTCGCGCGGCTCGGCCTTGGGGTAACGCTGGCGGAGCCGGGTTACGGCCCCCTTCTCGCGCCCGAGCTCACGCTTGATGCGCTGGATCTGCGCCGACGTCAGCCCGAGCTGGCGCCTGATCTGCCGATAGGTCCGGCCCGCCTCACGCAGTCGGCGCGCCGCGTCGAGATTGGCCCGGGCCTGCTGCAGCTTGTTCAGCATGGTCGCCTAACCCTCAAGTCGTGTCGGTCGTTCAGGCGGCCCAATCGGACAGACGCGGCTCCTGCGCGATGAGCGCCAGACCGTGCGCGATCGAGGTCAGCTCCTCGCCCGACGCCACGCGGTCGGCGCCGAACCGGTCGGCAAAGAGCCGGCGGACAGCAGGCACCAGCGAAGAGCCGCCGGTCAGAAACACGCGGTCGATCGCCGAAGGCTCAAGCGCGGCCGCCACCAGCGCGCGGTCGGCTGCCGCGCCGATCTCTGCCAGGTCGGGCACGATCCAGTGCTCGAACGCCGTACGCAACACGGGCACGTCAAGTTCGACGCCGCCGCCCGAGAAGCGGAAGCGGGCTTCCTCCGCCGTCGACAACTCGCGCTTCAGCCGGCCAACGGCATCATAGAGCGGATAGCCGAGTTCGAACTCGATGAGGCGGATCATCCGTTCGATGCCGGCAGGGTCGACCGCGCTGCGGGCCAAGCGGCGCAACTCGTCCAAGGTCCGTCGGTTACGCATCAGCGCCAGCCGGCTCCAGTCGGCGAAGTCAGCGAAATAGCCGCGCGGAATCTCGAGTTCCTTGTCGAAGGAGCGGTAGCGACCGCCCTTGCCGAGGAGCGGTAGCACCAGACGGTCGACAATTCGGTAGTCGAACCGGTCGCCGGCAATCCCGACCCCGGCGTGGCCCAGCGGCGTGCAGCGCGTGTCGCTGCCGGGCGCGTGGACTCGGACGACCGAGAAGTCGCTGGTGCCGCCGCCGAAGTCGGCAATGAGGATCGTTGCCTCGTTCGTCACTTGGCGGGCGAAGCTGAAGGCGGCGGCGAGCGGCTCGTAGACATAGACGATCTCGCGGGCTCCGAGCCTTGCGAAGGCGCGGTCATAGCGCTCCATCGCCAGGTGCTCGTCGGGCCGCGCGCCGGCAAAGCGCACCGGCCGGCCGATGGCGATCCGCTCGGGCAGGGGACCAAGCGCCTCGCTGCCATGGGCGAGGAGCTTGTCGAGGAAATGTCCGACGAGGTCTTCGAAGCGGAAGCGCTTTTCGAAGATCGTCGCGTGCTCGAATGCTGCGCTTGCCGCCACCGTCTTGAACGACTGGATGAAGCGACTGTCCTGCGGGAAGCTCAGATATTCGTCGATCGCCCAAGGTCCGGCCTCGTGGCGGACCTGCGGCCGCCCGCCCTCCTCGTCGGCCCAGAAGCAGAGTGCCGAGCGGAAGGTGCGCGTACCACCCCCATGCGCGAAAGCGACGACGTCAGCGCCACCCGCGCCGTCGCTCAGCGCCACGACGGTGTTCGTCGTGCCGAAGTCGAGCCCTGCGGCTCGGGGCGTTCGGCTGTCGCTCATGAGGTCTCTCTGCTGGGACGGATGGGGCCGGCGCCCTTAGCCGACCTGTCGTCCGGACGCGAGCCCCATCGCGCGTATGGATGCCCCTAATTGGCCGCAGGTGGACCGCCCAGGTTCCAGGCCGATGTTCGGTTCGGGGCAAAAGCAAACATCGAGACCACTGCGACAGCCTCAGTGTGTCGCGGTAAGATACGGTGGACCCACAAACCTATGTCATATCACCATCACATCATCACCGGTGGACCGGGCGCCGGGAAGACCACGCTGATCGAGGCACTGGAGCGGGCTGGCTATGGCCGCACGGTCGAGGCGGGGCGTGCCGTCATCCAGGCGCAGGTGGCGACGGGCGGCACCGCGCTGCCGTGGATCGATCCGTCTGCCTTTGCCGCGCTGATGATCGAGCATGAGCTGCGCTCGTACCGCGAGGCGGCTGGCGGCGCTGGCGCGATGTTCTTCGACCGCGGTCTGCCCGACATCGTCGGTTATCTGAAGCTTAGCGGCCGGCCGGTGCCGCTATCGCTCGACAGCTTGTGTCGTACGCACCGATACAATGTCCGTGTGTTCATCGCG
Source organism: Pseudomonadota bacterium (assembly GCA_023413015.1). Taxonomy (GTDB): domain Bacteria; phylum Pseudomonadota; class Alphaproteobacteria; order Sphingomonadales; family Sphingomonadaceae; genus Sphingoaurantiacus. The sequence continues at coordinate 15,926 of JAEZQR010000073.1, forward strand.
CCGCCGTGGCCGGAGATTTACGCACAGGATGCCGAGCGCAAGCAGTCGTTTGAGGAGGCGGTGCGCACGTATGACGTCATGGTCGCCACCTACCCGGCCTATGGCTACGAGCTGATCGAGCTTCCGCGGGCATCGGTTGCGGAGCGGGTGCGCTTCATGCTGGCGCATCTGGCATGAAAAAGGCCGGGTGCTGTGACCCGGCCGAAGGAGCACTCCCACGTGCTTGGGTAAGTTTATGTCAGATTTTCCGACACTTCGCAAATATAATCCCGGACCGGCTGTGCAATGATTGCCTGATATGGCGCGCTCAGGGGATCAGGACCGTCGATCCGGTGGTGGCGCGCGCCTCGAGTTCGCGGTGCGCCTGCGCGGCGTCCTCGAGCGCATAGGTCTGGTCGATCCGCACCTTGAGCGCACCGCGGCGGAGCATGTCGAACAGCCGCCCGGTGCCCGCCTCCACCTCCTCGCGCGTCGTGTAATAGTGGAACAGCGTCGGGCGTGTGGCGAACAGCGAGCCCTTGCGGGCGAGGATGCCGAAATCGACCGGCCCGACCGCGCCGCTGGCATTGCCATAGGACACGAGCAGGCCGCGGGGGTGAAGGCAGTCGAGCGAGGTTTCGAACGTCGCCTTGCCGACGCCGTCGAACACCACGCTGACGCCGTGGCTGCCGGTCAGGTCGCGCACGCGCGGCGCTACCTCGTCCTGCGTGTAGAGGATGATCTCGCCGCAGCCGTGCTCGCGGGCCAGCGCTGCCTTTTCCTCGCTGCTCGTGGTGCCGATCACGCGCGCGCCGATCGCCTTCAGCCACTGCACCAGCAGCAGGCCGACACCGCCGACCGCAGCATGCACCAGCACGGTATCGCCGGCCTGCACATGCGCGCAGCGTTCGACGAGGAATTCGGTGGTGCAGCCCTTCAGGAGCACGGCGGCGGCGGTGCGGTCGTCGATGTCGTCGGGCAGCTTGACCAGATTCTGCGTGCCGATCAGCCGATGCGTGGCATAGGCGCCGGGCTTCGACGAGAAATAGGCGACCCGGTCGCCGACCGCGAAGCCGTGCACGCCCTCGCCCAGCCATTCGATCACGCCCGCCGCCTCGACGCCGAGGCCGGAGGGCAGCGGCTGCGGATAAAGGCCGGTGCGGTGATAGGTGTCGATATAGTTGAGGCCGACGGCGGTGTGCCGGATCAGCACCTCGTCGTTCGCCGGCTCACCGTCGAGATCGACGTCGCGCCACTCGATCACCTCCGGCCCGCCAGTGCGGTAAATCTCGCCAATCCGCGCCTTCACCATCGTGCGTCTCCCGTCACAGCAGCTTCTGCATGAAGATCAGATCGAGCCAGCGGTCGAACTTCCGGCCGACCTCGCGCATCCGGCCGGCTTCCGCAAAACCCAACGCGCGATGGAAGGCGAGGCTGCCTTCGTTCGCGGCATCGACGCCGCCGATCATCGTGTGAAGCCCCCTCACCCGCGCTTCCTCGACCAGCGCGCCGAGCAGGCGGCGTCCGATGCCTTGGCCGCGTGCCGCGGCGGCGACGTAGACTGAATGTTCGACGGTATGGAGGTAGGCCGGGCGGTCTCGGAAGGTGCCGAAGCTGGCAAAGCCGAGCGCGCCGTCGCCGGCTTCCGCCACCAGCACGGGCCAGCCGCCGGCACGTTTGGCGGCGAACCATGACGTCATGCGGGCGGCATCCCATGGCTCATACTCGTACCAAGCGGTGCTATTCAGGATCGCGTCGTTGACGATGGCGAGGATCGCCCCAGCGTCGCGCGCCTCGTCGCCGGGGCGGACGATCATCGCTTCGCCTGCTCCAGCTGCGCGGCCATCAACTGGTGCAACAGGTTGATCGCCTTCAAGGGACGCACCATGACTTTGAAGTCGACGATGCGGCCGGCCGCATTCCACTCGATCATGTCGATGCCGTTGATGTGGATGCCCTGGAGCTCGGTCTCGAACTCGAGCACCGCGCCGCGGTCGCGGGTGAACTCGCGCGTGTAGCGGAAGCTCTCGCCGCCCAAGACCTCGAACGCAGCCGAGAGATAGGCGTAGGTCAGCGCTCGGCCCACCTGTGGCGTGTGGACGACGGGCGAGTGGAACACGCAGCCGTCGTCCAGCATCGCCGCGAGTTCGGCCGGGTCATGGTTCGCCACATAGGCGTACCAGCGGTCGAGCGGCGCGCGATCGATCATGACGCTAGATGCTGCCGGAAGAACTCCGCCGTGCGCGCGTTGGCGGCCTGCGCACATTCCTCGACGCGGCTGGTGCCGTCGACGCGCGCAAACGCATGGTCGGCGTCATAGTCGTGGAGCGTCACGTGGCGGTTCGCGCCGAGCGTCTCGTGAATCTTCGCCTGCGCTTCGGGGGGCACGAACTTGTCCTGCGTGGCGATGTGCAGCATCAGCGGCTTGGCGATGGCGTGACTCTCACCCAGCTTGTCCTGGATGCCGACGCCGTAATAGCCGACGGTTGCATCGCTGTCGGTGCGCGTGGCGGACAGATAGGCGAGCAGGCCGCCGAGGCAGAAGCCGACCACGCCGACCTTGCCGCTGCATTCAGGCAGCGCGCGCAGCGCACGGATCGATGCCTCGATATCCTCGATGCCCTTGTCGACATCGAACTTGTTGTAGAGGTCGAACGCCTTCTGCCATTCGGCTTCGGACTTGTCGGTGATGTCGATGCCCGGTTCGATGCGCCAGAACAGGTCGGGCGCGTAGGCGACATAACCCTGCGCCGCCCAGTCGTCGCACATCGAGCGGATGCCGGCGTTCACACCGAAAATCTCCTGGACAACGACAATGCCGGGGCCCTTCCCGCTCGCCGGCTTGGCCAGATAGCCGCCGAAGCTTCCGGAACCGTCGCGAGCCTGAACTTCGAACCGTTCGCCCATTCAACCCTCCTAGAGTAATGCCGCGCCCTCATGCGCGAGCAGCCAATGCTTGGTCTCGGGGCCGTTTCCGCCCGAATAGTTGCCGAAGCCCTGCGAACCGACGACGCGGTGGCACGGCACGATGATCGGCAGCGGGTTGGCGCCGCAGGCCTGGCCCACGGCGCGGGCGCAGGAGCCGGTGCGCGCGGCCAGATCGCCGTAGGTAGCGGTCGCCCCGTAGGGAATTGACGTCATGGCATCGCGGATCGCCTGCGCTTCCGCCGTGGCGGCGGGGACGAGCGGCAGGTCGAACACCTTGAGATCGCCGGCAAAATAGGCGCGGAGTTGCGCGATGACGTCACGCAGCAGCGGCGTGTCGTCATGCTGGGGCGCGCCGCGCCACGATAGCGAGGCGAGCCGGCCGTCACGTTCCACGACGGTCAGTCGGCCGATCACACTGTCGAAGCTCGACGCAGGCATGGCGAGGCTCCTTCCCCGCCCTCCTAGCAGCGGCTAGACTGGCGGCTCAAGCGGCAAGGGACCGGGGCCATGAAAGTAACGATCGATATCGACTGCACGCCCGAGGAGGCGCGCGCTTTCCTGGGGCTTCCCGATCTGTCGCCGGTCCATGCCGCCTATGTCGAACGGCTGCGTTCGCTGGTGAGCGAAGGCCTCAGCGCCGCCGATGTCGAAAAGGCGATGCGCGCTTGGATGCCGGGTATGGCCGAAGGTTTCGAGCAGTGGCGGCAGGCGTTCTGGTCGGCCGCGTCGGGCGGCAAGACGCAGGGCTGACCTCTGACGCGGCAACCCGCCACCATCTACGCGCTGTCCTCCGGCCGCCCGCCTGCGGGCGTGGCGGTGGTGCGCGTGTCAGGCCCGAGGGCGCTCGGCACGGTCGAGTGGCTGGCCGGCATACGGCCGGCGCCGCGCGTCGCGACGCTCGCTGCCCTGCGCGATCCGGCTGACGGCTCGCTGATCGACCGGGCGCTCGTCCTGAGCTTTCCGGGGCCGGCGAGCTTTACCGGCGAGGACGTCGCCGAGCTTCATGTCCATGGCGGGCCGGCGGTCGTCGATGCATTGCTCCGCGCGCTCGGGCGACTGGAAGGCTTGCGATTGGCCGAACCGGGCGAGTTCAGCCGCCGCGCCTTCGACAATGGCAAGCTCGACCTGAGCCAAGCCGAGGGCTTGTCCGACCTCATCGCCGCGCAGACCGACGCGCAGCGCCGGCTGGCACTGGCGCAGGCCGGTGGCGCGCTGCGCGATCGCGCCGAGGACTGGCGCACGACGATCGTCCGGTTGCTGGCCGAGGTTGAGGCCGAGATCGACTTCAGCGACGAGGACGATGTCGATGTGGCGTTCGATCCGTCGGCGGTCGAGGCGTTGCGGGCCGATATCGCCCGCGTGCTGGCCGACAACCATATCGGCGAGCGTATTCGCGATGGCCTGACGGTGGCTGTCGTCGGCGAGCCCAATGTCGGTAAATCAAGCCTGATCAACATCTTGGCGCGCCGTGACGTGGCGATCGTCTCCGAACGGGCGGGCACGACGCGCGACGTGATCGAGGTGGCGCTCGACCTCGCCGGCGTTCCGGTCGTGCTCGTCGATACGGCCGGTCTGCGCGAGACCGATGATCCGGTGGAAGCCGAGGGCATCCGCCGTGCGCGTGACCGGGCGGCGGCGGCCGATCTCGTCCTGCACGTCGCCGATAGGATTCCCGATGCGGTGCTGGGCCAGCTTGTGATCAATAAGGTTGATCTTGGGTTGGCTCCGGCCGGCAGCCACGATGACGTCATCTACGTCTCGGCCAAGACCGGGGCCGGCATCGATGCGCTAGAGCAGTGGCTGGCGGAGTGGGCGGCAAGTCTCCTTCGCACCGGCGAAACGCCGATCGTCACGCGCGAGCGACAGCGCCGCGCGCTGGAAGCAGCGGCCGCCTATCTGGCACTGGCGCGCGATGAGGTGGACGCCGTGCTGCGCGCCGAGGCGCTGCGCATGGCAGCGCGCGAACTCGGCCGGGTGACAGGGCGTGTTGATGTCGAGGAGGTGTTAGGAGAAATCTTCGGCCGCTTCTGCATCGGCAAATAGTGTTTCACGTGAAACACGGCTTTGACAGGCCGGCCGCCGCTACCTAGTTAGCGACCCACCATGCAGCATTATGACGTGATCGTGGTCGGCGGCGGCCATGCCGGGTGCGAGGCGGCCGCGGCGGCAGCGCGGCTCGGCGCGCGCACCGCGCTGGTGACGCACAAGGCCGGGACGATCGGCGTCATGTCGTGCAATCCGGCGATCGGCGGCCTCGGCAAGGGGCACCTGGTCCGCGAGGTCGATGCGCTCGATGGCCTGATGGGGCGCGCCGCCGACGCGGCCGGTATCCAGTTCCGCCTGCTCAACCGTCGTAAGGGGCCTGCCGTCCAGGGGCCACGGGCGCAGGCCGACCGTAAGCTCTACCGCGCCGCGATGCAGACCCTGATCGCGTCGCAACCGAACCTCGAGGTCGTCGAAGGCGGAGTTGAGGACCTGATCCTGAACGACCGTCGCGTCGAAGGCGTGGTGCTGGGCGATGGCCGTACGCTCAAGGCTGCCGCCGTCGTGCTCACCACCGGCACGTTCCTGGGCGGCGTGATGCACATCGGCGAACGTCAGACGAGCGGCGGCCGGGCCGGTGATCCGGCCGCTCTGGGCCTGTCGAAGACGTTGCGTGGACTTGGGCTCCCGATCGGTCGCCTCAAGACCGGGACGCCGCCCCGGCTCGACGGGCGAACGATCGACTGGGCGGGGCTGGAGATGCAGCCGGGCGACGACGAACCGGTGCCCTTTTCCGCGCTCACCACGCATCTGCCCAACCCGCAGGTGCCGTGCGGCGTGACGCGCACGACGGTCGCCGTACACGACATCATCCGCGCCAATATCAACCGCGCACCGATGTACGCCGGCCGCATCGACGGCGTGGGCCCACGCTATTGCCCGTCGGTCGAGGACAAGGTGATGCGGTTCGGCGACCGCGACGGTCACCAGATCTTCCTCGAACCTGAAGGGCTCGACGATCATCTAATCTATCCGAACGGCATCTCAACCTCGCTTCCCGAAGAGGTGCAGGCCGCCTTCCTCGCGCAGATCCCCGGGCTTGAGCGGGTGAAGATCGTGCGCCCCGGCTATGCGATCGAATATGACTATATCGATCCGCGCGCGCTCGGGCCGACGCTGGCGGTGCTGGCGCTCGACGGCCTCTATCTGGCCGGCCAGATCAACGGCACCACCGGCTATGAGGAGGCGGCGGGCCAAGGGCTCGTCGCCGGACTGAACGCGGCGCTTTTCGCCGCCGGCGCCGCGCCCTTCATCCTCGACCGCGCCGAATCCTACATTGGCGTGATGATCGACGACCTGACGGCGCATGGTGTCAGCGAACCCTACCGCATGTTCACCTCGCGCGCCGAATATCGGCTGCGGCTGCGCGCCGACAATGCCGACCAGCGGCTCACGCCGCGTGGGCTGGCGCTCGGTTGCGTCGGCTCGACACGCGAGCGCCACTTCCTTGCACGTCAGGAAGCACTCGATGGAGCCCGCGCACTCGCGCAGGGGCTGAAGGCCAGTCCGGCGATGCTCGCGAAGGCCGGGATGCCGGTACGGCAGGACGGCGTGGTGCGCAGCGCGTTCGAATGGATGCGCTTCCCCGAGATTGGCTGGGCACGCGCCGCCGAAATCTGGCCTGAGCTTCGGCCGATCCCCGGCGATATCGCCGAGGCGATCGAGACCGATGCGCACTATGCCACCTATCTCGACCGGCAGAGCGAAGATGTTGAGGCGTTCCGCCGCGACGAGGCGCTGAGCCTGCCGGGCGATCTCGACTTCGCGGCGATACCCGGCCTGTCGAACGAGATGGTCGAGCGGCTGAGCAAGGCCCGACCCGCAACGCTCGGGCAAGCTGCGCGTGTGGGCGGCGTGACGCCGTCGGCGCTCACCGCCCTCCTCGTCCATGTGCGGCGCGCGGCATGAGCTATGGGCGCGACGATTTTGCGGCCGAGTTCAGTGTTTCACGTGAAACACTGAAGAAGCTCGACCGCTACGCCGAGCTACTTGCCGAGTGGCAGGACCGGATGAACCTCGTCGGGCCGTCGACGCTGCCGCATATCTGGGAACGGCATTTCCGCGACAGCGCGCAACTATTGCCGCTCGTGCCGAAGCTCGGCCACAAGCCGGTCTGGCTCGATATCGGTGCCGGCGGCGGCTTCCCGGGACTGGTGCTCGCGGCCATGGACGCCGGCACCCTCCACCTCGTCGAGTCGATCGCCAAGAAGTGCCGCTTTCTCGAAACGGTCGCCGACGAACTCGGGCTCGATGGCGCGGCGGTGGTCCACAACGAGCGCGTCGAGAAGCTTCCGCGCTTCCGCGCCGACGTGATCACGGCGCGCGCCTGCGCCAATCTCGCGCAGCTGTTTGACTGGGGCCTGCCGTTCGCGGCATCATCCACCGTCTGGCTGCTGCCGAAGGGCGCCTTGGTCGAGGAAGAACTGGCGGCGGCGAAGAAGCGCTTTGCATTCGATGCCGAGCTGGTGCCGAGCCGCACCGATGAGCGGGGGCGCATCGTAGTCGCGCGGGGGGTGAAAAAGAGATGACGGTGCGCATCGCGATCGCCAACCAGAAGGGGGGCGTCGGCAAGACCACGACCGCGATCAACGTGGCGACGGGCTTGGCCGCCGCCGGCAAGCGCGTGCTGGTTATCGACCTCGACCCCCAGGGCAATGCCTCGACCGGCTTCGGCGTCACACGGTCGGATCGTACCTGCACGAGCTATGATCTGTTGCTCGGCGATGCGACGGTGACCGAAGCCACGGTGAAGAGCCGCGTGCCCAACCTGTTCGTCATCCCTTCGACCGTCGACCTGTCGGGTGCCGAGGTCGAGCTGATCGGCCTCGACGCCCGCATGCACCGCTTGGCGCGCGCGCTCGGGGCACCGGACGCCGCGGCCTACGACTTCATCATCATCGACTGTCCACCCTCGCTGGGGCTGCTGACCGTCAACGCGCTAGTAGCGGCTGAGTCGGTGCTGGTGCCGCTGCAGTGCGAATTCTTCGCGCTTGAAGGGCTGACGCAGCTCCTCCAGACCGTCGAGCTGGTGCGCGGCAAGTTCAACTCGCGGCTCACGATCCTCGGCGTGGTGCTGACGATGTTCGACCGCCGCAACCGCCTGTCCGAGCAGGTGGCGGCCGACGTACGCGCCTGCCTGGGCGCCACCGTGTTCGAGACCGTGGTGCCGCGCAACGTCCGCCTGTCCGAGGCGCCGAGCCATGGTCTGCCGGCGCTGATCTACGACCATCGCTGTCCTGGATCGGAAGCCTATATCGCGCTCGCCCGCGAGCTGCTCGACCGCGTGTCCCCCAAGGCGCGCGCCGCCTGAACCCTCTGGAAAACAAGCATATGAGCGACAAGAAGCGTGCATCGGGGCTTGGCCGTGGCCTGGCCGCCCTCCTCGAAGAGATCGGGTCGGACGCGCGGCCGAACGCGATGCCAGCCGCCACGGAGGTCAGCGGCCCGCCCGCGACGCTGCCGATCGCGCGCATCCACGCCAATCCGCGCCAGCCGCGTCGCCACTTCGATCCGGCGGCGCTCGACGAGCTGGTCGCCTCGGTCAAG
>JAEZQR010000291.1 GCA_023413015.1 Pseudomonadota bacterium
CGCACGCGGACACGGCTGCTGCTGTGGAGCAGCCTGTGCTTCAGCTTCCTGGCGCTGAACAATCTGATCGTCGTCGTCGATCTCCTGATTCTCCCGACGGCCATCGATCTATCACTGGTGCGGCTGGTGGCGTCGCTCATCGCCGTCAGCGTGCTACTCTACGGCTTCGTCTGGGAGAGCGAGTGACATGACGCTGACGCCCATGTTCTACCTGCTCTCGGGGCTCATCGTGATGGGCGATCTCGTCGCCGCGATGTTCTTCACCAAATTCTGGCGCCGCAGCGGCGACACGTTGTTCGCGATCTTCGCGGCGGCCTTCGTGCTGCTGGCGCTCGGTCAGGCGTTGCTGGCGCTCACCAACGTGCCGGTCGAGGAGAAGAGCTGGATCTATCTGCTGCGGCTGGCAGCCTTCGTTCTCATCATTGGCGGCATCGTTCACAAGAACCGGGACGAGTAGCCGCTTTTCGTACCGCGACCGGGGAACGCACCGGGCGGTGCCAAGTTTGAGGGACTCTGGCACAGCGAACGAGCGGACCCCCAACATGGCGACGAACCCGGCCCCTGAGCAGCGAGAAGGCGTACGCCTGCAGGTCGCGAACGCCCGCGCCGAGGATGCCGGACGCGGCTTCGCGCGGCTGAGCCGCAGCGTCTTCGACCGGTTAGGCCTAAACGAAGGCGATCCGATCGAGATCGCCGGCGGACGCACCACCACCGCGCTGGCGGTCGGCGCCCGGTCGGAGGACGAGGGACTCGACATCATCCGGCTGGACGGCCTCCAGCGCGCCAACGCGCAGGTCGGCAGTGGCGACTTCGTCGAGGTGCGCCGCGCCGAGGTGAAGCCGGCGACGCGCGTGGTTTTCGCGCCGGCGCAGCAAAATCTACGGCTCGCCGGTTCGGCCGAGGCGCTTCGGCGCACCTTCTACCGCCGCCCACTGATCGCCGGCGACGTGGTGTCCACCTCAGGCCACCAGCGCAATCCGCAGAGCGAACGGATGCCCCCCGAGCTGCGTCAGCTGATGAACGCGCCGGTCTACAGTCTGCAGGAGATCCGCCTCGTCGTGGTCTCGACGGCGCCCAAAGGCTTGGTCGTCATCACCGAGGATACCGAGATCGAACTCCGTCCCGAATATGAGGAGCCGAAGGAGACGCGCCGGGCCGACGTCACCTACGACGACATCGGCGGCCTCGGAAACACGATCGACCAGATCCGCGAGATGGTCGAGCTTCCGCTGCGCCATCCCGAGCTCTTCCAGCGCCTCGGTGTCGATCCGCCCAAGGGCGTGCTGCTCTATGGCCCGCCGGGTACCGGCAAGACGCGGCTTGCCCGCGCGGTCGCCAACGAATCGGAAGCGCAGTTCTTCCACATCGCCGGCCCCGAGATCGTCGGCTCCGCCTACGGCGAGTCCGAAAAGCGGCTGCGCGAGGTGTTCGAGGAGGCGCAGAAGAATGCGCCCTCGATCATCTTCATCGACGAGATCGACTCGATCGCGCCCAAGCGGGGCCAAGTGACCGGCGAGCTCGAACGCCGGATCGTCGCGACGCTGCTCACGCTTATGGATGGCCTAGAGCCGCGGCAGAACCTCGTCGTCATCGCCGCCACCAACCGACCCGAGGCGATCGACGAGGCGCTGCGCCGTCCCGGCCGCTTCGACCGTGAGATCGTGATCGGCGTCCCCGATCAGGTCGGCCGACGCGAGATCCTCACCATCCACACCCGCGGCATGCCGCTAGGAGCGGACGTCGACTTCGAGGAGTTGGCACGCATCACCTATGGCTTCGTCGGCGCCGATCTCGCCGCCTTCGCTCGCGAGGCGGCGATCGACTCGCTGCGCCGGATGCTCCCCGAACTCGACCTCAAGGAGGGCAGTATTCCACAGGAAGTGCTGGAGAAGCTCGAGGTGCGCCGCGACGACTTCATGGCCGCGCTGAAACGCGTCCAGCCGTCGGCGCTGCGCGAGATCATGATCCAGGTGCCGAACGTCAGCTGGGAGGACATTGGCGGCCTGACCGAGGTGCGCGAGCGGCTGCGCGAGGGCGTCGAGCTGCCGCTCAAGGACCCCGAAGCCTTCCGCCGCCTGGGCATCCGGCCGGCCAAGGGTTTCCTGCTGTTCGGCCCGCCAGGCACCGGCAAGACGCTGATGGCGAAGGCGGTCGCGCGCGAGGCGGAAGCCAACTTCATCTCGACCAAATCGTCCGACCTGCTGTCGAAATGGTACGGCGAGTCCGAGCAGCAGGTGTCGCGCCTGTTCGCCCGCGCGCGCCAGGTCGCCCCGACCGTCATCTTCATCGACGAGATCGACAGTCTCGTGCCCGCACGCGGCGGCGGCCTCGGTGAGCCGGCGGTCACGGAACGCGTGGTCAACACCATCCTCGCCGAGATGGATGGCCTTGAAGAGCTGCAGTCGGTGGTGGTGATCGGCGCCACCAACCGGCCGAACCTGCTCGATCCGGCGCTGCTGCGCCCCGGCCGCTTCGACGAACTGGTCTACGTGCCGGTCCCCGACACGGCCGGCCGTCGGCACATCCTCGGCATCCAGACGAAGGACATGCCGTTGGCCGACGACGTCGATCTCGATTCGATCGCTGCCCGCACCGAGCGTTACACCGGCGCCGATCTCGAGGACGTGGTGCGCCGCGCCGGCCTCAGCGCGCTGCGCGAATCGCTCAGCAACGAGCGCGTGACGATGGCGCATTTCGAGGCGGCACTCGTCGACAGCCGCCCGTCCGTCACGCCCGAGCTCGAAGCCGAGTACGAGCAGATGCAGAGCAACCTCAAGCAGGATGCGCTCGCAGGCCAGCCGATCGGCTTCATCGCGCCGCAGATGCGCTGATGGCGACACGGATCGGCATCGTCGGGTTCGGCAAGATCGCGCAGGACCAGCACCTGCCGGTCGTTAGGAAGAACGCCAACTTCGATCTGGTGGCCGTCGTCAGCCCACGTAGCCCCGGGCCGGACGGGATACGCAACTTCCGCACCCATCAGGAGATGCTGACGGCGATGCCTGAACTGGAGGCGGTCGCGATCTGCACGCCGCCGCAGGTGCGTCACGACATCGCGCACGACTGCTTGGCTGCTGGCAAGCATGTGTTGCTGGAGAAGCCACCGGCCGCGACGCTTTCGGAGCTGGTCGATCTCGAACGCGTCGCGGTGCGTGAGGACCGCGTGCTCTACGCCACCTGGCACTCGCGCCATGCCGCCGCGGTTGAGGAGGCGCGACGGCGCTTGACCGGACAGAAGATCACCCGGCTGGCGGTCGCCTGGAAGGAGGACGTGCGCCGCTGGCATCCAGGGCAGGAATGGATTTGGACCGCCGGTGGCTTTGGCGTGCTCGACCCCGGCATCAATGCGCTGTCGATCGTCACGCGCATTATGCCCGAGCCGGTGTTCGTGCGCCGTGCCGACCTGTTCTTCCCCGCGAACCGTGACGCTCCGATCGCCGCCCTATTGGATCTGGGCGAGAATAGGCACGCCGAGATGGACTGGCGCCAGACCGGCGAGCAAATCTGGGAGATCGAGGTCGACACCGAGGCGTTTCGCCTCAAGCTCGCCAACGGCGGCAGCCGGCTGGAGGTCGACGACCAACTGGTCATCGACGAGCTGCCGGCCGAATATGAAGCGATCTACGACCACTTTGCCGAGCTGCTCAATGAGGGGCACTCCGACGTCGATTCCGATCCGTTCCGGCTGGTGGCCGATGCCTTCATGGTCGGACGGAGGGTGCCCGTCGAAGCCTTCGAATGGTGAGGCTCGATTCTGCTGGAGTGTGAGTAGATGCACCCCTAATCGGGATGCATGACGAACGCGAAGCCCCTGCGACGGCCCCGTCCATTCTCCGTCATTCGCGAGTTCATCCGGACCGAAGCCGCCGGTGGTTTCGTCTTGATCGCGGCTGCGATGGTGGCGCTGGTCGTCGCCAACTCGGCATTCGCGGACGACTATTTCAGCCTGCTCAAGACCTATGTCGGCGGCCTCAGCATCCTGCACTGGGTCAACGATGCGCTGATGGCATTATTCTTCCTGCTCGTCGGGCTGGAGATCAAGCGCGAGATGCTTGACGGCCAGCTCTCGACCTGGGAGCGGCGCATACTTCCCGGTATCACGGCGGCCGCCGGAATGGCGGCGCCGGCGCTCGTCTACCTTGCGTTCAATGCGGCCGATCCCACGGCGGCGCGAGGGTGGGCGATCCCGGCGGCAACCGATATCGCCTTCGCGCTCGGCGTGCTGGCGCTGCTCGGCAGGCGCGTGCCGGCCTCGCTCAAGGTGTTCCTGACCGCGCTCGCCATCCTCGACGATATGGGCGCCATCGTCATCATCGCGCTGTTCTACACCGAGCAGTTGGCGCTGCTGCCACTCGGGTTGGCCGTCGTCGGCCTTATCGCCCTGTTCGGCATGAACAAGGCGGGCATCATGCGCCTGTCGCCCTATCTGCTGATCGGCGCGCTCGTCTGGTTCTGCGTACTGAAGTCCGGCGTGCATGCGACGCTGGCCGGCGTCGCGGTGGCGCTGACCATTCCCCTGCGCCCCGCGCCGGCCGCGCCCGACAATCCGGAATCGCCGCTACACAAGCTGGAGCATGCGTTGCAGCCGTGGGTGGCGTTCCTGATCGTGCCGATCTTCGGCTTTGCCAACGCCGGTGTGTCGTTTGCCGGCGTCGATGCTTCGGTGCTGCTCGAACCGGTTCCGATCGGCATTGCGCTCGGCCTGTTCCTAGGCAAGCAGATCGGCATTACCGGTGCGGCCTGGGCTGCCATCCGCCTCGGTTGGGCGCAGCTGCCGGCCGATGCGAGCTGGCGGCAGTTCTACGGCGTCGCCATTCTGTGCGGCATCGGCTTCACCATGAGCCTGTTCATCGGTGCGCTCGCCTTCGGCGAGGGGACGATGCTCGGCGACGAGGTGAAGATCGGCGTGCTCGCCGGCTCGTTGCTATCAACGGGGGCGGGATATCTGCTGCTGCGGACGGGCTCCGCGCCCGCCCGCAGGCCAGCTCAGGCTTAAGCGAGCTTCACCAGCATCTTGCCGGTGTTGCCGCCGATGAACAGCTTGAGGAAGGCGTCCGGCGCCTTCTCGATGCCGTTCTCGACCGTCTCCTCCCACTTGATCCGGCCTTCGGCGATCCAGCGGCCCATGTCGGCGCGGAACCGGTCCTGAAGGTCGGGCACCTGCGCCGCCAGCGTCGAGACGATGAAGCCCTGAATCTTGAGGCTCTTGCCGACGATCATCATCATGTTGCGTGGGCCAGGGGCGGGCTGTGTATCGTTGTAGCTGGCAATCATGCCGCATTCGACTAGCCGCGCGAACGGCCGCGCGAGGTCGATTGCCACCTCAAGATGTTCGCCGCCGACATTGTCGAAATAGATGTCGATGCCTTTAGGCGCCCCCTCGGCGACGGCGGCGCGCAGGTTGCCGACGGTCTTGTAATTGACGACATGGTCGACGCCGACCGAGCGCAGCCACTCGCACTTCTCGTCGCTGCCGGCCGAGCCGATCACGCGGCAGCCCTTCAGCTTGGCGATCTGACAGACCGCCGAACCGACCGCGCCGGCCGCGCCCGAGACGAACACGGTGTCGCCTTCCTTGGGCTGGCCGATCTCGAGGAAGCCACCATAGGCGGTGAGGCCCGGCATGCCGAGAATGCCGAGAAAGGCTTCTTCGGGCACGCCCGGTAGCCGCGGCAGCTTTTCCAGCATGGCAGCCGGGGCAACGAAGCCTTCGCGCCAGCCCAGCATCGACAGCACGAGATCGCCCGGCGCAAGCTTTGGATCAGCCGACTCCACGACCTCGCCGACCGCGCCGCCCTGCAGCGCCTCGCCGAGCTTGAACGGCGGCACATAGCTTTCGCGGTCGTACATGCGTCCGCGCATGTAGGGATCGACTGACATCCAGCGGTTGCGCACCAGCACCTGACCATCGTCGGGGGCGCCCAGATCGACGGTCGCCACCTCGAAGTCACCGGGTGCGGGCATGCCGACCGGGCGATTCTTCAGACGGACTTCGCGCGACGTGAAACCGGCCATGGCACTGCCTCCATAAAATAACGTTCTTTGCGGTTCCCGACGTTAGCCGATAGAAGCCGCGCCGCAACCACCGGAAAAGAGGGGAGCCACATGCACGCACCGCGCGCCGCGCACCCCTCTATCGGGATGATCGTCCTGCTGGGCGCCTTGACCGCGTTCGGGGCGATCTCGATCGACATGTACCTCCCGGCGCTGCCGGCGATCGGGCAGGACCTGCACGCCAATCCCGCCGAGGTGCAGCGGACACTGTCCGCCCTCCTGCTCGGCTTGGCGGCGGGGCAACTCATCCACGGGCCGCTGTCCGACCGCGTCGGGCGTCGGCCGCCGCTGCTTGCCGGCATTGCGCTCTACATCGTGGCCTCGCTGTGGTGCGCGTTGACCGCGGACGTGACCCAGCTGGCGATCGCGCGGTTCGTTCAGGGCCTCGGTGCCTGTGCCGCGCTCGTCGTGAGCCGCGCCGTGATCCGCGACCGCTACGATCATACCGAAACCGCCCGTATCCTCTCGCTCATCAACCTGGTGTTCGGGCTCGTGCCGATCCTCGCGCCATTGCTCGGCGGGTTGGTGCTGACCTTCGGCGGCTGGCGGACGATCTTCTGGATTCTCGCCGGCTTCGGCGTCGCCGTAGGACTGCCTGTGCTGCTCGGGCTTAGGGAGTCGCGTTCGGCCGCGACTGCCGAGATCGCGGGGAACGAAACGCCGTTTCAAGGTTACCGTCTGCTGCTCCGCAACCGGCGTCTCCTCGGCTACATGCTGGCGGGTGCCTTCAATAGCGCCTGCCTCTTCGCCTACATCGCGGCCTCGCCCGATCTTGTGATCGGCACCTATGGCGTCGATGCGCAGCATTTCGGCTGGATTTTCGGCCTCAACGCCTTCGGCCTGATCGCCGCCAGCCAGATCAACCGCAAGCTGTTGACCCACTGGACCACGGATCAAGTGCTCGGCGTCGCGGTGCTGGCAGCGCTCGGGTTTGGCTTGATGCTGCTCCTGACCGCGAGCACCGGCATTGGGGGCATGTGGGGCGTGCTCGTGCCGCTATTCTTCGTAGTGTCTACGTTCGGCTTCATGTTTGCGAACACGACAGCCGGCGCGCTGAGTATCGACCCGCACCGCGCGGGCTCGATCTCGGGGCTGATGGGAGCGCTCGGCTTCGCCGTCGGCGCGGCTTCGTCGGCGCTGGCGGGCATCGTCCACGACGGCACCGCCGTGCCGATGGCGGGCGTAATGGTCGCAGCCTTGTCGCTCTCGGCGCTCTCCCTATTCCTTCTCGCATTGCGGGAGCGCGCCCGGACAGTCTAGCTTCGGGCGCATGTCTCTTGATCAAGCTACCCGTGACCAGCTGATCGACGCTGTCCGCCGCTTCGTGACCGAACGCTTGCGTCCGCTCGAGGCGC
This sequence comes from Pseudomonadota bacterium, assembly GCA_023413015.1. Lineage (GTDB taxonomy): Bacteria > Pseudomonadota > Alphaproteobacteria > Sphingomonadales > Sphingomonadaceae > Sphingoaurantiacus. Next base: position 7,410 of record JAEZQR010000291.1, read on the forward strand.
AGGTGGCGGAGACCGATGAGGTGCCCGACGACATCGTCGCCG
>JAEZQR010000116.1 GCA_023413015.1 Pseudomonadota bacterium
CCGAAGATGCGCAGCAGATCGTCGTCGAGGCTCAGGTAGAAGCGCGACAGGCCGGGGTCGCCCTGGCGGCCCGAACGGCCGCGCAGCTGGTTGTCGATGCGGCGTGACTCGTGGCGCTCGGTGCCCAGCACGAACAGGCCGCCCGCCGCACGCACCTTCTCGCGCTCGGCCAGCACCTCCTCGCGGATGCGCGCCATGGCGGCGTCCTTCTCAGGCCCCTCCTCCATATGGCCGAGCTCGTCATTGATCCGGGACTCGGCGTTGCCGCCCAGCTGGATATCGGTGCCGCGGCCGGCCATGTTGGTCGCGATCGTCACCGCGCCCAGGCGGCCGGCCTGCGCCACGATGTGCGCCTCCTGCTCGTGGAAGCGGGCATTGAGCACGTTGTGCTCGACGCCTTCCTGCTTGAGGAAGTCGGACAGCATCTCGGACTTCTCGATCGAGACGGTACCGACGAGGACCGGCTGCCCCTTCTCGCTCGCCTCGCGGATCGACTTGACGATCGCTTTGAACTTGTCCTGCGCGTTCTTGTAGAACTCGTCGTCGACGTCCTGGCGCTGCACCGGCAGGTTGGTCGGGATCTCGACGACGTTCAGCTTGTAGATGTCGTAGAACTCGGCCGCCTCGGTCGCCGCCGTGCCCGTCATGCCGCCGAGCTTGGGGTACATGCGGAAGTAGTTCTGGAAGGTGATCGAGGCGAGCGTCTGGTTCTCGGGCTGGATCTCGACGGCTTCCTTGGCCTCGACCGCCTGGTGCAGGCCGTCCGACCAGCGCCGGCCTTCCATCATGCGGCCGGTGAACTCGTCGATGATCACGACCTTGTTGTCGCGCACGATATAGTCGGTATCGCGGCGGAACATCAGGTTGGCGCGCAATGACTGGTTCAGGTGGTGGACCACCTGCGTGTTCTCAGCGTCGTAGAGGTTCTCGCCCTGGAGCAGGCCGGCGGCCTCGAGCATACGCTCGGCCTTCTCGGTGCCCGACTCGGTCAGGATGATCGACTTCTGCTTCTCGTCGATCTCGTAATCCTCGGCGACGAACTGCTTCACGACGGCATCGACCGCCATGTACATCTCGGACTTGTCGTCGGTCGGGCCCGAGATGATGAGCGGGGTGCGCGCCTCGTCGATCAGGATCGAGTCGACCTCGTCGACGATCGCGAAGTTGAACGGACGCTGCACCATCTGCTCGCGCGAATATTTCATGTTGTCGCGCAGATAGTCGAAGCCGAACTCGTTGTTCGTGCCGTAGGTGATGTCGGCGGCGTAGGCGTCGCGACGCTCCTCGTCCGACAGGTTCGGCACGATCACGCCGACCGACAGGCCGAGGAAATTGTGGATCTGCCCCATCCAGCCGGCGTCGCGGCGGGCGAGATAGTCGTTCACCGTGACGACGTGGACGCCCTTGCCCTCGAGCGCGTTCAGATAGGTCGCGAGCGTCGCGACCAGCGTCTTGCCTTCACCGGTCCGCATCTCGGCGATCTCGCCGCGGTGGAGCACGATGCCGCCGACGAGCTGCACGTCATAGTGGCGCTGGCCGAGCGTGCGCTTGGCCGCCTCGCGCACCGTGGCGAAGGCCTCGGGCAGCAGATCGTCGAGGCTCTCGCCGGCCTCGAGCCGCGCCCTGAACTTGGCGGTCTGGCCGCGCAGTTCCTCGTCCGACATCGCCTGGAGGCTCGGTTCGAGCGCGTTGATCTTGGCGACGAGCGGCTGGAGCGACCGGACGTAACGGTCGTTGGAAGACCCGAAGATGCGCTTGGCGAAGCCGCCGACGATACCGAGCATTGCAATACCTTGGATGCGGCAGGCCGGCGGGACGTCCCGCCCCCACCCTGGAACCGCGCGGAGATAAGGTTCGACCGCCGCCAAGTCAAACCCATGCGGCACCGTAACCGTCGCTCGACTTCGCTCGGGCGGAGCGGATATGGGAACGCTTATATGGCTGAACTCACTCGCTCTCCGCTCGCGCCCGCGCGCTTTCCCGATCTTCCCGACGTCGCCGGCGTGCGGCTCGCCGTCGCACGCGCGGGCTACAAGGCCTGGGACCGGACCGACCTGACGCTCGTCGAGCTGGCGCCGGGCACCAGCGTCGCGGGGCTGCTCACCCGGTCGAAATGTCCCTCGCCCGAGGTCGACTGGTGCCGGCAGGCGCTGGCCAGCGGGCAGGCGCGCGCGCTCGTCGTCAATGCCGGCAACTCGAACGCCTTCACCGGCGGGCGCGGCACGGCCGCCGTGCAGGCCGTGCTCGACAGCGCCTGCGAGGCGATCGGCTGCGCGCCGAACGAGGTGTTCGTCGCTTCGACCGGCGTGATCGGCGTGCCGCTGCCGGTCGACAAGGCGCGCCACGGCCTCGGCGCCGCCTTTGCCAAGCTCAAGGCCGGCAGCACCGCGACCTGGGAGGATGCGGCCGCCACGATCATGACCACCGACACCTTCCCCAAGGCGGCGGTGCGTCACGCGATGGTGGACGGCAAGCGCGTCGAACTCGTCGGCATCATCAAGGGCTCGGGCATGATCGCGCCCGACATGGCGACGATGCTCGGCTTCATCTTCACCGATGCCGCGATCGCGCCCGCCTTCCTCCAGATGATGCTGTCGGCGGCGAACGAGGCGACGTTCGGCTGCATCACCGTGGACGGCGACACCAGCACCTCGGACACCGTGCTCGCCTTCGCGACCGGCGCGGCCGGCAACGCGCCGCTGTCCGGCTGGAACGACGCCGGTGCCGACGCCTTCCAGGCCGCGCTCACCGACCTGTGCCGCGAGCTGGCCCAGCTCGTAGTGCGCGACGGCGAAGGCGCGCAGAAGTTCATCACGATCAGCGTCGAAGGCGCCGAGGACGATCGCGCCGCGCGCGTGATCGCGCTGTCGATCGCCAACTCGCCGCTGGTGAAGACTGCGGTCGCGGGCGAGGACGCCAACTGGGGCCGCGTGGTGATGGCGGTCGGCAAGGCCGGCGAGAAGGCCGACCGCGACCGCCTCGCCATCCGCTTCGGCACGACGCTGGTGGCGAAGGACGGGCTTGCCGTCGAAGGTTATGACGAAGCGCCGGTCGCCGCGCACCTCAAGGGCCGGGAGATCGACATCGGCGTCGACCTCGGCCTAGGCACCGGCCGCGCCGTCGTCTGGACCTGCGATCTCACCCACGGCTACATCAGCATCAACGCCGATTACCGCAGCTAAGTGGCGGTCGCATAGAAACTGCAAACTAGATAAGACCATCTTATTGATACAGCAGTAAAAACTCCGCAGTTTACAATTTTCGTTCTTGTCCTACAACAAAGTGGATAGACGGCGGTCGTGCGGGAGTGTCAACTAAACCCCTCTTCTTCGGGGTTCGGTTGCGATGTTCCGTTATCGCGTCTGCAGGATGGACAATGGCGAGCAGTTCACGCTGCCCGTCGACGCCGTAACTGGCGTTCCAGACCCGCACGACGTCCTCTACCTCCTGCACCTGCGCGACGGCGGGCTCGCTGAGAGCACGCTCGACAGGCTCATCCGTTGCCTGGGCCACGCACGCTACTACTTTGTCGACCGGCGCATCGACCTCGACGAGCGGATCGCTGGTGGCAATTATCTAACGAACGACGAACTCGCTGCTTTTGCGCAGCACTGCCGTGTTGGAGAAACAGGTCGCCTCGTCACTTCGGCCCGCGCCCAAGCGCGGTATGCGCCTTTGATCGCTTGGATAGAATGGCGCGCCGAGCCGGTAGTTGCGCGCACCAAAGGAGATGCCAAGGTGGCTGCTGAGCTGGCGCTCGCCCGTTTTAAGGAACGCGCCGCCAACAAGTCTCCTGGCCGCGTCAACGATGACGCAGTCGCACCGGGCGAACGCCTGGGGCTCGACGAGACTCAGCGCGAACTCTTCCTCAGGGTGATCAGACCTGGTGATCCCGGCAACCCGTTCCGGGCGGACCTCCAGGACCGCAACCATGTCATGCTCATGATGCTCTACGACTTGCCGCTGCGCGCAGGCGAGATCGCGGCGCTTTATAAGGCGGACGTCGACACCAGGAGCAACCCGGTCGTCGTCACGATCCACCGCCGCCCCGACAACCCCAAGGATCCTCGAAAAGATCGACCGTCAGCCAAAACCCGCGGTCGAGTGCTTTTCCTCCACGACTCCAGCGACATTGTCCGCAAATGGAAGGACGAGGCACTTCGCGATCGTGACCGCTTCCCCCTCGCCCGGAAGCACCCATTCTTCCTTGTCAACGAAGATGGCGGACCGCTGTCAAAGAGAGCCGCTCGCGACGTCGTGCTCACGCTCCGAAAACACCACCCCTCGCTCGCCTCTCTCTGCCAGCACATCCTGCGGCACACTTGGAATGATCGCTTTGTCGAGGCCGAAGATAAGCTCGCCCTCAGCAAGCACGAGTCAGAGAAGCGCGGGATGGAACAAAAGTACGCCAATGGTTGGTCCGAGGATTCGACCATGCGCCGGCGCTACACGAGGCTCTCGACGCGAAAATGCGCCAACAAGTCCATCCTCGCGATGCAGGAACGGTCGAAACCGTCCTGAACGTCTTGCCATAGGGGAAACATGAAGGGTCAGACCGCACTGCGGATCGACGTTGGCGTAGCCGACGAACACACCATCGTCTCGCGATCGGGACACCTCGTCGATACGAGCGCCAGGGTTTGGATCCTGGGCGAGGAGGAATCACTATCGATCGAGCCGTTCGACGTGCTTCCCGAACCGGTACGCGAAGCGGCAATCACATACCTTCGCCAAGAGATCCGCGCGAAGGCCAGTGCGACCGTCGCCCGCACCGGCCGGTACCTCCAGCAATGCCTTACCCGCCCCGGCCCACTGAATAGCATCCGAAGCGACATCGAACGGCGCGGCGAGATCGGCCACGGGCTCTTCGTGAAGATCAGATCGGCCTTATCCGAAACGGTCTCCGAGAGCACGGTTAGGAATTACCTGTCCGACTTCCGGCGATGGTATGTGTGGGGTGTCGAAGAAGAGATCGAAATCTTCGATCCCGATGTCGCCCTCTACCTCGAAGGCATTATCATCGGCGGCAACGACCGAGGCGAAGCCGTTCTCAGCCACGACCCGCATGCCGGTCCGTTGCGTCGGACCGAGGTCGACGACTTCGAACTCGCGCTCAAGCGGGCCACAGCGGCGCGCTCGGTGGACCATCAGGACCTCGCGATCGCGTGGCTCTTCTTCAGCTTCGGCTGCAACTCGAAGAACCTCGTCTGGCTCAACGAAGAAGACATTGTCGCGACGCCACTCGCGAACGGCGACACATTCTACGAAATCCGCTTGCCCCGGATCAAAAAGCGCACCCGCTCCTATCGTAGCCAGTTCAGGACGCGCCCGCTCGCAAAGCACATCGCTGAAGTCCTCCTCAGCTTGATCGCCGACCGAAAAGCGCTGGCAGACAACGACAACATCGTCACGACCGGACAGCCGCTCTTCCGTCGCGAGGGCGCCCGCCGCAGTCTTATCGGCACTGCATTTGAGAACGAACGCTTCCGCCTTTCCTCGAATGACGTACGCGATGCTCTCAAGCGGTTGGTCGAAGCCATCGACGTTCGCGCAGCAAACGGCGATCTGCTCCACATCACACCCCGTCGTCTGCGTTACACCTTCGCGACCCGTCTCGTGAACGAAGGCTGCCCAGCCGCCGAACTCGCCGACGCGCTCGACCACTCTGATACAAACACGATCATGGTTTACTTCAACGCCAGGCTCGACGCCGTAGAGGCGATCGACGCCGCGCTGGCGTCGTCCGCCCTCCTCCCGTTTGCCCAGAAGTGCGGCCGGATCGTGCGAACCGAGGCGGAGGCCGTGCGCGGCGATGATAAGGCAAGCCGCATCTACCGAACCGACGTCGACAAACGCACGCGCGCCGGCGTCGGCACTTGCGGCAGCTTCAGCTGGTGCAGCCTCATGGCGCCGGTCGCGTGCTACACCTGCCCCAACTTCCAGCCGTGGCTCGATGGCCCGCACCAAGAAGTGATGGACGACCTCCTCGCTAAGCGCCGCAAGCGGCTCGGCGATGGCGCGGACGTCAAACTCACGGCGATCAACGACCCAACGATACGGGCGATCGCGAAGGTGATCGAGCGCTGCGGCGAGATCCGCCAGGAGGCGGCGTGACCGCGTTCCCATTCAAGACTGCGGCCGCGCTCGAGGCCGCCGAGAACTTTGAGCGCTTTGTCGCCCTCGCCAAGGAGACGCTGCCTTGGGACGTCGACTGGCACAGCACACGCTGGCCCATCCCCAGTGGACAGCGCCAATCGGCAGATCACGACACGTCGCTGAACTTCGTCACGCACCCGGTCGAGGGCCGCCGGACGCTGCCACTGGACGGCCAGTTGGCTGAACTCTGTCGAGCCATCGTCGTGCACAAGGCCGGCAGCCGGGTCGACGGTTATTCGCACAGCGCCCTCGACATGCTCGTTCGCGCCTTCCGCTACCTCTACGCCGTCACGCGGGACCGCGACCCGTCGGTCGCGAACCTCACCTATGGCGACTTTGACCGGGCGCTCAATCTATCGCTCACCCGCGACGCCTACAGCACCGCCAAGGCGACGGCGGATGGACTGCGTTATGTCGCCCGTATCGTCGACCTCCACTACCTCGCCGCACGGCCCGTGCAGTGGAAGCGCTCGATGCCGGTCGCTCACAAGCCGACAGTCGGCAAAGAGGCGGAGAAGCTTCGGGACAAGGCGCTCCCATCGGAAGCTGCGCTCGACGCCATCGCCGATCTCGCGAACGCTGACGACCTCGAGCCCCAAGACCTGATCCGACAGCGCGCTATCGAGCTGTTCGCCGCTTGTGGCTTCCGATTGAACGAATGCCTCACGCTGCCTCGCCACCCAATCGTCGAAGAGCCAGTTCTCGGTGAAAGCGGTGCGCAGATGCTCGACCGCTTCGGTAATCCGCTGGTTAAGATGGCGCTCCGCTACGTGCCCGAGAAAGGCGGACCGGAGCGGTTGAAACCTGTTCCAACCGTGATGATCGACGTCGTGCGCCGCGCGATCGCCGACATCCAGCGGATCACTGAGCCGGCCGCGCGTGCGGCGAAGTTCATGCACAACAACCCCGGCAAGTTGCTGCTCGGCGAGCCTTGGGACAGCATCGACGATGACGTGGTGCTCCCGCCTGCCGACATTGCGCGAATGGTCGGGTTATGGACACCCAACCTCAACAATGGCGGCGGCAGTGGGCGCCAGTTCATGAAGCGCTACAAGCTACCGACACACGATTGTGTGACCGTGGCGAACGCCACGAGACGTGGCCGGCTGATTGAAATGCGCATGCCGTCGACTGGTTCGCGCAAGGGCGACATCTGCGCCGTCCTCCTCACGGAATCTAAGCTGGGCAATGTTCTCGGGAAGGAAGGGCACCAGGAGCTCCACGACTCCCTGTTCGTGGTACAGAGCCGCTTCTTCCACAAGGTGCAGATGGAACAAGGCCACAACGGCGTCGTGCGCCTCATGACGCAGACGAACCTCGCCTACTACATCGCCAGCTCAAACGACAAAGAACACCGAAAGCTCTCGATCTTCGAGCGCCGAGGCCTCACCGACGAGAACGGCGACATCATCCGCCTCACCTCCCACCAATTCCGGCGCTGGCTCAACACCATGGCGCTCGAGGGCGGCCTCAGCGACCAGGAGCTCGCCCGCTGGATGGGACGCAAGGACATCCGCCAGAACGCCGCCTACGACTTCAGCCGACCCCGCGTGCGCGCCGCAGCGGTGCGCGAGGCCATGAACGCTGGTGAGGTGCGCGGCCCCGTCGGTGAGGCAGCCGCCCGGATCAACGACCCTGTACGCCGGGAAGAGTTCGTCCAGAGCGCAGTCGCCACCGTCCACGTCACCGACATCGGCTACTGCACGCTCGACTGGACGTCGGAATCATGCCCCGAGTTCGGCGCCTGCGAGACCTGCACCAAGAACCTCATCGTGAAAGGCGACACCAACTCGAGGGAGCGAACCGCTAGGCTCCGCGACGAGGTCGCCGTCTCCGTCGAGATCGCCGAGGCCGAGGACGCGGATGGCACCGAAGGCGCTGACTACTGGTACCTGTCGCACAAGGCACGCCTGAAGAACCTCGACCGCACCCTCGCGATCCACGACGATCCCGAGATTCCCGACGGGACGCTGATCCAGCTCGAAGACGACGGCTGGAAGGTTCTCTCACACGACAAGGCCGCCCGCGATGCCGCGTAAGCCGACGAACAAGACCGGCCGGAAGCGCGGACGGCTTACTCCGGAAGCCGTCATGCTCGTCGTTGCAGCGGTCGATGCCTTCGATGGAATCCGGCGCATCTCGTGGGATGACGTGCGGAAGATCGTCAAGCGCGCTACCAGCAACGACTTCACGCGGCAGGGCCTCGAAAAGAACGACGAGATCCGCAAGGCCTATGACCGCGCGGTCGAGCGACACCATAATCCCGATGGGGTTCCTGCGCCGCATCGCCGATCCAAGCCCATCGACGCGCAGAAACAGACCCTCGAGGCCGAGCTTACTGAAGCACGGAACGACCTTGCCAACAGCGACCGGCAGATCGTGCTGATCACGCACAACGCCCGGCTCCTTGGCGTCTCCATGCACGACCTGCTCCGCCCCATGGAGCCGCTGCCCAAGGGCGCAACTGATCGCAAGGATAGGAAGGGTCGCGCCGCATGACCGACATCCTCACACGCCTCAACACCATTCTTGCTGAGGTCAACGCCCTGCCTGATCGAGAACTGGGCGGGCCTGCCGCGCCAACCGCCCGCGCCAACATCCGTCGCGTGGCGAACCACCTGAGCGACCTACATGCTCGTAGCGAACCCCTTGCCCGACACGCCGGTAAAGCCTCGACGGGCAAGGTCGCCGCAGCAATCTCGAAAGATGGCAATGGCAACTTCAATCGCCAGAATTTCTTCACCAACGCGTGGTGCGGCAAACTCCTCGAACTCTATGACGCGTGGGAGCTCCGCGGAGGCCTCAGCGGCTTGGATGCAGCCGCTGCGGCAGCAGAGGCGAAGCAGCCACGAGACGACCGCGTAGCCCGCCTCGAGGAAGAGCTATTGGTGGCCCAAGCCGAGGCTCGGCAGCTTCGGCAGGAAGTCGCCTTCCTTCGCGGCTTTATGGCGACCACTGGCCGCGTGCCGTGAGCCTTACGGTCGAGATCGCGGTCACGTCATTCCATCCCGGTGGCCTCGGCGGTGGGATCATGATCGGTTGGGACCGACATCGCCGACAACAGCGAGTCCAGCTGCCGGCTCGACGTGAACCGCGGCCGCCGGTTACCGGCGAGACTTGGCGAGTGACCGGCGAGCCGGTCATGACGCCCGACTACGGCGAGCAGATCTGCGCGACAACTGCGGTCCCTCTTGTGCCTCGCGGCGAGGCCATCAGGCATTGGCTGGCAACCAACCGCGAGATCGAGGGGGTGGGTCCGAAGACTGCGCAGAAGCTCTGGGACCAGTTCGGCGAGGGCCTCTACGATCGACTGCGGTCAAAAGACATCGACGCCCTGGCGGCCGTGGTCGGACCGCTGGCGGCCTTCCAGGCGGCCGAGGCTTTCACCCGATTGGCCGATGAGGCGCATGCGCTGGAATGGTTCGATCGTCTTGGGATCGAGCCGTCGGTAGCGATGCTCGCTTGCCGCCTTTGGGGTGGTGCAGCCATCGAACGGGTTACAGCCGACCCATACGCGCTGTGCGTGGCGGAGCCTTGGAAGCGGGTCGACGAACGGGCCCGCCGCTTGGGCGTCGGTGCGAACGATGATCGGCGGTTGACCGCCGCCGTGCTTGAGATCGCGGCCCGGCGCTTCACAACGCGCGGGCGCGGCATCGGCGGGCACATGGCGTCGACGCATGCCGACCTCGTGAGCGGCGCGCAGGCGCTTCTGGGTTGCGATCGCGTGACTGCGCAGCGCGCGTTCGAAATCGCAGCTGCTCGAGGTGACGTGCGCGAGCATGGCGCTGATCTCTGGCAGGCGCGCGGCCCCCACCTTATGGAGCGCTCAATCGAGAAGGCGATCGCCGACCGCAAGGCACAGGGCCCGCGGACTCTTCCTTCAGGTCTCCTGGCATCGGCGATCGCCGACATCGAGGCAGAGTGCGGCATCAACCTCGATGAGGTGCAGCGGGCGGCCGTGGAAGCCGCGGTGACCAACCGCGTTATGATCATCGCCGGTGGTGCCGGCACCGGCAAGAGCACCATCACTCGGGCAGTGATGACGATCATCAACCGGATGCGCCGGCCCTATCTGCAGATGGCCTTGAGCGGCCGGGCGGCCAAACGACTGGTCGAGGCGACCGGCCGGCCGGCCATGACGGTGCATCGCTTCCTAAAGGCAGCGCGCTATGGAAAGCTCGGCGCGCGTGGCGGGCTGGTCGTCATTGATGAAGCCTCGATGATCGGTACGACGGATCTCTGGCAGATTCTGTCGTGGCTGCCGGCCGATGTTGATCTTGTGCTTGTCGGCGATCCGGCCCAGCTGCCACCGATCTCAGCGGGCAATCCGCTCGTGATGATGATCAATAGCGGCAAAGTGCCGATGGTCACGTTGAACATCATCCGCCGTCAGGGACCAGGGAGCGAGGTCCCGCGTGTCGCGGCTCTGATACGCGCCGGCGAGGTCCCGGAACTGCGGGCCTTTGATCCCTCACACCCACAGCGGGACGGCGTGAGCCTACTCGCCTGCAAGGGCGCTGACCTTCGGGAGGCAACGCTCACGGCGTTCGGCGCGCTCGTTGGACCGCCGCCCCGCACCGTCACCGAAGTCGCTCTTCTTCATGAAGAAGATGTGCAGGTGCTCGGTGCGACGCTCAAAGGACCGCACGGCACCGAAGAGACCGCCACGGCGATCGAGCGGCGCTGGATGGCGCACCGGCCGCCTGTCCATAACTGGGGCGTGGCGATCGGCAGCCGCATTCTCTGGACGAAGAACGTCTACGAACGCGCCGTCGGCGCCGATGTCGGTGAGGATAAGCCGACGATCGACATCATGAACGGCGCGATCGGCACGATCGAGCGGATGACACCGACCGGCGCCGTCGTCAGGTTCGATGATGCCGACAGTACAAGGGCCGAAGTCGGCGTCGGCGATCTCTTCAATTTCAAGCGCGGCTGGGCCTTCAGCGTGCACAAGGCCCAAGGGTCAGCCTTCGACCATGTAGTCGTGCCACTGAACAAGTCGCGGCTGCTCGACCGTCTGCTGCTCTATACGGCTGTGACCCGAGCCCGGAAGTCCGTGGTGCTGGTCGGCGACCCCGAGGTCCTGCGCTGGGCAATTGAGCGGCCACCGGCGGCGTTTGAGCGGCGCCAGACGCTTCTGCTCGACTAGATCGCAGCTTAGAACAGCACAGGAACAATAACGCTCGCATTCGCGAAGCGAAGGCCCCATAGCGTGAACTAAGAGCGCTTCCACGACGGAGACCGAAGACTTTGGACGACCAGCGTAAAATCCTATCTGTGAAGACGCCGGTCATTTCTGAGCCCGCCCCTGCCCCCGAAGGGGGCTCGCTTGCCCACGAGAAGCCGCCGCGCGTCCACCCGAAGATCAAGTCCGCGCCGAAGATCATGCAGATGTACTGGTGCAATTTCCCCCGTGACGCTCAGCTGCCCGAGATGTGGAAGCAGAGGCCCGTGGTCGTAATCTCGCCAAACAACAAGCTCTATGAAGCCTGCACGGTGATCCCCACGTCGACGGACCCGGCTGACGCAAATAGGCCTTTTGTCTATACGCTCACCACGAGGCTCGACGAGCGCATCTCGCACGCGATTTGCGACTTCCCGATTACCATCGCGACCAGCCGCTTGGAAATTCACAGAACGGGTATCCCGCGGGTCACGGAGCCGGAGTTTCAGGAAATCCTAAAACGCCTCTACAAATGGCTCCCACAGATAAGGGCTTGAAACCTTCAGCCTGAATATCCATTATAGGGACACGGCGCACGGGAAACCGAGTGACCGCTTCTCCGCGAGGAGAGCTGTATGACCAGGGGAGCCTAACCGGCTCCCCTAGGTTTTTCTAGGCAGCTCGCTTCTCGCCTGACCCTAGCACTAACAACACGCCAGCCACCCTGCGTTGCAGCAGACCCAGGCTTGCGGCATGGGCACCGCTCACACCCAGCCTCGCGTGCCGCCCCCGCGCCAGCGGGGGCAAACGATGCCCCGTGACGACGGCTGTCGAGATGCGTTACTCGGCCTGGTGGACGCCAGCGCCGCGCCGATGTACCCAGCACCACATGACTCGCTGCAAAGCGCGACCAAAGTGTAAACTAGACCCGCGCAACAAGCGTCAGCGAGCCTGTCGATCGCGCTCCAGTTTACAAACCCGCTCGGATGACCTGACAACTCCCTGTGGACGGACTGACAGTTTACAGTCCGTGCGCCGTATTGCCTTCTAGCCCCTAGCTGGGCAGCATCCACGGCGCGGGGCGAACCCCGCGCCGTTTGTCTGCCGACCTAGAAGGTGAACCGCGCGATCGCGCGCAGGCTGTACTGGTCGTAGACGTCGTGGAACGACTTGCCGCCTTCGATCGCGAAGGCGATGCCGTCGCTCTCGGCGCGGAAGGCCAGCTTCACCATCGCCTCGCCGTCGGGCAGCGCCTCGGGCGAAAGCGCGAAGTCGCTGCCGCCGCTGACGAAGCGTGCCGTCGTCGTGCCGGCATTGCCCGACAGGCGCTGGCGCCAACCCGCCTGCACCTCGGGACCCCAGCGGAAGTCCGTGCCGAAGCGCGCGCCGATCGCCAGCGCCGCGGTGCCGGTGAGCAGGCTGCCGCTGCGGGAATCGACGTCGAGGTCGAAGCCCGCCCCGCCGCCCGACTCGCGATAGCCCTGCTCCTTCAGATGGAGGTAATCGACCGACAGCTCGGGCCGGGCCACGAACCATCCCTGGCCCAGGTCGTAGGAGGCGCCGGCGTGCGCATCGGCGAGCCAGCCGTTCCACTTGGCCGACGAGGTAAGCTTGAGCGCATCGGCTTCCGACACGAGCTTCCGGTCGCCGTCGAACCAGACATAGCCGATCCCGCCGCGCGCATTCGCGCGGAAGCGTCCCTGCTCGGTGCGCCAGTAGAGGCCGGCTTCGGCAAACTGCATCGCGGTCCGCTCGTCCGCGGCGGCCCAGCGGTCCTTGTAGTCGGCGGACACGAAGCTGGTGCTGACGCCGAAGGCGTGGCCGCCCGAGATCCGCTCCAGGCCGGCCGCGAAACCCACACCCTTCGACTTGAAGCCGGCGGCATCCTCGGCGTCGCGGTCGGCATGGAAGAAAATCTCCTGCCCCCAGACGGCAAGCCCCTTCTCGTCATATTGCGAGCCCTGCAGGGGCTGGTTCATCGCCGACGAGATCGCCGACGAGATCGCCGCCGCCGAGATCAGCGAGGCGCCCGAATGATCGGGCAGCATCTGGTTGTAGAGCCCCAGGAACTCGCCGCGATCGCTGGCGCCGAGGAACGCGGCCTCAATGCGCTTGTCGCTGTCGAGCCGGTCGTAGATCGCTGCATAGCCCTGCGTGGCCGAGCGGTTGAGTTCGAGCTCGGCAGCGGTCTTGGCGCGAACACCAATGTATAGCCTGTTCTCGTCCTGCCGCAGGCTCGTGGTGTAGAGATAGGGTGCGCCGCTCAGCGTCGTCGTCGCGGCCCCGGCCGCCAGCGTGCCCGCCCGGATCACCTCATATTCCTTCGTGCCGCGCACGAGCGAGGTCATGGTGAGATTGATCTTGGCGCCCGAGGCGATCGCGGCCGTCCCGGTCACCTCGAACCGGGTCGCCGTCGATGCCGCCGGGTCGATGGTGAGCGCGAGCGCGCCTTCCGCGCCGACGTTCAGCGAACCGAGCCGCACGGCCTCGCCGTTGGTAACAGTCAGGCTGCCCTTCTTCACCTCGACGGCAAGCGTGCCGTCGGTGTCGACCAGCCGGGCCGTCGCGGACGCGCCGCCATCGATCAGCAGGCTATCGGCGCCGGCGCCGAACGAGAGCGTGCCCTTGTAGGTGCCGGCGAGCAGCTCGAGCCGGTCGGCACCACTGCCGAAGATCAGGTTGCCGGTCATCGAGGGGTCGGCGGCGGTGGCCGACGCCTTCGACTGGCGCACGATCGCGCCCGTCGTATTGGCGCTAAGATCGGCCACCACCGCACGGCCGGTCACGACCTCGTTCGACGGATCGGTGTCGCTGTCGTCCTTGTCGTTCGCGTCGTCGGTCGGCGTGATCGTCGCCGTGATCCGGCCGCTGTTCTCGATCAGCGACAGCGTGCCCGAGCGGTCGAGGATCGCGACGGCATCGCCGCTCTCACCGGCCAGCGAGGCGGTGATCGTGCCGCTGTTGCGCAGCGTCGCCATCGTGGCGCCGGAATGGATCAGGACGGCGGTGGCGTTGTGAAGGCCGTCGGACGTGACGGCCGCCCTGATGTCGCCGCCGTTGCGAAGCTCGTCCGCGCGCGCGCCGGCGTTCAGGAGGATTGACGTGGCGGATGCACCGAAGGCGGTCGCCGCGACGGCGCCGCCGCCCGAAACGATGTTGATGCCGCCGTCAACCGTCGTCGCACCGCCGCCGGCTTGGCCAATGCGGATGGCTGTTGCCGAGACGCCGTCGTTGACGCCGGCGCCGCTCACCTGCCCTTTAATGACGAGGCCGTAGGCACTGTCGCCCGTGCCGACGCGCCCGATCGTCGTGGCCACCGCGCCGCCAATGTCGAGCGCGGGCGCCGAACCGAACGACGAGAGGCTTGCGGTCTTTTCGTCCGCATCCGGTACGCCGTCCTTGTCCTCGTCCTTGTCGTCCTTGTCGGCGTCGGCTGGCGGCCGGTCGAGGAGGATGCCGCCCCCGACGCTGCCGGAAATCCGGACGGCGGCTCCGCCTTGGCGCAGATCGTCGTCATCGAGCTTGGCGCGCGCGGCGTCGCCCAGACGTTCGGTCGCACGGTAGCCGGTCGCCGAGATAACCGACTGGAGCTGCACGAGGCCGCCGACGTCGCCGAGCGCGACCGCCGTGGTATCGGCGCCGGTCGCGATCACGCTGCCGGTGACCCGCACGTCGCCCGACACCGAAGCCGCCGACAGGCCCACGCTGCGGTCGCCGGTTACGATGATCGCGCCGGCGTTCGCGAGATTGCCCTGTAGCCGGCCCTGAAGGAGGATGCCGGCCGAATCATTGCCTTCGACAGTGATCGAGCCGGTGGCGGAACTGGTCACGTTGCCGGTGAACGTACCCCCGGCGCCCAGGCGGATGCCGTAGCGGTTGGCGCCGGTGGCGAACGGCCCGTCGAGATCGCCGTCCTTGTCGTCGTCCTTGGCCGTATAGTCCTCGACGAGCCGGATGACGCCGTTGTTGTCGACGCTGCCCTGCACGCCCGGCGTCAGCAGGATGCCCGTCGAATCGTTCCTGTCCTCGAACGCGATCTCGCCGTCGTTCTTGAACTTGTTCGCACTGTCGACCGTGACGGCGACGCCCGCCTGGCCGAGCTTGATCGAGCCCGCCTTTTCGATCGACACGTCGTCGGGCTGCCCGTTCGCGGCGCTCGAGGTTGAGATCGAGGTCGTGCGAGCGGTCGAGACCCTGGTCTCGGCGAGTGCGGGGCCCGCCAGCACGAGCGGCATGGCGGTGGCGACGAACAGCAATGACTTCATGATGGCTTCCCCCGGTCGGACATTCGGTCGAAGGGTCGCGATCGACTGCCGGTAATCTCCGGACAGCGTCGGCGACCATCGTCCGCACCCTGAATGATAGTCTAGTTGTTACTAGACACGTCTGACCGAAGCAAGGCGCCGCGAAACGACGACAGCGCCGAGCGGACCTTCCGCTCGGCGCTGCCAGTTACGAAATCTTCGTCGGGGGTTAGGCGAGCTCGCCTTCGAGCCAGCTCTTGATCGCGCTCTTCGGGCGGGCGCCGACCGCGGTGGCGGCGGGCGCGCCGTTCTTGAACAGGATCATCGTCGGAATGCCGCGCACGCCGTACTTGGTCGGCGCGTCGGGGTTCTCGTCGATGTTGAGCTTGGTGATCGTGACCTTCTCCCCAAGCTCGTCGGAGAGCTCCTCGAGCGCGGGACCGATCTGGCGGCACGGGCCGCACCATTCCGCCCAGAAGTCGACGAGCACGGGCTTGTCGGCGCCGAGGACGTCGCTCTGGAACGAGGCGTCGGTGACCTTCTTCGCGGGCATGGGCAATCTCCTGAGCTTGTTTCGTCTGAGGTAGGCGCGGCAACCGAATGGGTCAATCAGCGCCGCATCAAGAAGATTTCTCCCCGGCCGAAGCTAGGCTTTCGGCTCATGCGCATCGAGGAGGGTCTCGGGAAGCGGGATCAGCCGCGCGACTTCGGTGAACAGCAGCGCCGCCTCGACGCGGCGGCCGGGGAAGATGCGGCGCAGCGCAGCGGCATAGGCCGCCATCTGCTTCAGATGATAGGTCGAGACCTGTTCGGCGGCCTCGGGCACCTTGAGTCCGGTCTTGAAGTCGATGATCTGGACGCGATCGGGCGTGATCAGCAGCCGATCGACCTTGCCGGCGATCACCGCCTCGCCCACCACCGCCGCGACCGGCGCCTCGGCGAGCGCCTGGTCGCCGAACATCTCGGCGAAGTCGGGATCGTCGATGACGTTGAGCGCCTTGTAGGCCAGCTCGTCGCGCTCGACCTCGGCGAGGTCGCGCGCCTGACGGGCGAGCCACTGCTGCGCCGCCTCCAGCCGCCGCTCGGGCGCGACCGCCGGCAGCCGCTCGAACAGCTTGTGCAGCAGCGAGCCC
>JAEZQR010000026.1 GCA_023413015.1 Pseudomonadota bacterium
GCACGATGCGCCTCATCCAGCTCTGGTATGGCAACGACCGCGCGCCGACCGCGCAGATGATGTACCAGAGCTTCGCCGCCGCGCCGGAGGCGGCGCTCGCCAGCCTGCTCGCCGGGCCGCTCTACGATCGCTTCGGCGCCCTCGGCTATCTCGGCATGGTGGGGCTTGCCGTGGTCGGCGTCCTGCTGTCGCTTCGCCTCCGCAGGGCGCCCGCGCCGGCTTACGCCTAGGCTTCCTGCCGGGTCCCGCGCGGGCCGGCGCCCGGCTCGTCGTCCTGCCACTGCAGGCCGAGCTCGGCGCCGAGCTTCTCGACGTCGTAGCGGATATCGCTGACAGCCGCGAAGCCGAGGGCGGTCAGCTTGGCATCGAGGCTCTGGCCGTCCTCGCGTGCGATCCGGCCGAAGTCGCGGACCATTGCCTCGGGCGAACCGGCGGACCGGATCTGCCGCTGGATGTCCTCCAGCCGCGCCTGCAGCGCCCGCACGTCGTCGCGCTGGTGCGGCGGGAAGCTGTCGGGATTGGTCTCTAGCACGGGTCGGAACAGCTGCGCGTCCATGAAAGCCATCAGGCGCTGCGCTTCGGCGGTCACCGTCATCACTTGTCACCCTCACCGCTGCCGCGAATATTCTTCTCGTCGCCCTGATCGTTGGCGCGGATCGCAGCCGAATCGATATCCTTGCTGCCGAGCTTCGACTTGTTGGGCGTCGTGGGCGGCTTCTGCGCTTCCGCGCCGTGCTGGCCGAGATCGGCGCCGACGCCGCGGTCGCGGCGGCCGGGCGTGGTATCGTTCATGTTCGTCGGGTTCGCCATTCTCCGCTCCTCTTCGGTCAGGGAGACCGGTCAACGAACCTGACGCCTGATGGTTTGTTCGTCCCGTGAAACGGGCGAGGGATCAGGCCGGCCGGCGGCGTATCCGGATGACAGGAGGCATCCGATGAACCGTTTCGGCGAATGGCTCTGCGATCACGTGCCGCTGGTTTCGATGCTGCTCGTGGCCGTGATGCTGGGGGCGTTCGCGGCGGCCGGCTGACCGGCCGCCGTCCTCAGGCGAAGCGGTTGTCGCGCGGGAAGCCCACCGGCGGCAGGCGGCCGGCCTGCGCCCGGTCGCCGAGCCAATCGGTCAGGTCCGTCTCGGTACGGGTGCGGTCGCCCTTGCCGCCCATCGTCCAGGACAGGCCGTCGGCCAGCTTGAACGCCATCGCATCCGACAGGCCGCCGTCCTTGTACCGCTGGAGCGTCACGCCCTGGCCGCGGCTCAGCTCGACCACCTGGCTCAAGGGGAAGACGAGCAGCTTGCGGTTGTCGCCGATCGCCGCGACATGGTCGGCCTCCGCCGGGATCGGGCGCACCACCTTCAGCTTGGCGCCGGCCTTCGGAACCATCACCTGCCGGCCCTTCTTGGTCTCGGCGAGCACGTCGCCCGCGCCGATCACGAAGCCCTTGCCGTCGCTTGCCGCCAGCAGCAGCCGCGTGTTCGGCATATAGGCGAACAGCTCGACGATCTCGGCCGACGCTTCCATGTCCACCATCAGGCGGATCGGCTCGCCGAAGCCGCGCCCGCCGGGCAGCCGGTCGGCGCCCAGCGTGTAGAAGCGGCCGTTGTCGGCGGCGACGACGATCTTGTCGGTGGTCTGCGCGTGGAAGGCGAACGCCGGGCCGTCGCCCTCCTTGAACTTCGCCGCCTCGGCCGACGCCAGCTCAACATGGCCCTTCATCGCGCGCACCCAGCCCTTGGCCGAGCAGATGACAGTGATCGGCTCGCGCTCGATCATCGCCTCGAGCGGGATATCGATCACCGACGGCGCGTCGGCAAACAGCGAGCGGCGGCGGCCCAGCTCGGTCTCGGGGCCGTAGCGGGCGCGAAGCTGTGCGAGATCGGCCTTCACCCGGTCGCGCTGCTTCTTCGGGCTGCCGAGCAGCGCACGCAGCGAACCGGCCTCCTTGGTCAGCGCCTTGTTCTCGCGGACGATCTCCATCTCCTCAAGCTTGCGCAACGACCGCAGGCGCATGTTGAGGATCGCTTCCGCCTGCCGGTCGGTCAGGCCGAAAGTCTTCATCAGCTCCTGCTTTGGCTCGTCCTCCTCGCGGATGATGCGGATCACTTCGTCGAGGTTGAGGTAGGCGATCAGGAAGCCGGCGAGCAGCTCCAGCCGGTCCTCGATCTTCTGCAGCCGGTATTGCGCGCGCGCGACCAGCACCTCGATCTGGTGGTCGATATAGGCGGCGAGCGCATCCTTGAGGCTCATGACGCGCGGCGTGCGCGTCTTGTCGAGCACGTTGAGGTTCAAGGGAAAGCGCGTCTCGAGGTCGGTGAGCTTGAACAGGCTCTCCATCAGCACGTTCGGATCGACGTTCCGCGACTTGGGCTCGAGCACCAGCCGGATCTCGGCATCGGACTCGTCGCGCACGTCCTCCAGGATCGGCAGCTTCTTCTCCGTGATGAGCGCGGCGATCTCCTCGATCAGCTTGCTCTTCTGCACCTGGAAGGGGATCTCGCTGATGACGATGTACCAGCCGCCGCCCTTCACATCGATCTTCTCCCACTTGGCGCGCAGGCGGAAGGCGCCACGGCCGGTGGAATAGGCCTCGCGGATCGAGGCCTTCGACTCGATGATCGTGCCGCCGGTCGGGAAGTCGGGGCCGGGGACGAGCGCCAGCAGCTCGTCGGTGCCGGCTTCCGGATTGTCGATCAGCAGCGTGGCGGCGTCGATCAGCTCGGCGACGTTGTGCGGCGGGATCGAGGTCGCCATGCCGACCGCGATGCCGGCCGCGCCATTCGCCAGCAGGTTGGGGAAGAGCGCCGGGAAGACCTCGGGCTCCTCGTCCTCGCCGTTGTAGGTGGTGCGGAAGGGGACGCAGGCCTCGTCGAGCCCGTCCATCAGCTCGGCCGCCGCCGCCGTCAGCCGCGCCTCGGTGTAGCGCATCGCGGCGGCGTTATCGCCGTCGATGTTGCCGAAGTTGCCCTGGCCGTCGACCAGCGGGTAGCGCAGCGCGAAGGTCTGCGCGAGGCGCACCAGCGCGTCATACACCGACTGGTCGCCGTGCGGGTGATATTTACCGATCACGTCGCCGACGACGCGGGCGCACTTCTTGTAGCCGGCGGCCGGGTCGAGCTTGAGCAGCCGCATCGCCCACAGCAGGCGGCGGTGCACCGGCTTCAGGCCGTCGCGCACGTCAGGCAGCGAGCGCGCCGTGATCGTCGACAGCGCGTAGACGAGATAGCGGTCGCTCAGCGCCTCGGCGAAAGGCGTCTCGATGATACGGTCGTGGGTATCGTGGATATCGGTCATGGTCCTGCAGATATAGGAAATCCGCAGGCTAAAGCCTAGTGAAAGTTCGTGTTTTGTTCAGCGCAGCCGCATCAGAAACGCGCGGCGACCGACAGCGCGACCGCGTTCACATGGCCGCTGTTCTGCGACACCGTCCGTACGGTGGTGAGCGCCGGCGTGCCGATGAACAGCGGGTCGGTGCGGTCGATCGGCTCCTTCGTCACGAACACATGCGCGTAGGAGAGATTGGCTTCGAGGTTTCGCCAGCGCAGGGTCGCGCCCGCGGTCGCCCAGGTGCGGTCTCCGTCCGGCACGCGCGTCGTGCGGAACGCGTCGCGCGTCGGCGTCTTGTCGTAGGCGGTTCCCGCGCGCAGCGTCAGGCTGGGTGAAACGTCGTACTCGACGGCGCCGTGCACACCCCAGGTGTCCTTGTAGTTCTGCTCGGACACGGTCGTCGCACCGCCGACGGGCCGTACCTCGATGCGGTCGAACACCGACCAGTTGTACCAGTTGGCGCTGGCGAGGAAGCGCAGCGGACGGTCAGCGCCGACCACGGCGCTCACCGTCGCGATGTCAGGCGTGGTGATGGGCGCACGAGCGAAGCGGGTACTGTTCGCTGCAGCCAGCGGCCCGAGCAGGCCGGAGATGGTCAGCCGCCCGCCCAGATTATGCTCGATGCGCGATCGGTAATGGGCGCCCACACGCACCGTACCGAGGTCGGCGAGCACGCCGGCGTTCCAGCCGAACGAAAGGTCGTCGCCCTTCAGGCGCAACAGCCCGTCGGGCAGCAGCGGAGAGAGGTTGGGCAGCGCGTTCGTCAGCTCGGCATCGATCGTCTGAATGTCGAAGCCGGCTCCGATCGAGAGGCGATCGGAAAGCGCATAGGCGACGCTCGGCTGGATATTGATCGTCTTAAGGTCAGAACGGATCGAGTCGTAGCGCCCGAACCAGTTAGGATCGTAGACGACCTTGAGACCGAAGGGCGAAGAGACGCCGATACCGAACCACAGTGGGCCATCGTTGACGCGGAAGGCGCCATAGGCGGCCGGCACCAGGACAGGATTGTCGAACGGATTGCCGCCGTTGCCGCCGCCGGTCGGGATGGGCGTCGCCAACCCCGGAACGGTGCGGGTCGACCCGCGATCCGCCTGCGCGCTCTGGACGAACAGGGCATGCACACCGCCAGTGATCGAGCTGCCCGGCAGCCGCGCCATGCCGGCGGGATTGAAGAAGACGGTCGACGCATCGGTCGCTGCCGCCGCCTCGCCGGCGAATGCGCGCCCGAGGCCCAGGGGCGACTGCTCCTGAAGATAGAAACCGCCGGCCGAAACCGGAGCCGCGACCAATGCCCAGGGGAGGGCGACAAGCAACCTGCGCATACCGCGCCCGACAAATCAGGCGGGCGAAAGTTCCGCGTCCAGCAATTGCCCGCCGATCCGGTTTACCAGCCGCTCGCGCGCGGCCAGCATTTCGGCCCGGCGGCCCTGGTTCAGCAGGTCGCGCTCGAGGAAGTAGCCGGTGGTCTTCAGCCCATCGGCGATCTCCTCCCAGCTCGGCGTGCCGCCCTTGCCGCGCAGGAAGGCGGGAAGGGGAAGCAGGCGCGCGGCATAGGGGAGGCCGGCCCCGCGGCTCACCGCCTTCGACGACTTGGGGCTGACGTAGACGAGATCGTCCTTGGCGCCGGTCGCGGCGCATTCGGTGAGGTCGAGGCCGAAGCCGAGCTTTTCGAGCAGCAGCAGCTCGTAGCGCACCAGCCCCGCGATCCACAGGCGCGGATCGTCGGCATGGTCCATCACGTCGAGCAGGCCCGAGAGCGCGGCGTAGAGCTGTGGCTGCGCCAGCCCTTCAGCAAGCGTCGCCGCAGTCAGGCTGCACAGCCACTCGATGCCCGGCGCGGTGAGCCGGTCCATCGCCAGCGTCGCGCGCGAGCGCAGCAGCTCGATGCTCGCGGCCGGCATCTGCTCGTCGACACGCGCGCGCAGGTTCGCCTGCACCAGATTGCCCGGCTGCAGCACGGGACGCAGCTTGCGCGACCGCCCGCCGCGCACATAGCCGGCAACGAGCCCCGCCGACGGCGTGAACAGCCGCACGACCGCCCCATGCTCGCCATGCGGCAGCACCGCGCAAACGATGGCTTCATCGGTGAGATTCATAGGAAGAATATGGGGTGAGAAGCCCCAAATTACGAGCTTTTCCGCCTCTCAAGCAGGTGACAGGCCGGGCTCCTGAGCTACTCCACCCAGCCGAGGCCCATGTCGCGGTAGACGGCGCGGTCCTCGGCCCAGTCGGACTTGACCTTGACGTGGAGGAACAGGTGGACCCGGCGTCCCAGCTGTTCCTCCAGCTCGGCGCGCGCCGCCGCACCGATCTTCTTGATCTGCTGGCCGCCCTTGCCGAGCACGATCGCCTTCTGGGTGTCGCGCTCGACGAAGATCTGCTGGTGGATCGCCGCCGATCCGTCGCGCCGATCCTCCCACTTCTCGGTCTCGA
>JAEZQR010000080.1 GCA_023413015.1 Pseudomonadota bacterium
CACCCGCGCATCGCGAAGCGCTTCGACCTCAAGGGACCGGCGATGGCCGCCGAGATATTCCTCGACGCGCTGCCGCCGATGAAGGGAACGAAGCGCACGCGCGCGGCCTATCGCCCGAACCCGCTCCAGCCGGTGATGCGCGACTTCGCCTGCGGGGGCGCGGCCGGCGCGGCGGCCGACGCGCTGCTCCGCGCGGTGCGCGGGGCGGACAAGGCGGCGATCGTCGACGTATCGCTGTTCGACCTGTTCGACATGGGCGACGGCCGCAAGTCGCTTGCGGTCTCGGTCACGCTGCAACCGCAGGAACGCAGCTTCACCGACGAGGAACTGGAGGCGCTGTCCGCGAAGATCGTCGCCGCCGCGCAGAAGGCCGTGGGCGCGACGCTCCGGGCCTGACGGACGCACCACATCTTTCCACCGTCATCCCGGCGAACGCCGGGATGACGGGTAGGGGATTGTCCACACCCGGGTTTCGCCAAATTGATAGGATGGGCTAAGGAACCTCGCATCCGAGCGCTCGGCGCTCCCCAACGATTCGAGAGCCCCATGCCCAGCGACAAGACCGAAAGCGAACTCTCCGGCGTTCCCGCGCGCAAGATGAAGCATCAGGCGACCGAGATCGGCGGCCGCAAGCTCCATCCCTCGACGATGATGATGGGTCATGGCTACGACCCGGCGCTGTCCGAGGGCGCGCTGAAGCCGCCGATCTTCCTCACCTCGACCTTCGTCTTCGAGAGCGCGGCGCACGGCAAGCGCTTCTTCGAAGGCATCACCGGCGTGCGTCCCGGCGGCGCCGAAGGCCTCGTCTACTCGCGCTTCAACGGCCCCGATCAGGAGATCCTCGAAGACCGCCTCGCGCTTTGGGAAGGCGCGGAGGACGCGCTGGTCTTCTCGTCCGGCATGTCGGCGATCGCGACGCTGTTCCTCGCGCTCGTCCAACCCGGCGACGTTATCGTTCATTCGGCGCCACTCTATGCCGCGACCGAGACGCTGATCGGCCGTATCCTCGGCAAGTTCGGCGTCACCTGGCTCGATTTCCCGGCCGGCGCCACCCGCGAGGAGATCGAGAATGTCATGAAGGCGGCGAAGGCCAAGGGCCGCGTCGCCGCCGTCTATCTCGAAAGCCCGGCGAACCCGACCAACGCGCTCGTCGATGTCGAGGCGGTGAAGGCCGCGCGCGACGCGATCTTGGCGGACGGCGACCATGTTCCGCCGATCGCGATCGACAACACTTTCCTCGGCCCGCTCTGGCAGCAGCCGCTGAGCCAGGGCGCCGACCTCGTCGTCTACTCGCTGACCAAATATGTCGGCGGGCACAGCGACCTCGTGGCGGGCGGCGTGCTCGGCACCAAGGCGGCGATCAACCCGATCCGCCTGATGCGCAACACGATCGGCACGATCACCGATCCGCACACCGCCTGGATGCTGCTACGCAGCCTCGAGACGCTAGAGCTGCGCATGAGCCGCGCCGGCGAGAACGCCAAGGTCGTGTGCGAGTATCTGCGCAACCATCCCAAGGTCGAGCGCGTCGGCTACCTCGGCTTCCTTGAGGAAGGCTCGCGGCAGGCCGACATCTTCCGCCGCCACTGCTCGGGCGCGGGCTCGACCTTCTCGCTCTACGTCAAGGGCGGCGAGGCGGAGGCCTTCCGCCTGCTCGACAATCTGAAGCTCGTCAAGCTGGCGGTCAGCCTCGGCGGCACCGAGTCGCTCGCCTCGCACCCGGCCGGCATGACGCACCTGTCGGTGCCGGTGGCGCGGAAGGCCGAACTTGGCATCTCCGACAACCTCGTCCGCGTCTCGATCGGCGTCGAGCATCCCGACGACCTCATCGCCGACTTCGAACAGGCGCTCGCCGCGGTCTGACCTGCGCAAGCTCTGTTTCCTTACGGCGCCGCTAAGGTGAATTACCTATTATGAGGCCGTCGGGATCGAGCTATTCAGTAGATGCCATCAAGGGATAAAACCTAAGATGACCGGGACCGGGAACAGCGAAAGCTGTTTTCCGGTCCTTGTATTTTGGGGGCGTTTTCAGGCCCGCTCGACACTCCCACCGGCAGAAGCGCTCAAGCACGGCTGGGGCAGCGCGGCGCGCGATGCCGAATGCGTGCACCCGAGGCGATATCAAGCTAGTCTGCCGGCAGGCAATCGGGTCGGGGGAGCGGAGCCTTATGGAGCATGAGCAGACGGCCGACGTGCCGTACCTGAAGAAGGTGGTCGGCGCCTCGATGGCGGGCACCGTCGTCGAATGGTACGAGTTCTTCCTCTACGGCACCGCCGCCACTTTGGTGTTCGGCAAGCTGTTCTTTCCCGCCACCGGCAACGATCTGGACGGCATCATCGCCGCGTTCGCGACCTATGCCGTTGGCTTCATCGCGCGCCCCCTGGGCGGCGTCGTGTTCGGCCATATCGGCGACAAGGTCGGCCGCAAGTCGCTCCTGCAGTTCAGCCTCGTGCTGATCGGCGTCTCGACCTTCCTGATGGGCTGCCTGCCGACGTTCCATGCGATCGGCTATTGGGCGCCGGCGCTGCTGGTGCTGCTGCGCTTCATCCAGGGCTTCGCGTTGGGGGGCGAATGGGGCGGGGCGGTGCTGCTCGTCACCGAGCACAGCCCCAACCGCAGCCGCGCCTTCTGGGGCAGCTTCCCGCAGGCCGGCGTGCCGCTCGGCAACCTGCTCGCCACCGTCGTGCTGCTCCTGCTCTCCGCCACGCTTTCCGAGGATGCCTTCCTGTCATGGGGCTGGCGCGTCGGCTTCTGGCTGTCGGTGGTGATCGTCGCCATCGGCTACTACATCCGCACGCAGGTGTCGGACTCGCCGATCTTCAAGGCCGCCAAGGCGCAGATCGAGCAGGAGGCGAGCACGGGCTATGGCCTGACCGAGGTGTTCCGGCGCTATCCGCGCGGCGTGTTCACCGCCATGGGGCTGCGCTTCGGGGAGAACATCCTCTATTACATGGTGGTCACCTTCTCGATCACCTACCTAGACCATATCGGCGTCGACACGACGCGGATCCTGGCGCTGCTGTTCGTCGGCCATATCCTCCACGTCCTCGTCATCCCGCTCGTGGGCGCGCTTGCCGACCGGCTGGGTCGCAAGCCGGTCTACATCGCGGGCGCGGCGCTCACGATGGCCTGGCCGTTCGTCGCCTTCCCGATGTTCGGGACGGAGAGCACCGCGATGATCCTCGGCGCGATCATGCTCGGGCTCGCCGTGCACGCGCTGATGTACGCGGCGCAGCCGGCGATCATGGCCGAGATGTTCCCGACGCGGATGCGCTATTCGGGCGTCTCGCTCGGCTATCAGGTGACCGCGATCGTCGCCGGTTCCTGGGCGCCACTGATCGGCACCGCACTGCTGCGCGAATATGAGGACTGGACGCCGATCGCACTCTACATCCTCGGTGCCGCCGCCGTCAGCCTCGTCGCCGCGCTCTACATGCGCGAGAGCCGCGGCACCTCGCTGCTGGCGATCGATGAGGAGGACAGCCGCGCGATGCAAGCACGGGCCGCCGCTAGATAAGCTGCGCACCGCGTCGGTACCAGCTTCGCTCCAGCCATACCTGCACCGGGATGACGAAATATGAGGCGATTCCGATCTAAGCGCTCGTTCCGGCAGCGCCTGCAAGTCTGAGCGCCTCGTCGAGCGCCTTCTCGGCTGGCACGGTGACGTGCGGCGCCACGCCCTTGCCCTCCCAGCCTTCGCCGGTATCGGGATCGAAGGTGCGACCGACCGGAATGAAGGCGCTGAAGCCGTCCCCGAGGTCGGCGCCGATGCCGTAATGCCCTGCGCCGCGCGTCGTCTCGCCGATCAGCGTCGCGCGCCCGGTGCGCTTGAGCGCCAGCGCAAGATGCTCCGCGGCCGAAGCCGTCTGGTTCGACGTGAGATAGAAGACCTTGGCGGTCCGCAGTGCGGTCGCCTTGCCCGGCAGCGCGATATGCTCGCGCCGCACCACGCCCTCGGGGCCGCTCAACGGGCGGACCGTCGGCCCGGCCTCGAACGGCGTCCGGCCGGCCGCGGCCACCGCCGCACGCGTGTCCATCTGCACGAGCGGTGTGGGCTTGGCATAGAGATAGGGGAACAGGACGTCCATTTCCGCGAGCCCGCCACCGCGATGCGTGCGCGCGTCGATGATCAGCGCCTTCGCGTCGGCATGCTCGGTCATGAAGCGTTCGAGGCTGCCGACCGTCTCAGGATCGCCGGGGAACATGTTGAACTTGATATAGGCGACGCCCGGCGCGAGCCACTTCGCCTCCTCGATCGGCTTCATCGGGTTGCCGTTCGGCTGCCGTCGCGGTTGCGTGCCCGGCGGCCGCACGCGGATGTGCCGATCCTCGTGCACCGCCTGCAGGTCGTCGGTCAGCGCCTTCGCGAACGTGACGCTGTCGAGCCCGTCGTAGCCCCCCGCCGCCAGCTTGGTGCGGATCGCGGTCGCATAGCGTTGCCCGACCTCGGGAAACACGAAATTGTCGACCAGCGTCGCGGCCAGCCGTTCCACCACGGTCTGCTTCTGCGTGGCCGTCACTATAACTGCGGCGGGCGGTGCGGGCACCGCTGTCTGAGCCGCAAGCGGGCTGGCGGCGAGAAATGCCAAGGCAACGAGTCTGCACATGCGGATTCTCCCTGTTCGCACGATATACGAGCGAATTCTTGCCCAACCCCTGCTCACCCGCACTGCCGCTGGTCTGCAGCACACCTCTGGCATTTGGCGCCACGGGCAGCTCATATCTGGAACGCCGTGCGGCAGCGGCGATCGAGCTGGCGCAGCGGGCGACCTGCCCGGCAGCGGTCAAGGCGCATTATGTGATGGCATCCGCTTATCTCGCGCGTCTCTACCCCGAGCCCGATTGCGAACAAGCGCAGGCGGCCTGATCAAGGCAACGCTACCGGATGGCGCTTACCGCCGGCGACGGGTCGTTCCGCCGCAAATGGCTTTCCAGCGAAGCGATGGCGGCTTCCTGATGGAGCACACAGACGCCGGCGTGCCGGTCGTTCAGCTCGATATGGATGCTGCGCATCTGCCTGAGCAGCGCCTCAAGGGCGACGCGATCCTGATCC
>JAEZQR010000083.1 GCA_023413015.1 Pseudomonadota bacterium
CTTCGGCGCTGACCCCATAACGCCCGTCGAGCCATTCGGCCACCTCGCGCGCGGCCGGATGGTCGATCGCGCCGTAGCGCTCGCGCAGGCTCGCGCGCCGCTCGTCGCTCATCCGCCCGAGCCCGCCGTCGTCGAGCGAGAGGATGTCGTCGCGCAGCATCGTGGCGAGCGTCTCGCCCGCCACCATCGCGGCGGCCTCGTAGAAAGCCTCGCCGTAGGCATAATCGTCGCCGCGCGCATAGCTCATCGCCAGGGTCAGCGCCGGGATGCACGACAACGTCGGCTGCAGTGCGGGGTTGATCGCATGGCCCGCGACATAGGCGCCGATCGCCGCCGGCCGGCCGGTGAAGCCGCGCAGGTGCAGGTGCTGCGACATGCGCGGCCCGTCGTTGACCGGATAATTGTCCCACAGGAACGGCTTGCGCCCCAGCGCCCGCGCGACGCGCGCCAGATGCCCCGGCGACAGCTCGCGCGAGCACACTTCCTCGCCGGTCCAGAAGATCCCGATGCTAGGGTCGAGCAGGCGGCCGAGGTCTTCCAGATACCCCTCCGGCCGCCGTCCGAACACGCGGTCGAGCACCGGATCATCCGAATAGTAGCTCGGGCAGACGATCAGCCGGCCGGCGCCGCTGTGCTCGGCGGCGAAGGCCACGATCTCCGCTTGGCGCTGCGCCAGGTCGGGCAGGTCGCCGCGCATGTCGTCGAACAGGATCGCCACGTCGGCGACGCCCAGATCGTCGAACAGCGCCAGCCGGTCGGCAAGCGCGGCGCGCGCAGCCTCATCGAAGCCAAGGAACACTTCATAGGGGCTCAGCCCCACGCCGAAACGCACGCCCTTCCTGCGGCAGTCGGCGGCAAAGCGCGTCAGCTCGGCCGCGGCGTCGCGCGGATAAGGCTCGCGCCACTGCCGGCGCAGATAGGCGTCGCCCTTGGGCGCGTAGAGATAGAAGCCGTAGCCGGCCGGCGCGAGGGATGTGGTCACCGCGCGCCGCTCGTCCCAAGACCACGCCCGGCCGTAGAAGCCCTCGACGATGCCCAGCTCCGGCGTCACGGCACCGGGCGCCGGCGGCAGCTCGATGCCGAGCTCGGGCGTCACCGCGCCCGCTTCAGCGACCAGTTGACGTTCGCGCCCGTCGCCTCGGTCCAGCCGGTCACCACGAGCTGCTGCGTGCGCATCGGCCGCCCGTCGGCGTCGATCCACAGGCTGTCGTCGAGCGCGAGCGTGCCGCCGCGCGCCTTGAACTGCCACACCGCGCCGCTCGGCAGCTGCAGGAGCGCGCCCTGCCCGTCGGCGGTCGGGGTCGCCTCGACGCCGGGGCCGAGGTGGAAGCGCAGGTCGAAGTTGAGCTTCGCGCCCTTCTTCGACGCCTTGCCCTTCGGCGTCTCGAGCGCGTCCTCGCCGCGGAAATCGAGCCCGTCGGCGGACAAGTAGAGCCGCCGGACGTGAAGCAGGTCGTAGCGCTTGAGATAGCCGTCGTGGCTCGCCTCGACCCAGGTGCCCTCCTCGCTCTCGTGGCGGTTGGCGACCACCTCCTCGACGCCGCGCCCGAGGCTGCCGTCCTCGCGCAGCTTGGTCGAGTTGGTGTCGGCGAGCACGAGCGTCGAATGTGCCGCGGTCGTCGCCAGCAGCCCGGCCAGCTCGCCCGGCAACGGGCGCGCGAGCCCGCGCGTGCCGCCGCAGGCGACGATCAGCCGGCTCGCGCCGTCCGACATCTCGAAGCCGAGCGTGCCGGCATGCGCGTTCGCCGACACGCGCGCGATCGGCGGCGGGCCGGCGTCGAGCACCACTACGGTCTTGCCGCCTGTCATCCGCTGCACGCCCGAATAGGTGCCGCTCTTGGCCGGGCGCGCCATCACCCCCGACAGGTTGACCGCGCGGTCGATCCGCTCGGCCGATGCTAGCGTGCCGCCGTGCAGCGCCGCGAGCAGCCCGTCGCCCAGCGCCGCGCCCTTGAGGCCCGGCACCAGCCGCGCGATCGCCGCCGAGACGAACTCGGCGGGGCGCAGCTGCCGCGCCTCGTAGGTGCGCTGGACGAACAGCAGCAGCTCCAGAAGCTCAAGCTGGTCGGTCGGCGCGCGGCTGGTGACGCCGCCGTCGGGGAGCAGGAAGCCGTCGAGCGAGCGTTCGAAGGCGCTCTCCGTCTTCGGCTGCTGCCGCTCGCCGCCGGGGATTAGCAGGTGCGCGGTCAGCAGGCCGGCATAAGCGCGCAGGCGCGGCAGCCCTTCGGCGGCCTTGTCGACGGCGCGCTCCAGATGCCGGCTGCCGCGCGCGAAGTGATTGAGCACGCTCGACCGGTAGACGAGGTCGTTCGACGACAGCACATAGGGCGCATAGGCGCACCAGAAGGCGATGCGGCTGCCCAAGAGGTCGGGCCGCCACGCCAACTCGTCGAACTCGGCGAACGCCTCGACCCACGCCGCCACCAGCGGCTCAGCGAGCCGGGCGCCGGCGCTGCGGTCGGCGACGCTCGCCAGGTCGCGCAGCCAGGAAAAGCCATGCACCCATTCGCGCCAGGCCGCCGGCCCGTTGCGGATCGCGGCGGCGAAGTCGCGCACCGCGATATTGTGGCCCTGATGGCGGAGCTGCCCTTGCGTGATCGCGGTACCGACCGAGGGGCTACCCGAAATCGGGTCCTGCGGGACCGCGGTGAGCTTCAGCGGGAAGCGGCCCTTCAACCGCAGCTTGTGCAGCGGCGAGCGATAGCCGACGTGCGCCAGTGCGCCCGACAGTCGCTCACCGAGCGACAGTCCCCTGTCACCCCCCTCGCGCGTCAGGCGCTGCTCGGCCGGTCGGATATCGTCGTCGCTCAAGCCCGTCCCCGAAGTCCTGCGATATTCGCCGCATAGGCGCCCGGCCCGCCCCGGAACGTCGCGGTGCCGGCCACCAGCACGTCCGCACCAGCGGCAATGGCGCGCGGCGCAGTGTTCGCATCGATGCCGCCATCAACCTCCAGGTCGATCGGCTTGCCGATCTTGTCGATCTGCTTGCGGATCGCCTCGATCTTCCTGAGCTGGCTGTCGATGAACGACTGGCCGCCGAAGCCGGGGTTGACGCTCATCACCAGCACGAGGTCGACTTCTTCCAGCACATAGTCGAGCATCTTCGCCGGCGTCGCCGGATTGAGCGACACGCCGGCCTTCTTGCCCAGCGCCTTGATGCGCTGGATCGTGCGGTGAAGGTGCGGCCCGGCTTCGGGATGGACCGTCAGGATGTCGGCGCCGGCCTCGGCGAACGCCTCCAGGAAGGAATCGACCGGCGAGATCATCAGGTGGACATCGAACGGCTTGGTCGTGTGCGGGCGCAGCGCCTTCACGACGCCGGGGCCGATCGTGATGTTGGGCACGAAATGCCCGTCCATGACGTCGACGTGGATATAGTCGGCGCCGGCCGCATCGATCGCGCGAACCTCCTCGCCCAGCTTGGCGAAGTCAGCGGAAAGGATCGACGGCGAGATACGGACAGGCTGCTGCATGTCCGCGATGTAGCAGCCCCCCCGACTCGCCGTCCAGCACTTGGGGTCAAGTGCAGCCGCAACATTTCCACCGTCATCCCGGCGAAGGCCGGGACCCAGATGAGCCGTTGTTCTGGGTCCCGGCCTTCGCC
>JAEZQR010000184.1 GCA_023413015.1 Pseudomonadota bacterium
CCTCTTCCATCAGCGCGCCGAGCCGCATTTCGAGCTTGGCGAACGGCTTCATCAGCCGGTCGATCGATTCGGCTGCCTCCTCCGCCGCCTCAACGACCTGCGGCAGCACGTTCGCCACCTCGGTCTCGAGCCCGTAGCCCATGTCGGCCGCCTCGGCGCGGGCGTAGACATGCGCGCGCACCGCGAACAGCAGCTCCTCGATCGGCCCTTCGGGCAGCCCGTCCGCGAGCCGCTGCAGCCAGCCGTCGGCGGGAAGATCGCGCGCGGCGTCGAGCGCCGTCTCCAGCGCGGCCGCGCCTTCCTCGTCGAACTGCATCAGGTCGCCCAGCCGCGCCGACAGGCCGCGCCGCCGCCCGCGCGAGCGCCCGCCTTCCGGGCCGATGATCCAGCGCCGAAGCTCGATCGCCTCCGCGCCGGTCAGCGCCACCGCGAAGGTCGAATCGGCGGCATCGAACAGATGATGTCCCTCGTCGAATACCAGCCGCGTCGCCGCCGAGCCTTCGGCCCGGCCGCGCACCGCGTTCACCATGACGAGCGCGTGGTTGGCGATGACGAGATCGGCCTGCGCGCTGGCCCGGCTGGCGCGTTCGATGAAGCAGCGGCGATAGTGCGGGCAGCCGGCATAGACGCACTCGCCGCGCCGGTCGGTAAGCGAGGTCAGCGCCGAGCGCTGGAACAACGTCGGCAGCCAGCCGGGGAAGTCGCCGCCGATCATGTCGCCGTCGCGTGTGAACGCCGCCCAGCGGCTGCTGAGCTGCGCAAAGACCGCCGCGCGGCCCATGAAGCCGCCCTGCAATGCGTCCTCGAGGTTCAGCAGGCACAGGTAATTCTCGCGCCCCTTGCGCACCACGGCGCGGCGGCGCTTCACCTCGGGATCGGGGTAGAGCCGCGCGGTCTCGGCATCGAGCTGGCGCTGCAGCGCCTTGGTATAGGTCGACAGCCACACCGGCGCGTCCGCCGCCTCCGCCCACAGCGAGGCCGGCGCGAGATAGCCGAGCGTCTTGCCGATGCCTGTGCCGGCCTCGGCTAACACCACATTAGGTACCCCCTGCGCCTTGCGAGGCTGGAACGCGCCCGCCACCGCCTTCGCGTAGGCACGCTGGCCCGGCCGCTCCTCCGAGTTCGCGCCGAGCAGCTCACCGAGGCGATCCTCCACCACCCGCTCGGGCACCGCCGCATCGCGGGGCTTGGGGCGCGGCGCGGCGTCCTCCCATTTCGGCAGCGACTGGAACAGCAGCCGCTCGCTCCGCTCGGGCCGCGCGACGCGCGCCGCCACTTCGCTCCCCCATGCCCAGCGCAGCCGATGGAGCGACTGCGCCGCCGTATAGGCGCCCCGGCGCTCGGGCCAGAGCGGGCTCTCGAGCGTGGCGAGCAGCTTGGCGGCGGCCTTCTGCAGGAACGCCGCCTCGGCGGACGGCTCCGGCGGCACCTCGATCCCGAGCGTCTTCGCCAGCCCCTGCGCTGTTGGCACCGCGAAGCGCGCGGGATGGACGAAGGCGAACAGCTCCAAGAGATCGAGCCCGGAGAGCTCGGGATAGCCCAGTCGCGTTGCCGTGAGCGGCGCATTGATCAGCAGCATCGGCGTGTCGGCGGCGCGACGGATCGCCTCGCCTCGCGTCACCGCGCGTACGTCGCCCTGCGGCTCTGCAATCCAGATGCCGGCGTGGCTCGCGACGAGCGCAGGGTATGGCGGTTGATCGGACATGACGAGCGACTATAACCCGGCGGAAGCAGCCGGAAAGAACGAATGAGCAACACGGACGATATGCGCGCCGCCGCGCAAGTGAGCAAGGCATGGCCGTTCGAGGAAGCGCGCAAAGTCGTATCCCGCAATGTCCAGGATCGTCCGGCGCTGTTTGAGACCGGCTATGGTCCGTCAGGCCTGCCGCACATCGGCACCTTCCAGGAAGTGGCGCGCACCACCTACGTCCGCCGCGCCTACGAGCTGCTGACCGGCGGCGCGCCGACGCGGCTCGTCGCCTTCTCCGACGACATGGACGGCTTGCGCAAAGTCCCCGACAACGTGCCGCATCAGGATATGATGAAGATGCACCTGGGGCAGCCGCTCACGCGTATCCCGGACCCGTTCGGCACGCACGAGAGCTTCGCGCATCACAACAATGCGCGTCTGCGCAACTTCCTCGACGGCTTCGGCTTCGAGTACGAGTTCCTGTCGGCGACCGAATGCTACACGTCCGGCCGCTTCGACGACACGCTGCTGGCGATCCTCAGGAACTACGACGCCGTCATCGACGTGATCCTGCCGACGCTCGGGCCCGAACGCCGCGCGACCTACTCGCCCTTCCTCCCCATCTGCCCGAAGACCGGCGTCGTTCTCCAGGTCCCGATGGTCGAGCGCGATCCGGATGCCGGCACTATCACTTATCTCGATCCCAACGACGGCGAGCGCATGACCGTGCCGGTCGTCGGCGGCGCGGTGAAGTGCCAGTGGAAGGTCGATTGGGCGATGCGCTGGATGGCGCTCGGCGTCGACTATGAGATGGCGGGCAAGGACCTGATCGACTCGGTGACGCTGTCGTCGAAGATCGTGCGCATCCTCGGTGCCAAGCCGCCTGAGGGCTTCAACTACGAACTGTTCCTCGATGCGAACGGCGAGAAGATCTCGAAGTCGAAGGGCAACGGCCTGACGATCGACGAATGGCTGACCTACGCCTCGCCCGAAAGCCTCGCCTT
Organism: Pseudomonadota bacterium; assembly: GCA_023413015.1. GTDB lineage: Bacteria > Pseudomonadota > Alphaproteobacteria > Sphingomonadales > Sphingomonadaceae > Sphingoaurantiacus. The sequence goes on from JAEZQR010000184.1 coordinate 2,695, forward strand.
CTACATCTACCGCGAGCCGCGGAAGGCGAAGAAGCTCTCCTTCGACGTCATCCCGAAGTCGGTCGATGAATATTATCAGTTCCTCGGCAACTTCCCCGAGCAGCCGCCCGAGCAGAAGCTCGGCAACCCGGTGTTCCACATCCACGAGGGAAACCCGTCGCAGGTCGACCTGCCGATCTCGTTTGCGCTGCTGCTGAACCTCGTCGGCGTCGCCTCGTCGGATGATCGCGACGTGATCTGGGGCTTCATCAGCCGCTACGTGCCCGGCGCGAGCCCCGCGACGCACCCCGAGCTCGATCGGCTGGTCAGCTACGCCATCGCCTATCAGCGCGACTTCATCGCACCGACGCTCGAACGCCGCGCGCCGATCGACCTCGAAGCGCAGGCGCTGTTCGACCTCGACCGGCGGCTGGCGGCGCTGCCCGCCGACGCCGATGCCGAGGCGATCCAGTTCGAGGTGTACGAGGCCGGCAAGGCCGCCGGCTTCGAGAATCTGCGCGAGTGGTTCAAGGGCATCTACGAGACATTGCTCGGCTCGAGCCAAGGGCCCCGCATGGGCTCGTTCATCGCGCTCTACGGCATCGGCAACACGCGCAAGCTGATCGCGGAAGCCCTGGGCGCCGTCGCTCCCCACTGAGCGGCGAGCCGGCTTCCGCCGGTATGCGATCCTGTTATGCTGGCCGCATGAGGAAGATCGCACTCGGGCTGGCGCTCGCGCTGCTGGCTGCCCCAGCGCTAGCCGACACGGCCTCGCTGTTCCGCGACGGCCGGTTCGCCGAGGCGGCGCAGGCCGGTGCGAAGGAAGCCACGCCCGAAGCACTAGTGCTCGCCGCCCGCTCGACACTCGCGATCGCCGCCTATCGCACGAGCGACAAGGATCGTGCGCTCCAGCTCTGCGGTGACGCCGTCCGCCTCGCCGATACCGCGCTCGCCAAGCGGCCAGCCTATCCCCCGGCGCTGCTCCAGAAGGGGATCGCGATCGGCTATATCGCCAAGCTGCACCGCTCGCCCGGCGAGGCGAAGCAGGCGCGCAAGCTGATGGATCAGGCCCGCGCCGCCGATCCGCAGAACGCCGTTGCCTGGGCGGCACTCGGCGGCTGGCATGGCGAGTCGGTGGCGACGCTCGGCGGCCTCATCGCCGGCACCGTGCTCGGCGCCAAGAAAAGTGAAAGCATCCGCGCGTTCGAGACCGCCCTTGCCAAGGACCCGCAAGGCAGCGAGGTGCCCACCTTCTACGCGTTCACGCTGCTCGCGCTCGACGCCGACAATGCGCCGCGTGCCCGCGAGCTGCTGTCGCGCGCCGTTCAGGCCACGCCGCGCGACGGCTTCGAGGCGCTGCTGAAGCGGCAGGCCGAGCAGGTCCTGCCACTCCTCCAGAAGAACGACGTCGCAGGCGCCCGCGCGTTGGCGAAGCGCCTGCAGCCGTTCGGGACGATCGCCTAGGACGTCTTCTTCTCCGCGATCCAGCGGTCGATCTTGGCCTCGAGCACGGTAAGCGGCAGCGCACCGGTCATCAGCACCTGCGCATGGAACTCGCGCGGATCGAACTTGTCGCCCAGCGCCTGCTCGGCCCGCGTGCGCAACTCGCGGAGCTTGAGCCCGCCGATCTTGTAGGCAAGCGCCTGTCCCGGCCAGGCGATGTAGCGCTCGACCTCGGCAGTGACGGCGGTGCGTCCCATCGCAGTGTTGTCGAGCATGTATTGGATCGCCTGATCGCGCGTCCAACCCTTGGCATGGATACCGGTGTCGACGACGAGGCGAACGGCGCGCAGCATCTCGTCGTTCAGGTGGCCGTACATCTGGTAGGGATCGGTGTAGAAGCCGAGCGCCGGCCCAAGGCTCTCAGCATAAAGTCCCCAGCCCTCATTGAAAGCGGTATTGCCGCCGAAGCGCTGGAAGGCAGGCAGACGGTCATTTTCCTGCGCGAGGCTGAGCTGGAAGTGATGCCCCGGCGCACCCTCGTGGAGGAACAGCGTCTCCATGCCCCACGTCGAGCGCGAGGGCAGATCATAGCCGTTGAAGTAGAAGACGCCCGGGCGCGAACCGTCAGGGGCACCGCGCTGGTAGGAACCGCCAGCCGCAGTCTTCTCGCGGAATTCCTCGACCGGTCGGATATCGAGCGGCGTCTTCGGCATCACCGAGAACTCACGCCCGATCACATCCTTTACGCGCTTGTCGATCGCAAAATAGCCGTCGACCAGTGCCTGCTTCGAGGCGGGACGGAATTGCGGCGCGGTGCGCAGATGCTCGGCGAACTGCTGGGGCGTGCCCTTGAAGCCGACCTGTGTCTTCACCTTCTCCATGCCGGCCTTGATGCGCGCCACTTCGGACAGGCCGAGCTGGTGGACCGCCTCGGGCTCCATCTTGGTCGTGGTCAGCGCCTCGATCTGGTAGCGGTAGAGCTTGTCGCCGCCTTTCATATGGACGAGACCGACGCCGTCGCGTGCCTTTGGCAGGTACTCGGTCCTGATGAAGTCGCGCAGCCGCGTGTGAGCCGGCGTGAGCTTGTCGCGGATGAAAGCGGCATAGGCGGCCGTCAGCCGCGCACGATCGGCGGCGGAGATATCCTCAGGAAACTTCTTGATCGGACCGTAGTAGGTACTGCCCTCGACGCCCTCGGCGATGAGGTTGTCGAGTTGGCCGACGACGTTGTTCATTACCAGCTTCGAGTTGACCACGCCCGAGGCCATGCCCTCGCGCATCCGGCTGATCGTACGATCGAGATAGAGGACGTATTGGTCGAGACGCTTGAGGTTGTTTTCGTAGTCCGCAACCGTCTTGAATGGGGCAGCACCTTGGCCCGACGACACAGTCGGCAGGAAGATGTGAAGACCGAGGAAGTGATCGATCGGCCGGACGATGGTTAGCGCCAGCATGTCAGGCTGGAGACCGCGTAGCGCGAGCTCGGACTGCCACTTGAACACGTCGTAGGAGATCTGGTCGTCGGGCGTGAGCGCGGCCCGGTCGATTTGCGCCAGCGCCACCAAGTCCGACTCGACGGCGCTGCGCTCGGCCGCGAAATAGGCATCGGTGATGTTGTCGCCGAGCTGATCGGCGTAACGCATGTCGCCGCGGAACAGCGCCCCAAGTGGATTGCGCTTGAGATTGGCCTCATCGGACGCGGCGAACAGCGCGAACAGCTTGTCATGTGCGCTCTTCTGCGCCGCAGTCATGGCCGATGCCGCCGTCGGCGCTTGCGCAGCCGCAGGCTGGCCGAGCAGCAGCGCTGCAGCAATCATCGAACCGTTCAGAAGGCGAGCGGTCATCTGGCAATTCTCCCCCAAGGTGCGGCACAGGCGTAAAATGGCGGCATGCCCGCAAGCAAGGGGCGCGCCATGCGCTCGTCGAACCCTGTACTACATCGGTCGATTGAAGCGGCGCTGCAGGCGCCGTGTGATATGCGCCTGCAGCCGTTCGGAACGCTCGCCTAGGACGCTTTCTTCTCGGCGATCCAGCGGTCGATCTTCGCCTCGAGCACGGTAAGCGGCAGCGCACCGGTCATCAGCACCTGCGCATGGAACTCGCGCGGATCGAACTTGTCGCCCAGCGCCTGCTCGGCCCGCGTCCTGAGTTCGCGAATCTTGTTCTTGCCGGTCATATAGGCGAGCGCCTGGCCGGGGACGGCGATGTAGCGCTCGACCTCGGCGGTGGCGTCGGTCCTGCCGATGTTCGAGTTGGACAGCATGTACTTGATCGACTGGTCGCGCGTCCAACCCTTGGCATGGATGCCGGTGTCGACCACCAGCCGCATCGCGCGAAGCATCTGGTCGCTCAGGTGGCCCATATATTGATACGGGTCGGTGAACATGCCGAGCTCGGGCCCCAGCGTCTCGGCATAGAGCGCCCAGCCCTCGACGAACGCGGTATTGCCGCCGAAGCGCATGAAGTTCGGCAGCTCGGTATTCTCCTGCGCGAGGCTGATCTGGAAGTGATGCCCCGGAATGCCTTCGTGGAGGTAGAGCGTCTCGATGCCCGGCGTGGTGCGCGACGGCAGATCATAGGTGTTGAAGTAGAACACGCCCGGCCGCGTGCCGTCCGGCGTGCCCTGCTGATACGAGCCGCCAGCCTCGTTCTTCTCGCGGAAGGCCGGCACCGGGCGGATTTCGAGCGGCGACTTCGGAATCGTCGAGAACAGCTTGCCGACGTTGGCGTCGACCTTCCGGCCGATCTCGTAATAGCGCTCGGTCAGCCACTCCTTCGACTTCGGCTGGAACTTCGGGTCGGTGCGGAGATATTCGAAGAACTGCTGGAGCGTGCCCTTGAAGCCGACCCGGGCCTTTACCTTCTCCATCTCGCCGCGCAGCTGCGCGACCTCGGCGAGGCCGGTCTGGTGCACCTCCTCGGCGGTCAGCGGCAGCGTCGTATTGCTCTCGATAAGGTAGCTGTAGAGCTGCGGCCCGCCTTTCATGTGGACGAGGCCGACGCCGTCGCGCGCCGCCGGGCGATACTCGTTCTTGAGGAAGTCGCGCAGGCGGTGATAGACAGGCAGAATCTTGTCGCGGACCGAGGCGGCATAGGCGGCCTTCAGCCGCGCCTGGTCCTCCGCCGAGATACCCTCCGGGAACTTCTTGACCGGCCCCATGAACACGCTGTTGTCGACACCGAGCGCGATCTGGGTATCCAGCTGGCCGACGATGTTATCGACGACCAGCTTCGGCTGCGTGACGCCGGTCGCCATGCCCTGTCGGAAGCGCTCGATGGCACGGTCGAGCACCGTCACATAGCCGTCGATGCGCTTCAGGTTGTTCTCGTAGTCGGCGAGCGTCTTGAAGGGCGCCGCCCCCTCGCCCGAACTGAGGTCCGGGAAGAAGG
>JAEZQR010000206.1 GCA_023413015.1 Pseudomonadota bacterium
GACGCTAGCCTTGCCACCGACGGCCGGACCGGACCGGCCGCAGCGGGTCGCCTCGATCATTCCCGGGTTCGGGCTGACGCTCGGCTTCACGCTCTTCTACCTGTCGACGATCGTGCTGCTGCCGCTGACCGCGGTGTTCCTGCGGGCGGCCGGCATGGGCTGGGCGGACTTCGCCGCCGTGGCCTTCTCCGACCGGGCGCTCGCCGCCTACCGGCTGAGCTTCGGCGCGGCGCTGATCGCGGCGTTGGTGAACGGCGTGTTCGGGCTGCTCACCGCCTGGGTGCTGGTGCGCTACAGCTTTCCGGCCAAGCGCATCGTCGGCGCGATCGTCGACCTGCCGTTCGCGCTGCCGACGGCGGTCGCCGGCATCGCGCTCACCGCGCTCTACGCGAGCAACGGCTGGATCGGCTCGTGGCTCGAGCCGCTCGGCATCCAGGTGGCGTTCCAGCCGCTCGGCGTGACCGTCGCGCTGGTGTTCATCGGGCTGCCCTTCGTGGTCCGCACCGTCGAGCCGGTGCTCGAGGATCTGGGCGTCGACGTCGAGGAGGCGGCGGCGAGCCTGGGGGCGACGCGGTGGCAGACGTTCCGGCGCGTGATCCTGCCGACGATCCTGCCGGCGCTCGCCACCGGCTTCGCGCTCGCCTTTGCGCGCGGCGTCGGCGAATACGGCTCGGTGATCTTCATCGCCGGCAACATGCCGTACAAGTCGGAGATCGCGCCGCTGCTGATCGTCACCCAGCTCGAGCAGTACAACTACGCCGGCGCGACCGCGATCGCGGTGGTGATGCTGGTGGTGTCGTTCGCGGCGCTGCTCGGCATCAACCTGCTCCAGGCCTGGGGCCGCCGGAGGTCCGCATGAGCGCCCGGTCCGCCGTCACCGAACGCCCCTGGGTGCGTGCGCTGCTGATCGGCATCGCGCTCGTCTACCTGCTGGCCGCGCTGCTGCTGCCGCTGGTGGCCGTCTTCGTCGAGGCGCTGCGCGACGGCTGGGACGCCTATTGGCAGTCGGTGGTCGAGCCGGACGCGCTTGCCGCGATCAAGCTGACGCTGATCGTCGCGGCGATCGCCGTGCCGCTGAACCTCGTGTTCGGCGTGGCAGCGGCCTGGGCGATCGCCAAGTTCGACTTTCCGGGCAAGTCGCTGCTCGTCACGCTGATCGATCTGCCCTTCTCGGTGTCGCCGGTGGTGTCGGGCCTCATCTACGTGCTGCTCTACGGCGCGCACGGCTGGTTCGGGCCGTGGCTGCAGGCGCACGACATCGAGATCATCTTCGCGGTGCCGGGCATCGTGCTCGCCACCGTCTTCGTCACCTTCCCCTTCATCGCGCGCGAGCTCATCCCGCTGATGGAGGCGCAGGGGCGCGACGACGAGGAAGCGGCGCTGTCGCTCGGGGCGTCCGGCTGGCAGACCTTCTGGCGGGTGACGCTGCCCAACATCCGCTGGGGGCTGCTCTACGGCGTGCTGCTGTGCAACGCGCGCGCCATGGGCGAGTTCGGCGCGGTGTCGGTGGTTTCCGGCCATATCCGCGGCGAGACCAACACCATGCCGCTCCACGTCGAGATCCTCTACAATGAGTACAACTTCGTCGCCGCTTTCGCCGTCGCCTCGCTGCTTGCAGGCTTGGCTCTCGTCACGCTCGTGCTGAAGTCGCTGCTCGAATGGCGGCACCGCGACGAACTGGTCGGGACCGGCCACTGATGGAGTTCGCCCCATGACCGTCGCCGTTCACGGCATCACCAAGCGCTTCGGCGACTTTACCGCGCTCGACGACGTGTCGCTCGAGGCGCAGCCGGGTGAGTTCCTGGCGCTGCTCGGCCCGTCGGGCTCGGGCAAGACCACGCTGCTGCGGCTGATGGCCGGGCTCGATTTTCCCGATGCCGGCCATGTCAGCTTCGACGGGCTGGACGTCACCCACCGCCCGACGCGCGAGCGCGCGGTGGGCTTCGTGTTCCAGCATTATGCGCTGTTCCGGCACATGACCGTGGCCGAGAACGTCGCCTTCGGGCTGACGGTCAAGCGCCGGGGCGAGCGGCCGCCCAAGGCGGAGATCGACGCGCGCGTCGCCGAACTGCTCGATCTCGTGCAGATCGGCCAGCTCGGCCCGCGCTACCCAAGCCAGCTGTCCGGCGGCCAGCGCCAGCGCGTGGCGCTCGCCCGCGCGCTCGCGGTGCGGCCGCGCATCCTGCTGCTCGACGAGCCGTTCGGGGCCTTGGACGCCAAGGTGCGCAAGGACCTGCGCCGCTGGCTGCGCCGCATCCACGACGAGATGGGGCTCACCACCATCTTCGTGACGCACGACCAGGAGGAGGCGCTCGAGCTCGCCGACCGGGTGGTGGTGATGAGCCAAGGGCATATCGAGCAGGTCGACACCCCCGATCGGATCTACGACGAGCCAGCGACCGCCTTCGTCTGCGACTTCGTCGGGCAGGCCAACCGCTTCGACTGCGTCATCGAGCCGGACGCCATCCGGCTGGACGGCACGCGCCTTCCGACGCCGCCGCAGGCGGTGACGGGACCCGGGGTGGCCTATGTGCGGCCGCACGAGTTCGAGCTGAGCGCCGGACCGCTGGGGCTGCCCGCCACGGTCAAGGCGATCACCCGCACCGGGCCGGCCTGGCTCATCGACTGTGAGACCGCCAGCGGCGCGGTGGACGTGGCCGTCATGGAGGTGCCGGACGGGCTAGCGGTCGGCTCCGAGATCCGGCTGCTGCCGCGCCGCATTCGCGCCTTCGCAGCGAGCGGGGGCGGCAGCGGCCGCATGCTGACGGTCGGCGGTAGCGGCGGTCCGCCCGGAGGCGTCGTCGCGGCCAACGACCGGTCGGGCGGGGAGGCCATCATCGCCGGTCTGCGGCCCGATCTGGTGGCGCTGGTCGGCACCGCGGTCCTGACCGGCATCATCGCGATCTGGTTCGCGGTCGTGCTGATCGCGTCGCCGGTGGCGACCTGAGCGCGGAGAAGAGGCTTCCGCCGACCGGGATTCCATGCTCTGATCATGGCATGACCGGCCTTCAGGATCTTAGCGCGCGGGCGCTCGATGGCAGCGAGGTCCCGCTTTCGGCGTTCGGAGGCAAAGTCCTGCTGATCGTCAACACCGCCAGCCAGTGCGGCTTCACCCCGCAATATGCGGGGCTGCAGGCGCTCTACGACGAATACAAGGATCGGGGCTTTGCCGTCCTCGGCTTCCCGTGCAACCAGTTCGGGCAGCAGGAGCCCGGCGGCGAGGCGGAGATCGGCGCCTTCTGCGAGCGCAACTTCGGCGTCGGCTTCCCGATGTTCGCCAAGGTCGACGTCAACGGGCCCGATACGCATCCGGTCTACGCCTGGCTGAAGCGCGAGGCGCCCGGCCTGCTCGGCAGCCGATCGATCAAGTGGAACTTCACGAAATTCCTGGTCGACCGGGACGGCCGGGTGGTCGACCGCTTCGCGCCGACCACCAAGCCCGAGCAGCTGCGTCAGGCGATCGAGAAGCTGCTCTAGCCGGCCCTGCGGTCGGAAATCGGCGTGGGTTGCTGCGGAACTTCTGGCTTTAGCAATCGATACGCTGCCGGACCTTTTGGCGGGCCGGCGGCGTATAAGCTCGCAAAGACACGATATCGGAGGATGAGGATGAAGAAGCTCGTGCTCGCCGCCTCGCTGGCGGCGTTGGCCGCACCCGTGCTCGCGGACCCGCCGCCGCATGCCCCGGCGCATGGGCGGCGCGCGAAGGAAGCGGGCTATTTCGCCGACCGCCACTACCGGGCGGGCAACTATCCGGTCCGCGCGCTGTCCGCGTCCGACCCGATCTACCGCGGCTCGGACGGGCGGCTCTACTGCAAGCGCTCGGACGGGACGACCGGCCTGATCATCGGCGGCCTATCGGGTGGAGCGCTCGGCAACATCCTGGCGCCTGGTGATTCCAAGACGCTCGGCACGATCGCCGGGGCAGGCATCGGCGCGCTGATCGGCCGGGCGATCGACCGCGGCGAGGTCCGCTGCCACTGAAGGAACGGCGAGGGGTGGGGCAATTGCGGGGATACGCGATAGTGCTTCGCAGACACACCCAGAGTGCCACTTTGGACAGGTAGGCTGACGCACGGGGCGATGCTCGGCCTAGGCCCGCAATGGGTGGAAAGCGGCCGGCTCGAGTGGATGAGGGGAATCCCGCAATCTGACGGTTGGACCCGGCAAACCACGTCGGTTCGATAGAGCTAATCCGTCAAAACTGTCCGCGCTGCCGACAAATGTGTCCTGCTGATCGGAACTGCCGTGTCATCGACCAGCCGGGCAATGGCTCGTCCGGGCGTTCTTTCCAGCGCGCGAACTCCGTCC
>JAEZQR010000337.1 GCA_023413015.1 Pseudomonadota bacterium
CGACCGTCGATGCCGACGCCGTCGACGCCGTGCTCGCCGCGGTGGCGACCGACCGGAAGATCCTGCTCGACGGCCGCCACGCCATCGCCTTCGATCCCGCGTCCGACATCGTCTGGACCAAGACGGCGCATCCGACGCATCCGAACGCCGTCCGCTTCACCGCGCTCGACGGGCCGCAGACCGTGCTCGACCAGCGCCTCTACTTCTCGGTCGGCGGTGGCTTCGTCCTCGAGGAGAGCGAGATGCGCGCGCCCGCGCCGACGGGCGGCAAGCCGGTCGAGGTCCCCTACCCCTTCGCCTCGGCGGCGCAGCTGCTGGCGCAGGCCGATGCCGCCGGTCTGTCGATCGCCGACCTGATGCGCGCGAACGAACGCACGCGCCGCACCGATGCGGAAATCGACGAGGGGCTCGACCGCCTCTGGGCCCGCATGGAGGCCTGCGTCCGGCGCGGCCTCGCCCGCGAGGGCCAGCTTCCCGGCGGCCTGCGCGTGCCGCGCCGCGCCAAGGCGATCTACGAGGCGCTGAAGGCCAAGCCCGAGCAGCTCATCGGCGACCCGCTCGCCGCGATGGACTTCGTCAACGTCTGGGCGCTCGCGGTCAACGAGGAGAACGCCTCGGGCGGCGCCGTCGTCACCGCGCCCACCAACGGCGCGGCCGGCATCATCCCGGCGGTCATCATGTACTATCGCACCTTCCGGGGCGGTACCGCCGCCGGCGTGCGCGACTTCCTGCTGACGGCCTCGGCGATCGGCGCGCTCTACAAGCGCAACGCCTCGATCTCGGGCGCCGAGGTCGGCTGCCAGGGCGAGGTGGGCGTGGCCTGCTCGATGGCGGCCGCCGGCCTGACAGCGGCACTGGGCGGCACCAACGCGCAGATCGAGAACGCCGCCGAGATTGGCATGGAGCACAACCTCGGCCTCACCTGCGATCCGATCGGCGGGCTGGTCCAGATCCCGTGCATCGAGCGCAACGCGATGGGCGCGATCAAGGCGATCGACGCCTCGCGCCTCGCGCTGATCGGCGACGGCACGCACCATGTCAGCCTCGACAAGGTGATCGCCACCATGCGCGCCACCGGCGCCGACATGCACAGCCGCTACAAGGAAACCAGCGAAGGCGGTCTCGCGGTCAACGTCGTCGAGTGCTGAGCTGAGCCGCCCGAAGTCCGCTTCACACAGCCGCGCAATGGCTATGGTTAACCCCGCGAATCTTTGTTACGCTCCCGGTCAGAGTCGGTAGCGCGGCATACAGGGGGGTCTTTCCGAACAGGGAGACCGGACATGCAAGACGCGACCTACTATCGGACCCGCGCGGCCAACCACCTCCTCCTCGCTGCCCGCAGCACGCACCCGCAAGCCCGGGCGATCCACTTCGAATTCGCCCACCTCTACGAAGCCCGCCGCCGTGAGGCCCTGGGCGTCGGCGAGGCCCTGACGAGCCGATCGCCACGACTGACCTGATCGGCCTCGGCCGTGGCTACTCTCGCGGCAAAGCTCTTCGCCTACGCCGTCGGCGGGGCGATCCTGGGCGGTGCCGTTGTCCATGTCGTCGAAAAGCCGCAGCGGCCGGCGGCGGTCCGGAAGACGCCGGTTCGGAAGGCGCCGATCCAGCCGTCGTCCGCCGCTCAGCCGCCTTGCGCGCTACCTGCCGCAAGCCAGTGGGCGGATGGCGGCATCCACCCGCTGGCGCCGGCCTATGCCGCCCCCGGCGCTGCCGTCACGCCGCCGTCCAAGGCGACGCCCGATCGGCTCAAGGTGCCCGCGCCCGAGGCCGGCGGCCTGCTCGGCCTTGCCGTGCTTGCGCTTGCCGCCCTGCGTCGCTGGAAACGCGCCGTCCTGCCCCGGAACCCGGCTGGTCAGCCGGCGCGTCGCTCCACCAGGATGTCGGCGGGCCAGGCCGGATAACGCCCCTCGCCCGTCGTCAAATCGGACCTGGTTTCGACCCGTTTCACGCTGCGATAGAGCGCCGCCCAGAAGGCGAGGTCGCTGCCGTCGTCGGGCAGCTTTCGCTCGATATGCGCGGCGATCAGCCGCTTGGCGGTCGGACCGAGCAACTCGGTCAACAGCACCGCATGTTCGACGATGTTCCGCTGGCGCAACGCATTCTTCATCGAGTGCCTCCCGTCTTCTGCCGGTTCGACCCGAGCGGATGCCGCCCTTTATAGCTTGAACGGCGCACCTGCCGGATCGTTCCGGAGGCGTCGCGTTTACGCGGCTGTCGAAATCCGCATCGAGTGGCGCTCCCGAGGCGAAGGGGCTGCCGTCTCCGGCAGCCCCGCGCCCTGCGCCTCACCCGAGCCGTGCCGCCGAAGTACCTCCATAGCCGCTCGCGCGCCATTTATCGCCGGGAGGGATCGGCACGTATCTTTCGATATAGGCGCGCCCTAACTTCTCAGGTGCGCAGGGATCATCGGCGCGAGCGCCGAACTCCGCCACCGCCTCTAGGGGGAAACCAAGCGGTGGCGGAGTGGCGCGTCAGAGGCAGAATCCGATGCCCCCGACGACCTGATGTCGGTCGCCGTCGCTCATCGTGCGACGATACCGATGTCTCGAAATCCTTGTGGCCCGATCTGCAGCACTCGGCCTCGGTGCCGACGCACCCCGAATGGCCCAGGCCGCCGCACGCGGGCCGCCGAGATCCTGCACCTGTGCATCGACTGGGAACGATACAACCGCCGCAGCGGCAACGATCCGGGCTCCCATGATACCTCCCCCCAGGTATGCGGGGGATGATGCCTGAATTCGTTATGGAAGCAACACAGGTAAACAGGCGTATTCCGTCTGCCCCGCCTGCCGATCCGGCTAGCTTTCGGAGCGCGAGGGCGCCTGTTGTCGCTTCGTCAGCGCCAGCAGGTTGACGCCCACCACCACGGCGGTGAACGGGCTCAGCGCGAACAGCGTCCAGCCTACCCAGCCGTGATATTGCTCGAGATAGTAGACGCCCTTCAAC
>JAEZQR010000007.1 GCA_023413015.1 Pseudomonadota bacterium
GGGCACCGTTCACGGTGGAGGCGGCCGGCGTTCCGGTCAACATCAAGGGCAACGAGCTGCCGCAGGCGCCGAACTACAAGTTCTCGGTCGGCGCCCAGTACACGTTCGACTTCGCAAACGGCATGACCCTCGTGCCGCGGGCGGATCTGGCCTTCACTGGCAACAGCTACGGCACCATCTTCAACAGCAACGCAGATCGCATCCAGGCCTATGAGGTGATCAACGCGCAAATCCAGCTTAACGGCCCCGATGACCGCTGGTTCGTTCGTGCGTTCGTGCAGAACCTTACCGACAACAATGCAACGACAGGTCTGTACGTTACCGACGCCTCATCGGGCCTGTTCACGAACATCTTCACGCTCGACCCACGGCGCTACGGCATCGCCGCCGGCTTCAAGTTCTAGTCCAGGAATAGTCGATCACTTGACGGGCGGGTCGAAAGACCCGCCCTTTTTCTTTTGTCCCTTGCATCGCAGGATTCCTTGACAATCCCCATATCTGGTGCGCAAGCGCGGGCGCGCTTTTGCTTGGGAATGAGAGATAGCATTTGAGTTTCGCCGACCTTCACCTGTCCGATGAGCTTCTGCGTGCCGTCGCCGACAGCGGTTACAATGACCCGACGCCGATCCAGCGCCAGGCGATCCCGCACGTCCTGATGGGCCGCGACATCATCGGCGTGGCGCAGACCGGCACCGGCAAGACCGCCTCGTTCGTGCTGCCGATGATCGACATCCTGGCATCCGGCCGCACGCGCGCGCGCATGCCGCGCTCGCTGATCCTGGCACCGACGCGCGAGCTCGCCGACCAGGTCGCCGAGAACTTCAAGAAATACGGCAAGTATCACAAGCTGACGATGGTGCTGCTGATCGGCGGCGTCAGCTTTGGCGACCAGGACAAGGCGCTCGAGAAGGGCGTCGACGTGCTGATCGCGACGCCGGGCCGGCTGATGGACCAGTTCGAGCGCGGCAAGATCCTGCTGTCGGGCGTCGACGTCCTCGTCATCGACGAGGCCGACCGCATGCTCGACATGGGCTTCATCCCCGATGTCGAGAAGATCTGCGCGCGCATCAACCCGAACCGCCAGACGCTGCTGTTCTCGGCGACGATGCCGCCGCCGATCAAGAAGCTCGCCGACCGCTTCATGAAGGAGCCGCGCGTCATCGAAGTTTCGCGCCCGGCGACCACCAACGCCTCGATCGCGCAGTCGATCGTCGAGACGACCTCGCGCGGCAAGCGCGAGACGCTGCGTTCGCTGCTGCGCGAGGAGGAGATCGGCAGCGCCATCATCTTCTGCAACCGCAAGCGCGACGTGAAGACGCTGGCGGACAGCCTCAAGCGCCACGGCTTCCGCGTCGGCCAAATCCACGGCGACATGGAGCAGCCCGAGCGCATGGCGACGCTCGACCGCTTCAAGGCCGACGAGATCAACATCCTCGTCGCCTCGGACGTCGCGGCGCGCGGCCTCGACGTCAAGGGCGTGAGCCACGTCTTCAACTTCGACGTGCCGATCCACGCCGAGGATTACGTCCACCGCATCGGCCGCACGGGACGCGCCGGCCGCACCGGCAAGGCGGTGACACTGGCGACGGCGGAAGAGGCCGAGGCGGTCACCGAGGTCGAGAAGCTGATCGGCCAAAAGATCGAGCGACGGGGCGGCGCAGCGGTGCCGGCCGAAGAGAAACCCCGCGAGGAGCGCCGCCCGCAGCGCGAGCCGCGCGCCCGTGAACCGCGCGAGCCGCGGCGGCCGGAGCCTCGACAGGAGGCGCAACGCGCCCCCCGCCACGAGCGCGACGAGCATCCGCGCGGCGACCGAGAGCGGGGCGACCGGGAACGCCGCCGCCGCGACGACCATGGCAACGGCGCGCCGGAACCCGGCTTTGGCCGCGGCCAGCCGGTCCCTGCCTTCCTGTTGGTGTCGGCACGCGCCTAACGGCAATATTGCGGTTTTTTTAACTTTCACCGTTTAAGCCGGCTTCTCGGAGGGGACATCGTCCGGACGCAGCGCGTCCGCGGCGGCCCTTTCGGCGTATCGCGTTGTTCCTATCGTGCGCGACTGGCTGATGAATGAACGAAGCCACTGACATCGTCGGGAAAATCGCCGCGCTGATGGCCGAGAGCGGCAGCGCGGCCACGCCGGCCGATTACGAATTCTGGTACCGGTACGTCACCCGGACCGATGCGCAGATCGTCGAGTCGGTGGATGCCGTTCGCGGCACGGCGGGCGCAATTCCATCCCAGGCGATCGACGATATCCGCCACAAGCTCTACGGCGGCCGGTCCGACGAGGACATCGTCAAGCTGATCGACCGCACGCAGGCGCAGCTCCAGCGGATGGCAACCTATGTAATCCAGACTGAGGGCGACACCCGCGTCTACAGCGAAGCGCTGCGCGACGGGCAGACGGTCCTCGCCAACGTGCATGATCCCGAGACCCAGCGCGCGCTGCTCGCGGAGATGGTGGACGCCACGTCGGCGATGATCGAGAAGACCGAACGGCTGGAGTCGGAACTCGCCGCGTCGTGCGAGGAGATCGACAAGCTTCGCCGCGACCTCGAGCGCGAGCGTTCCGAAAGCCGTACCGATCCCCTCACCGGCCTGCCCAATCGCAAGGCGTTCAGCGCCTATCTCGAGGCGCAGGCGGCCCGGGCGCTCGCCGACCGCAAGCCGCTCTGCCTGGTGTTCTGCGACATCGACCACTTCAAGAACTTCAACGACAGCTGGGGCCACCGGCTCGGCGACGAGGTGCTGCGGCTGGTGGGGCAGAGCCTCGAGCAGATGTGCCACGGCATCGGCTATGCCGCGCGCTACGGCGGCGAGGAGTTCGTGATCGTGCTGCCCGGCAAGGCGCTCGATTCCGCTGAGGACATCGCCGAGCAGTTCCGCGACTTCGTCAGCGGCCGGACGGTCGACATCGGGGCGTCGAGCCGCAAGATCGGCTCGATCACCCTGTCACTCGGCATCGCGCAGCTCCGCTGGGCCGACAGCCTTGAGCAGCTGATCGAGCGTGCCGACGCTGCGCTCTACCGCGCCAAGCAGTCGGGCCGGAACCGCGTCTGCACCGAACGTGACCTGGCGGCCGAAGCGGCTTAGGGCGGGATCGTCTTATATGGGTTCGTTATCCCCGCGCAGGCAGGGCATACGACCCTGACACCCATCCGCGCTCAGGGTGAGCGCGGGAGAGGACGGTGCGTGGCATTCTGGGTCCCGGCCTCCGCCGGGATAACGTGACGTTTCAGTATGACCCCACCTCGCGCCAACGCCCCTCGCTTTTCCTAGCGCTTCCCGCCCGCCGAACCGGCTATGAAGATATGGGACACGATCTGGGGAGCGAGCATGGCCTACGAACATATCCTGCTGGAGGAAGAAGGTGGCGTCGCCACGCTGACGATCAACCGGCCGCAGATGCTCAACGCGCTACACGTCGGGGTGATCAGCGAGATGATCAACGCCGTCGACCGGCTGCGTGACGAAGGCAGCGCGCGCGTGCTGCTGATGACGGGCGCCGGGCGCGGCTTCTCGTCGGGCGCCGATCTCGCCGGCGGCGGGGCGAGCGGCGGTGGCGGCGGATCGGGACCGATCGATGCCGGCAAGGTGCTCGAGACCCACTTCAATCCGCTGATGGAGCGGCTGTTCGCGCTGCCGATCCCGTTCATCACAGCGGTCAACGGCCCGGCGGCGGGCGCCGGCTGCTCCTATGCGCTGGCCGGCGACATCGTGGTCGCCGCGCGTTCGGCCTATTTCCTCCAGGCCTTCGTCAACATCGGCCTCGTACCCGACGTCGGCTCGACCTGGCTGCTGCCGCGGCTGGTGGGCCGCGCCCGCGCGCAGGCGATGATGATGCTCGGCGAGCGCATCCCGGCCGAGACCGCCGAGAACTGGGGCATGATCTACAAATGCGTCGACGACGAGCAGCTGATGCCGGTCGCGCGCGACCTCGCCGCCAAGCTCGCGAACGGACCGACGCGCGCCTATGCCCTGATCCGGCAGGGTATCCGCGAATGCCTCGACACCACGCTCACCGAAGCGCTGATGGTCGAGCGCCGCAACCAGCTGACCGCTGGGCGGACGAGCGATTTCGTCGAGGGCGTCAGCGCGTTCCTCCAGAAGCGCCCAGCCGAGTTCAAGGGGAAGTAGGACACCCTTCGACGCGCGGCTGTGCATCGGACAACGCTGCCGGTGGCGAGCAGTCCGAACGGCCGCGCCGCGGAATTCAGTACCGGTTCACGTGACCTGTGCTCCAATTGCGTTCCATGTACGGGGGGTGGAGGCGAACCATGTCCCTTTCCCGGTTCCACCTGCTTGTGATCGGCCTGTCGGCGCTCGGCCTGAGCGGCTGCGCCTATGACGATGTGGGAGGCTATGGCGGCCTGTCGGCCGGCTATGGCAATCCTTATTACGACGGCTACTACGGCCCCTACGACTATGGCGGCTGGGACTATCCCGGCTACGGCTGGTACCAGGGCTATTATTACCCAGGTCAGGGCGCCTTCGTGTACGATCGGGGTGGACGGCGCTATGCGATGCGGCAGGCCGACCGCGACTACTGGATGCGGCACCACTGGATGCAACAGCGTCAGGGGCGCTCGTTCGATCGGGACGACCGGCAGCCGCGCCGCGAGCATTTCGGTTGGCGAGATCGTGGTCCCAGCGAGCGAGGTGCCGTCGTCACTGGTCAGCCGCCGGTTGCCGGGCCGCGCGCCTGGAGTCCCGACCGGCGGGCCGAAACTCGGCTGGGGCAGCGCCCACTAATCCAAGGCGAGCGAGGCTGGCAGCGCGGCCCGATGGACTCGGGTCGGCAGCCGCATCGGCGCGGACGGGCCTCGGCGCCGCAAGCGAACACCTCGCACATGCCCTGATCTGTAAGCGCGGTCGGGCGCGTCAGCGCGCCCGTAGTAGATATCGTCAGAAGATCATCGCGAGCGCCACCAGGACGCCGAGGAAGGATGCCGCTACGCCGAGCACCCAGAGATCGTCA
The DNA here is from genome assembly GCA_023413015.1 of Pseudomonadota bacterium. Taxonomy (GTDB): domain Bacteria; phylum Pseudomonadota; class Alphaproteobacteria; order Sphingomonadales; family Sphingomonadaceae; genus Sphingoaurantiacus. Next base: position 4,976 of record JAEZQR010000007.1, read on the forward strand.
TGCTTGAGCATCCGCCAACCCACCTGGAAAGAACAACTCGTGAACTATCACATCCGTTGTCGGGGTCGAGGGCGCCGCGCCGAGATGTGCTTTCGGTGTGTCGTTGCGGTCACGCCAATAAGTGGGCGGTCACACGGAAGGAGGGGCCGCGCCCTGAGACGCGGCCCCGAAGTCGGGCTTGCGGCGGTGCCGCGCGCCCCGGGTCGTGCGCCTAGTTAGCCGACCCCTGGCCGGAGCGGCATTAACCTGGATCAGGTCCGGGAACAAAGAAGCGGCCATCCGATGCAACTATTCGACTAGCGCCAAGCACGGCCGCCCTCCCCCTGGGTGATCTTTTACGTTGGCCGGGGAACAGTCGCCGCCCGAGCGAGGTTAGACGAGCAGCCTCAGGGTAGAGAGGGCAGGCCCCATGTTGCGTCAGCCGTACGAATATTCCGAACACCACGCCGCGCGCCTCAAGCAGGCCGAACGCATCGCCGACGTCATCGCCATCGCGACGGCGCTGGCCGCGGGCATCGCCGCCTACATTCATTGGCTGGCGTAGGTGCAGCGCCTTACATCAGCAGCGGGAACACCATGGGGGCCGCTACCAGGGCGATCATCATCAGCCCCAAGGCAATGTAACGATACGGCCGCTGCCGATGGGCAACTCGCATGAGCACGCCCTTCATCTTCCAACCCGCAACGGAAACGAGCCAGTCGGCGTTACGGTTCCGTTACGGCCCGGAATGGCGGCTCGCTAGCTCTTCTGCGCCTGCCCCCTCGCCCGCACCGCCTCGCGGCGGCGCTCGATGTCGTTAGCGGTGACGCCGCGATTGGCGTCGCTCGCGCGCTCGGCCTCGATGGCGAGGCCCTGGCCGAAACTGGCGGCGTAGCCGTCGTCGATCAGCTTCTTGTAGGCAACCAACATCTCGGGGACGACCGACAGCATGTCCTCGGCCAGGCGGCGCGCGGCGGGCAGCAGCTCGGCCGGCGGCACGACGCGGTTGACGAGGCCCCAGCTTTCCGCCTGCTGCGCGCTCAGGAAGTTGCCGGTCAGCGACAGTTCCTTGGCGCGGTAGAGGCCGATGGTGCGGCTGAGCTTCTGGCTGAGACCCCAGCCGGGCATGATACCGACGCGGGCGTGGGTGTCGGCGAAGCGCGCGGTATCGGCCACGATCAGCACGTCGCAGGCGAGCGCCAGCTCGAAGCCGCCGGTGATCGCCACGCCGTTGATCGCGCCGATGACCGGGCCGGAGAATTGCTCGATCGACTTGACCGGGTCCTCGACCTCGACCGCATCGGAGATGCTGGCACCGGCGCCCAGCTCCTTGAGGTCGAGCCCGGCGGTGAAGGCGCGGTCGCCGGCGCCGGTCAGGATCAGCACGCGGATGCCGGGATCGGCCTCAAGCTCGCGCACGGTGCGGGCGAGCGCGCTCCGCAACTCGCGCGACAGCGCGTTCATCGCCTCCGGACGGTTGAGGGTGAGGACGGCATAGCCGTCGCAGCGTTCGACCTCGAGCACGGCCATCAGTCGCCTCCCTTGTAGCGGCCCAGGAACGCGGCCGCGTAGGACGACAACCGCCCTTCGCTGATCGCCGCGCGCAGGCCGGCCATCAACTGCTGATAGAACCAGATGTTGTGCTCGGTCATCAGCATGGCGCCGAGGATCTCCTGCGCCTTGATGAGGTGGTGAAGATAGGCGCGGCTCCAAGTGCCGCAGACCGGACAGGCGCAGTCGGGATCGAGCGGGCCGGCATCGTCCTTGTGCTTGGCGTTGCGGATGTTGAGCGGGCCGTCGTGCGTGAACGCCTGGCCGTTGCGGCCCGAGCGGGTGGGCAGCACGCAGTCGAACATGTCGATGCCGCGCACCACCGCGCCGACGATGTCGTCGGGCTTGCCGACACCCATGAGGTAGCGCGGGCGATCGGCGGGCAGCATCGCGGGGGCATAGTCGAGCACCTCGAACATCTGCGCCTGCCCCTCGCCCACCGCGAGGCCGCCGACCGCGTAGCCGTCGAAGCCGATCTCGATCAGCTTCTCGGCCGAGACGCGGCGCAGGTCCTCGTACATCGAGCCCTGCTGGATGCCGAACAGCGCGGCGATGCCGGCATGCGCCTCGCCGCTGTTGAAGCCGTCGCGCGAGCGCTGCGCCCAGCGCATCGAACGCTCCATCGACGTCGCCGCCTGCTCGTGCGTCGCCGGGTGCGGCGTGCATTCGTCGAACGCCATGACGATGTCGGAGCCGAGCAGCCGCTGCACCTCCATCGAGCGCTCGGGCGTCAGCATGTGGCGCGAGCCATCGAGGTGCGACGCGAACTCGACGCCCGCCTCGCTCATCTTCCGAAGCTCGGACAGCGACATGACCTGATAGCCGCCGGAGTCGGTGAGGATCGGCCGCTCCCAGCCCATGAACCTATGCAGGCCGCCCAGCGCCGCGATGCGCTCGGCGGTCGGGCGCAGCATCAGGTGGTAGGTGTTGCCAAGGATGATGTCGGCGCCGGCGGCGCGCACCTCGGCCGGGCGCATCGCCTTGACGGTGGCGGCGGTGCCCACCGGCATGAAGGCCGGCGTGCGGATTTCGCCGCGCTTCATGGCGATCACGCCGGTGCGCGCGGCGCCGTCGGTGGCGTGGATGGAAAATTCGAAACGGGGAGCGTCAGGGTTCATCGGCACCCCATAGCCGGGCCGATTCACTATTGGGAAGGCCGGCAAGCCCGCGGAAGTTTATGAAGTTGACACAAAGTTCACACGTTCGCGCCGCAATCGCCGAGCCCGGGAAACCCCCTGCGTGCCAATGGGCTGCGTGGAGCGGGGTCGAGAAGATCATGCCGGTCGAGGTAAGCAGATCGGGAGGGGTGTAGGAAAGCGGTTTCTTGGCGTCCAAGCTCTCAGTGCAAGCCCATATCTGCTGCCAAGTGGGAGTGGCGTCGCGGACACTGAGCGGCACGCATGCGTTGGGGCCGCAGCGGAGGTGGATTGCACCTCCGTGACCAGCAGGAGTCGGTGGCATGCGGATCGCGGTTCTCGTCGGCAGTTTGCGCGAAGGCTCGTATAACCGGCAGGTGGCGGATGCCGTGGTGCGGCTTGCCCCGGCTGAACTGTCCTTCCACCACAGCCGCATCGACGACCTGCCCCTCTACAATCAGGACGACGATGCGGAGCAGCCGGCCCCCGTGCAGCGATTGAAGGGCGAGATCGCGCAAGCCGATGGCGTGATGTTCGTCACGCCGGAATATAACCGCTCGGTGCCGGGCGTCCTGAAGAACGCCCTCGACTGCGCGTCGCGGCCCTATGGTGCCAGCGCCTGGGCGGGCAAGCCGGCGGGCATCTTCGGCGTGTCGGTCGGTGCGATTGGCACGGCATGCGCGCAGCAGCATCTGCGCACCATGCTCGCCTACCTCGACATGCCGACGCTGGGCCAGCCTGAAGTCTTCCTGCAGTGGAAGGAGGGACTCCTCGACGAACGCGGCGAGGTCGGCGCCGGCAGCCGCGAGTTCCTGCAGGGCTGGATGGATCGCTTCGTCGACTGGGTACGCCTGCACGCCGCTCGCAGATGAGACAGTGCGATCTTCAGTGGTTGGCGGATCGCTTCGCAGAGCCTGGCGTGGGCTGATGCCGGCGCCAAACGTCGGCCTGCCGTACGCTGTTCGACGTGTTAAGGCCGGACCCATATGCGCTGGTTGAAGGTCTTTGCGCTTTGCTCCCTCGCCATAGCCACGGGGATTGTCCTCGCACGGGCCGCAAGCGACTTGCCGCCGCTTGAACCGCGCACGCACTCGACAGCGTTCGCCAACACAAACGACACCAGGCTCGGCCGCGCAATCAGGCCACGGGCCGCCGCGCACCCGGGGCTGTCGGGGGTCCATCCCCTTCCACAGGCGCTGGACGCCTTCGCGGCCCGCACGCTTCTGGCACGGGCGGCCGAGCGCAGCATCGATGTCCAATATTATATCTGGCATGATGATCTGACCGGCACGCTTCTGTTCGACGAGCTGCGCACCGCGGCCGACCGTGGCGTGCGCGTGCGCGTGCTGCTGGACGACAACAACACCGCTGGCATGGACCGGATTCTGGCCGCCCTCGATGCCCATAGGAATATCGAGGTGCGGCTGTTCAATCCGTTCGTGATCCGCACGCCGCGGCTGATCGGCTATCTTACCGACTTCTCCCGTCTCAACCGACGCATGCACAACAAGTCGTTTACCGTGGACAACCAAGCGACGATCATCGGCGGCCGCAACATCGGCGACGAATATTTCGGCGCCGGCGACGGGGCGCTTTTCGTCGACTTGGATGTGCTGGCGGCGGGACCGGTGGTGCGCCAAGTGTCCGCCGACTTCGACCGCTACTGGGCGAGCGCCTCGGCCTATCCGGCGGCGAAGATCGTGCAGCCGACGCACGACGCATCCATAATCGCCACCCGCGCGTCATCGGTTCGGAGCAATCCAAGCGCCCGCCAATATCTGGACGCGATCCGAGACCTACCGTTCGTCACCGACCTCGTCGCCGGGCGACTACCGCTCGAATGGATACCGGTGCGGATGGTGAGCGACGATCCCACCAAGGGCTTGGCCCGTGCGGCACGCGACGAGCTGCTCTTCGCGAAGCTGCGCGGCGTCGTTGGCGAGCCGCGGCAATCGCTCGGGCTGGTGTCAGGCTACTTCGTGCCAACCGAAGCCGGAACGGACGCCTTCGTCCAGATGGCGCGCCGCGGTGTCGACGTGGCGATCCTCACCAACTCGTTGGCGGCAACCGACGTGCCGATCGTCCATGCGGGCTACGCCAAGTGGCGCAAGCCGCTGCTCCAAGCGGGCGTCCGGCTGTACGAGATATATGCGCCGGTGAGCAGCAGAGCGCCGCGACGCGAAGTGACCGGCGTCGGCAGTACGGGCTCACGGCTAACCGGTGCGGGGTCTGCCCTCCACGCCAAGACCTTCTCGGTCGACCAAGCGCGCGTGTTCGTCGGCTCGTTCAATTTCGATCCGCGCTCGGCCCATCTCAATACCGAACTCGGCTTCGTGATCGACAGCCCGGTTCTGGCCGGACGCATGCGCGATGCGTTTGCGCACGCCATTCCCGAAGCCACCTATGAAGTGCGACTCTCCGGGAACGGCGAACTCTTCTGGGTCGAGCGGCACAGCGGGCGCGAGGTGCACCACACAACGGAGCCCGGCACGACCCTCTGGCAGCGGACGCTGGTCGCCGTCCTGTCGCTGCTGCCCATCGATTGGCTGCTGTAAGCAACGTATAGCTGGGCTCGCGATCATTGCTGAATGTGTCGCGAAGAACGGTTGAAGCGAGCAAACCCGTTCACCTTCCCTAGACTTAGGGCAGCAACAAGCTCCCGTCGCCATAGCTGTAGAACCGGTACCCGCTCTCGATCGCGTGCTTGTACGCCGCGCGCATCGTTTCCAGGCCCATCAGCGCGCTCACCAGCATGAAGAGCGTCGAACGCGGCAGGTGGAAGTTGGTCATCAGGCCGTTGACCGCCTTGAAGCGGTAGCCGGGGGTGATGAAGATGCTGGTGTCACCGGCGAAGGGGCGGATCAGGCCGTCGTCGCCCGCCGCGCTTTCGATGAGGCGCAGCGAGGTGGTGCCGACGGGGATCAGCCGCCCGCCGGCCCCGCGCATGGCGTTCAGCCGGTCGGCGGTGGCGGCGTCGATGCTGCCCCATTCGGCGTGCATCCTGTGGTCGGCGGTGTCCTCGGCCTTGACCGGCAGGAAGGTGCCGGCGCCGACGTGGAGCGTCAGCGTCTCGCGGCGGATGCCGGCGGCGTCGAGCGCGGCGAACAGCTCGGGCGTGAAGTGCAGCCCGGCGGTGGGTGCGGCGACCGAGCCGGGCTTTTCGGCATAGACGGTCTGATAGTCCTGCGCGTCCTTTTCATCGGCGGGGCGCTTGCCGGCGATGTAGGGCGGCAGCGGCATGGTGCCCGCCGCCATCAGCGCCTGCTCGAGCGGGACGTCCGCCTCGAAGCGCCAGAGGATCGAGCCGTCGTCCCCGCGATCCTCGACGATGCCAGCGAGCCCCGCGCCGAAGTCGACGCGGTCGCCGAGCTTCAGCCGCTTGGCGTTCTTGACGAAGGCACGCCAGCGCCAGGCGTCCTCGCGCTTGTGGAGCGTAACGCCGATCTTCGCCTCGCCGCGGCGGCCGAAGAGCTGCGCTGGGATCACGCGCGTGTCGTTGAACACCAGCACGTCGCCGGCGCGCAGGAGCTGCGGCAGCTCGCGGACGATGCGGTCTTCGAGATGGTCGGGGCGGACGACGAGGAGGCGCGCGGAGTCGCGCGGGGAGACCGGCCGGAGCGCGATACGCTCGGGCGGGAGGTCGAAATCGAAGTCGTCGACGCGCATTTGCGCTCACCCTCTCCTCAAGTCGTCGGTCCCGCGAAAGCGAGGACCCATCGTCGTGCCATGCACCGCCCTCTCTCGCGCTCACCCTGAGCCTGTCGAAGGG